>NZ_JAVREM010000002.1:0-449338 GCF_031845425.1 Streptomyces millisiae
GTGCGGCTGCCGCGCAAGGCCACCGCCAAGGGCGGTGGGTGGGCGCGGCACCGCACGGCCGCAGGCCCACCTCGCGCGCTTCGCGCGAAAAGCGCGGGTGGGTGGGGGAGACCGGCCGGGTGGGTGTCAGGCGTGGCAGAGGAGTTCGCCGTGGAGGCTGGTGAACCAGCCGTCCTCGGAGGCGGCGAACGCGCGCCAGGCCGAGGCGAGCTCGGCCAGCTGGGACTGCGTCGCGTGGCCGTCGGCGACCGCCCGTTCGGCGAAGGCCGAGGAGAGTGTGCGGTCCGCCCAAAGGCCGCCCCACCAGGCACGGTCCTCCGGCGTGGCGAAGCACCACGTGGTGGCCGAGGCGCGGACGTCCGTGAAGCCGGCGGCGCGTGCCCAGGACAGCAGACGGCGGCCGGCGTCCGGTTCGCCGCCGTTGGCGCGGGCGACGCGGCGGTAGAGGTCGAGCCAGTCGGCGAGCCCCGGCACCTCGGGGAACCACGTCATCGCCGCGTAGTCCACGTCCCGGACGGCGACGACGCCGCCGGGGCGGCAGACCCGCCGCATCTCGCGCAGCGCCCGCACCGGATCGGCGACGTGCTGCAGGACCTGGTGCGCGTGGACCACGTCGAAGGAGTCGTCGGGGAAGTCCAGGGCGTGCACGTCGGCCGTGGCGAACCGCAGGTTGGTCAGGCCACGGGACTCGGCCTCGGCGCGCGCCGTCCGGAGGATGTCCGCCGCCTGGTCGACGGCCGTCACCTGGCCGGGGGCGACCCGGGCCGCCAGGTCGGCGGTGATGGTCCCGGGGCCACAGCCGACGTCGAGGAGCGAGAGCCCCGGGCCCAGCTCGGGCAGCAGGTAGGCGGCCGAGTTCTCCGCGGTGCGCCAGCGGTGTGACCGCAGCACCGACTCGTGGTGTCCATGGGTGTACACGGCTTCCGACATGTGCGAAGCCTGCCTGTTGTCTCGCATGTCGAGCAAGTCCATTCCGCAGTGTGGACACGTTCACCGGCATGGCCCAGCGGTCCGGCGCGCTGGATTGCCGGGCGCGGGCCGCGTGCTGATCTGGTCCTTATGACGGAACGGACCGAGCACCCCGCGGGGGCCGACCGGCCCGCGCCGGCCGAGCCCCGGCCGCTGTTCGAGCGCCGCACCTGGCCGCGCGGCTTCGCCGACCGGCTCACGTCGCCGCTCCCCGGGCTGCGGCCGTTCGCCCGCGCCCTGCGGCACGGCGCGCTGCGCCCCCCGGCCACCGCGCTGCGCGAGGCGAGCGCGCTGCCGTACCGGCCGGCGCCGCTGCCCGCGCCGGACGCCCGTACCGTCGCGCTGACCTGGGCCGGGCACGCGAGCTGGGTGGTCGGGATCGGCGGCCTCACCGTGCTGACCGACCCCGTCTGGTCGCGCCGCATCCTCGGCACGCCGCCCCGGCTGACGCCGGTCGGCGTCGCCTGGGAGGACCTGCCGCCGATCGACGCCGTGCTGATCTCGCACAACCACTACGACCACCTCGACGCGCCCACCCTCAGGCGGCTGCCGCGCGACACCGCGCTGTTCGTGCCGGCCGGGCTCGGGGCCTGGTGCCGGCGTCGCGGGTTCCACCGCACCACCGAGCTCGACTGGTGGGAGGCCGTCGAACTGCCGGCGCCCGACGGCGCCGTCCGGCTGGACTTCGTGCCGGCCCACCACTGGTCCAAGCGGACCCTGACCGACACCTGCCGCACGCTGTGGGGCGGCTGGCTGCTCACCGACCCGGCGGGCCGCCGGGTCTACTTCGCCGGCGACACCGGCTACGGGCACTGGTTCGCGGAGATCGGCGCCCGCTTCCCCGGCATCGACGTGGCGCTGCTGCCGATCGGCGCCTACGACCCGCCCTGGCTGCTGCGGGCCGTGCACACCGACCCGGAGGAGGCGGTGCGCGCCTGCCGCGACGTCGGCGCGGCCCGAATGGCGCCGATGCACTGGGCCACCTTCGCGCTCTCGGCCGAGCCGCCGCTCGAACCGTTGACCAGGGTGCGGGCCGCCTGGCGGGACGCCGGCCGCCGCCCCGAGGACCTCTGGGACCTGCCGGTCGGCGGCTCCCGGATCCTGACGGGAACCAGCGGCGACTAGCTCGGCTTGGCCGGCGCCGGGTGGCCGCCGCGCGGGTGGCGCAGTCGGCGCCAGGCGGGTGGCGCGGCGGCGACCAGCAGCGTGAGGACGACCGCCGCGAGCACCCCCTGCCAGGGGTGCGGGAAGAGCGCCCCGCCCAGCATGCCGAGCAGCTGGTAGGTGGCCGCCCAGGCCAGCGCCGCCGGCAGGTCGGCCCGCAGGTAGGCACGCATCGGCATCCTGGCCAGCAGGCACGCCAGCATCACCGGTATCCGGCCGGCCGGGACCAGGCGGGACACCAGCAGCACCGTGGTGCTGCCGGCCGCGAGCCGCGCCCTGGCCCTGGCCAGACGCTCGGGCGCCACCTGCTGGTGCATCCGGTCGAGCCAGCGGGAGCCGTTGCGGGAGCGCACGCCACGCCGGCCGAGCCAGTACAGCAGCGCGTCGCCGAGGAAGGCGGCCGCCGTCGCCACCAGGAAGACCAGCAGTGTCGGCAGCGCGGGCCGCGGGTGGTGCAGGGCCACGGCGGCGGCCGAGCTGACGAGCGCCCCGGTGGGCACGACCGGCAGCAGCGCGCCGAGCAGCACCAGCAGGAACAACGAGGGGTAGCCCACGACCTGCGGGGCGGGGTTGGTGGAGACGGCCTCGGTGGCGGCGGCCGTCGCGGCTATCGCGCTCACCGGCCGGTCACCGCCAGCCGGACGCTCTCGCCGTGGCCGAGCCGGTGCACCCGCACCCCGGGCGCGAGCCGCGCCGCGTGCCGCACGAACTCGTCCCCCGGCGAGTGGAACTCGTACGCCCGCACCGCCGCCATGCCCACCGGCCAGAACGTGCCGTAGTGCACCGGCACGGCGCTGTGCGGGCGCAGCGCGACCAGCGCCTCGGCCGCACGCTCCGCGTTCAGGTGGCCGTGCCCGAGGCGCGGCCCCCAGCCGCCCACCGGCAGCAGCGCCGTGTCGACCGGGCCCGTCTCCGCGGCCATGGCCTCGTACAGGTCGGTGTCGCCCGCGTAGTACGTCTTCGCCTCCCCCTCGATCACATAGCCGAGCGGCTGGATCCGGCGCGGGAGGAACGGCAGCCGCCGCCCGTCGTGCGCGGCCGGCACCGCCCGCACCGTCACCCCGCCCACCGGGACGCTGTCCCCCGGGGTCAGCTCGCACACCTCGAGCCCCGCGGCGAGCCGCCGCAGGCGCGGCACCGCGCGCAGCGCGCCGCGCGGCAGCACGAGCAGCGCGCCGGCGGCGACCCGGGAGAGCGAGCGCAGGTGCAGGTGGTCGGCGTGCAGGTGGGAGACGAGCACCGCGTCCGCGCGGTGCGCGGCCGGCGGCGGCAGGGCGCCGCGGCGCCGCCACAGGTGGGCGCAGCGCAGCGTGAGCACCGGGTCGGTCAGCACCGTCGTCCCGGAGTCCCGCACCGTCGCGGTGGCGTGGCCCCACCAGGTGATCTCCACCGGCATCAGGAACTCCTCCCGGCCGCCGGACGCTCCTCGGACGGCCGTCGCCTTCCAGGATGCCAGGCCGCCGCGCTCGGCCGGCGAGGCCACCGTGGCCGGTGGGGCGAAGGGGACGCCAGGGGATGATTTGGCGGGGCAGGGAGAATGGGAGAGCGGTCGTCGAAGCCAGCAAGGGAGGAGGCGCGATGCCGGTCACGGCCTGGCGCGCGGGTGCCGCGCTGCTGCGGGTGCTCGCGGTCTGGGCGGTCAGCACGCTCACGATGGTGCTGCTCGCGCTGCTGCTGCCCGGTTTCCGCCTCCAGTCGGCCGACGGCGACAGCCTGACCCGGCTCGGCCTCACCGCCGCGCTCGGCGCCGGCTTCTTCGGCCTGCTCAACGCGCTGGTGTGGCCCTGGCTGGTGCGCGCCCTGCTGCTCGTGCCGGCGCTGGTGCTCGGCCTGCTGGTCTTCCTGCTCAACGGCTCGCTGCTGCTGCTCGCGCTCAGCGCCGTCCCCGAGGGGCGGGGCGCCGCGAGCCCCGCCGTCGCCGCCGTGGTGGCCGCCGTGATGTCCATCGCCTCCTCCGGCACCAGCACCCTGCTCGCCGTCCGCGACACCGGCGCGCAGCGCCGCAGGATGCGCCGGCTCGCCGGCTGGCGCGCCACCCGGGGCCAGCCCGCGCCCCCCTCCGGCACCCCCGGCACCGTCTTCCTCCAGCTCGACGGCGTCGGCTACGAGCTGCTGTGCGAGGCCATCGCCGGCGAGCGCCCCCTGATGCCGACGCTCGCCGCCCTGTGCGGCACCACCCACCGGCTCACGCCCTGGCGCACCGACTGGTCGAGCCAGACCGGCGCCTCCCAGCTCGCCATCCTGCACGGCAGCAACGAGGACGTGCCCGCCTTCCGCTGGTACGAGAAGGACACCGGCGAGCTGATCGTCAGCAACCGGCCGTCGAGCGCCGCCGAACTCCAGCGCCGCGCCACCGCGCGCAGCGGCCACCCCGGACTGCTCGCCCACGACGGCGCCAGCCGCGGCAACCTGTTCAGCGGCGGCGCCGACCAGGTGGCGCTGGTGCTCTCGGTGGCCAGGCGCGGCCCGGGCCAGCGCTCCCGCGCCGGCTACTTCGCCTACTTCTCCGACCCGGCGCACGCCGCCCGCACCGCGCTCTCCTTCCTCGCCGAGCTGGCGCGCGAGGTCGGCCAGTCGCTCGGCGCCCGGCTGCGCGGCGAGCACCCCCGCGTCGCCAGGGGCGGCCTCTACCCGCTGATCAGGGCCTTCGCCACGGTCGTCCAGCGGGACGTGGTCACCGCCGCCGTAGCCGGCGACATCATCAACGGGCGCACCGCCGTCTACGCCGACCTCGTCGCCTACGACGAGGTCGCCCACCACTCGGGCCCGCGCGGCCGGGACACCCGGCAGGTGCTGGCCGGCATCGACCGCTGCGTGGCCGCGATAGCCCAGGCCATCAGGTACGCGCCGCGCCCCTACCACCTGGTGCTGCTCTCCGACCACGGACAGAGCCAGGGCGAGACCTTCAGGTCCAGGTACGGCCTCTCGCTCGAGGAACTGGTGCGCGCCGGCTGCGGCCGACCCCCCGTGCCGCGCCAGGCGTGCAGGACCGGCGCCGCGGGGGAGCGCGAGCCGGCGGGCGCCGAGGCGCGCGGGGTGGCCAGGGTCGCGCTGCACCGCCCGGAGGAGCCGCCCGAGCCGCCCGGCGGCCCGGCGCGCGGGCGCGGCGCGCCCATCGTGCTCGGCTCGGGGAACCTCGGCCTGATCTCCTTCCCCGACCTGCCAGGACGGGCCTCCGCCGAGGCGATCACCGCCCGCTACCCCGACCTGCTGCGCACCCTCGCGGACCACCGGGGGATCGGCTTCCTGCTGGTGCACAGCGAGCGGCACGGCCCCGTGGTGCTGGGCGCCGGCGGCGCCCAGCACCGGCTCGCCACCGGCGAGGTGCTCGGCGCCGACCCCCTCGCGCCCTTCGGCCCCGGCGCGGCCGACGCCGTCCGCCGCACCGCCGGCTTCCCGCACGCCGCCGACATCATGGTGAACTCCGCCGTGGACCCGGACACCGGCGAGGTGCACGCCTTCGAGGACCAGCTCGGCTCACACGGCGGCCTCGGCGGCGAGCAGAGCCGGGCCTTCCTGATGTCGCCCCTCGCGCTGTCCCCGCCCGACGACGAGCTGGTGGGCGCCGAGGCCGTCCACCGCGTGCTGCGCCGCTGGCTCGCCGAGGCGGCGGCCCACCCCGCCGAACCCCGCCCGCGGGCGACGACCCGCGCGCCGTCCTAGGCTGGTCACCGGCGTCCGACGCGGAGGAGGGACACACCATGGCACCGCAGCCGTTGACGGAGCTGGAGATCGCCGAGTGCCTGAGCGGCCTGCCCGGCTGGACCGTGCGCGACGACCGGCTGGAGCGCGGCTACACGCTCGCCGGCCACCTGCCGGCCGTCGCGCTGCTCACGCACGTCGCCGCCGTGCAGGAGGAGCTGAACCACCACGCCGAGCTGACCGTCACCTACAACCGGCTCCACATCGCCGTCAACACCCACAGCGTCGGCGGCCGGGTGACCGAACTCGACGTCCAGCTGGCCCGCCGCATCGAGGAGATCGCGCCCGCGCACGGCGTACGGTCCTAGCCCTCGTGCCCACCGCCGGAGGCGAGGTCGGCGGGGGCCTCGAAGACGAGTTCGCGGCCATCCTCCTCGTCCCACTGCTCTCCGACCTCGACGAAGCCGAACCCGGAGATCGTGGCCAGGGACGCCACGTTGTCGGGACTGATCGTCGCCCGCACGGTCCTGACCGCGGGTTCGGCAGCGGCCCGGCGCAGCAACTCGACCAGCATCGCCCGGGCATAGCCCCGACGGCGGAAGTCAGGCGCGACCGAGTAACCGATCTCGACCATGCCCACCTCGTCGGGTGGCCCGTGGAACCCGCAGTGGCCGATGACGACGCCTTCCTCCCCGATCACCGCCTGCCGCGCCATCCACCGTGCGTGACCGGGGTCCGCGGCGATCTGGCCGAGCCGGAACCTCCACAGCCAGCGAGCCCGGTCCGTCACGAAGTAATCGCTCAGCGTGACTCCGGCCGTCCTGCCGGCCGCGGAGAGGTCCCCTTCGAGCAGCGCGGACATCGCTCCGCCGGACAGTTCCACGAAGCGCACCCGCCTCGGGGCAGCGGGGGGTGCGTCCTGGCGATCGGCTTCATCTGTCACCGTGCAGATGGTCACCGAACAACCGACCGGCGTCCAGCGGATTTGCCCCGGCCCCTCTCGTCAGTTCCAGTCGAAGGTGTCCGGATCGGGGCCGAAGCGGGTGCCCCGGTCCAGCGTCGCGAACGCGGCCAGGTCGTCCTCGTCGAGGTCGAAGTCGAAGACGTCGATGTTCTCCCTGATCCGGGACGGCGTCACGGACTTGGGGATCACCACGTTGCCGATCCGCAGGTGCCAGCGGAGCACCACCTGGGCCGGGGTCCGGCCGTGCTTCTCGGCGATCCGGCCGATCACCGCGTCGTCGAGCAGCCCCTTGCCCTGGCCGAGCGGCGACCACGCCTCGGTGGCGATGCCGAGCTCCGCGTGCAGGGCGCGCAGCTCGGACTGCTGGAGGTAGGGGTGCAGCTCGATCTGGTTGACCGCCGGCACCACGCCCGTCTCCTCCACCACCCGCCGCAGCTGCGGCGGGTGGAAGTTGGAGGTGCCGACCGCCCTGGCGCGGCCGCTCTCGGCGATCTCACCGAAGGTCCGGAGGATGGTCAGGTAGTCGTCGCGCATCGCGCGCGGCCAGTGGACGAGGTAGAGGTCGACGTAGTCGAGCCCGAGGCGGGCCAGGGAGGCGTCGAACTCCCGCAGCACGGCGTCGCGGGTCCAGGTCTCCGACGCGCTGTTCCACAGCTTGGTGGTGACGAACAACTCGCCACGGTCCACCCCCGAGGCGGCCAGCGCCCGCCCCGTGCCCTCCTCGTTCCCGTAGATCTGCGCCGTGTCGACGCTGCGGTAGCCGTCGGCCAGGGCCTGGGCCACGGCCGTCTCCGCCTGGTCGTCCGGGACCTGCCAGACGCCGAAGCCGAGTTGCGGCATCGCCACACCGTTGCCGAGGGTCACGTTCGGGACGCTGCTCACGGGGGTACCTCAGTCCTTCTTCGTGCGAGTTCGCGAGTTCGTGCGAACTTCTGGTGGATCTCTCGGCCCATCGTCCCCGACCGGCCCCCGTGCCGCATCACGCGGGTCGAGGAGAGACAATGGCGAACGTGCGCAGACTGGCCCGAATGATCGACCCCTTCATCGTGCTGCTGTTCGCGACGGTCGGGCTGGCCGCGTTGTTCCCCGCCAGCGGCCGGGTCGCGGACGGCGTGGACGACGCGACCGTCGGCATCATCGGGCTCCTCTTCTTCCTCTACGGCACCCGGCTCTCCACCCGCGAGGCCATGGACGGGCTGCGTCACTGGCGGCTCCACCTGACGATCATCACCTGCACCTTCGTCGTCTTCCCGCTGCTCGGCCTCGCCGCGCGCGGCCTGGTGCCGTGGCTGGTCAGCGACCCCCTCTACCCGGGCCTGCTGTTCCTGTGCCTGGTGCCCTCCACGGTCCAGTCCTCCATCGCCTTCACCTCCATCGCCCGGGGCAACGTCGCGGGTGCCATCGCCGCCGGCTCCTTCTCCAGCCTGCTCGGCGTGATCGTGACACCGCTGCTCGCCGCCGGCCTGATCGGCGCCAGCGGCGGCTTCTCCCCGGACACGCTGCTGGCCATCGGCGGGCAGCTGCTGCTGCCCTTCGTGCTCGGGCAGCTGCTGCGCCGCTGGATCGGCGGCTTCGTCAAACGGCACCGGCGGGTGCTGTCCCTGGTGGACCGTGGCTCGGTGCTGGTCGTCGTCTACGCGGCGTTCAGCGAGGGCATGACGCAGGGCGTCTGGGGGGAGGTCAGCTGGCGGCGTCTGGTGGCGCTGTTCGGCGTGCTGGTGGTGCTGCTCGCGGTGATGCTGCTGCTGACCACCTGGGGCTCGCGGCGGCTGGGCTTCGAGCGGGACGACCGGGTGGCGATCGTCTTCGCCGGCTCGAAGAAGTCGCTGGCGGCCGGCCTCCCGATGGCCGGCGTGATCTTCCAGGGGCAGGCGGCGATGGCGGTGCTGCCGCTGATGATCTTCCACCAGCTGCAGCTGATCGTGTGCGCGTTCATCGCCCGCCGCTGGGCGCGCCTGCCGGCGCCCGGCTCGAAGGAACCCCGGCCGACGACGACCGTGGCCGCCCAGGAACCGGCCCACCGCTGAGTGGCACTACCGCTCCACGGCGCTGAGGATGCGGTCCGCCACCAGGGCCGGTTCGTCGGTCGGCAACGCGTGCCCGGCCCGGGGCACGATCTCGACCCGGGCGGCGGGCACGGTCCTGCCGAGGCGGTCGGCGACCTCGCGCGAGTCGTGCATGGCGCTGCGTGCCCCGAGCAGGAAGAGCGCCGGGGCGCGCACCAGGCGTAGTTCCTCGTCCGAGAAGACCGGTGGCACGGGGAGCGCACGGCGGAACCCCCGCGAGGCGCGCATCAGGCCCATGAGTTCACGCTCCAGGATGGCGGAGTTGCCGACCAGGCGTGCCAGACGCGGGCGCAGCGGTCGCGGTGCCGTCGCGGCGAGACCGCCAGCGATCAGCCAGGCGTAGAAGCGCGGGCCGAAGTCGGCGAAGCCCGCCGGGTCCACCAGCGTGAGGCCGCCCGCGTGGCCGGGGTGGTGGATCTGGTGGTTGAGGGCGAGCCAGCCGCCGTAGGAGCAGCCGACGATGTGCGGATCCGTCGCCTCCAGCGCGACCAGGAGCTCGTCCAGCCAGGCCGCGCCGTCCCGACCGTCCTCGAGCGGGGCGGTCTGCGTGCTCGCGCCCGGTTCGCCGAGGGTGTCGACGGCGATGACCGGATGGCGTCGGGCCAGCACGTCGACGTACCGGTGCCACATCAGCGCGTTGCCCCCCGACCCCGGGAGCAGCACGATCGGCTCGCCGTGCCGGGGGCCGGTCCGGTAGACGCGGGTGGTGCCGAAGGCGGTCGGGATGTCGAGCGCGGTGCGCGGCCCCGGCCACAGGCGGGCCAGGGCGTGCTCGTAGGCGCGGTGGTAGCGGGCCCTGGCCTTCTCGTCCTTGAACTCGCTCAGCTTCATGGTACAGGTGTATCACATTTTATGATACGGGTGTACCGCGAGGGAGGTGGGCGCCGTGCCCGTCCGGGTCGATCACGAGGAGCGCAGGCGGCAGATCGCCGAGGCGCTGCTGCGCATCGCCGACACGCAGGGCCTGCAGTCGGCCAGCATGCGGGCCGTCGCGGCGGAGGCCGGCGTCTCGCTGCGGCTGGTGCAGTACTACTTCACCACCAAGGAGGCGCTGCTGCTGGACGCGCTGGACAGGCTCGGCGGCCAACTCCGGGCCCGCATGGAGAGGTGGATCGCCGCGGTGGGGGCCCCGGCCACGCCGCGCGGCCTCGTGACCGCGGTCCTGTCGAGCATCCTGCCGACCGACCAGGAGAGCCGCCGGATCACCAGGACCTACGCCGCCTACTACACGCTGGTCCTCAGCGATCCCGAACTGACGGGGAAGCGCGGCACCGCCCAGCCCGACCTGCTGGAGTCCTTCCTGGCCAAGCAGGTCCGCGCGGCACAACAGGCCGGGGAGATCGACGCGGGCAGGGACCCCGAGATGACCGCCGCCGGCTTGCTGGCCATGGTCAACGGCCTGGGCTCGAGCGTGCTGGGCGGCCAGCGCTCCGGCGAGTCGGCGCTGACGATCCTCACCCATCATCTGGACGAGCTGTTCCGATCGCCGTGACGGCGACCCGTCAGACCGTGGCGGCGGCCTCGGGGAGGACCACGCGGTCCGTGCCCGCGTAGATGTTCATGGACGTGCCGCGCAGGAAGCCGACGAGGGTGAGTCCTGACTCCTCGGCCAGGTCGACGGCGAGGGAGGACGGCGCCGAGACGGCGGCGAGGGCCGGGATGCCGGCCATCACCGCCTTCTGGACCAGTTCGAAGGAGGCCCGGCCGGAGACCAGGAGCACCGTGTCCGTGAGCGGCAGCAGCCCCCGCTCCAGGGCGCGGCCGACCACCTTGTCGACCGCGTTGTGGCGGCCCACGTCCTCCCGGACGTCGAGGAGTCGGCCGTCGGCCGCGAAGAGGGCGGCGGCGTGCAGGCCGCCGGTGCGGTCGAAGACGCGCTGCGCGGACCGCAGCCGGTCGGGGAGCTCGGCCAGCAGGCCCGGGTCGAGGCGCGGGCCGCCGGTCAGCGGCAGCGGCCAGCGGGCCGTGGTCCGCACCGCGTCCAGGCTGGCCTTGCCGCAGACGCCGCAGGACGAGGTCGTGTAGACGTTCCGCTCCAGCGTGATGTCCGGCAGCGGGACGCCGTCCGCGAGGCGGACGTCCAGCACGTTGTAGGTGTTGCCGCTGCCGTCCGGGCCCTGGGCGCCGGCGCAGTAGGTGATGCGGGCCAGCTCCTCGGGCCGGCCCAACACCCCTTCGCTGACGAGGAATCCGGCGGCGAGCGCGAAGTCGTCGCCCGGCGTGCGCATGGTGACGGCGATGGCGCGTCCGTTGACCCGGATCTCCAGGGGCTCCTCACCCACCAGGGTGTCGGCCCGCCGGCTGACGGCACCGTCCCGGATCCGGACGACGCGGCGGCGTTCGGTGACTCGTCCCATGGGTTCATCATGCCCCGAAGCGAGCCGGAAAGCGCCCGCTGTGTACGGGATACCGTCGACAATCGACCGAAACGTGTCAGCCATCGGCGCGCCTGCTCTCCGGCGGGCCCAGGTAGCTGGGGCGCAGCCCGCCCGTGTCGACGACCAGTTTCTGCAGCACCACGGTCGGGTCCACCATCCAGAACCGCAGCACGTGCCGCCCCGGCTCCGCGATGGTGTGCTCGGTGGTGGTGATCCGGACGTTGTCCGAAGTCCCGTGCTCCCACTGCCGGTTCATGGAGGTGTCGTCCGCGCCGCTGACCGCCGTGACGTTCACCGGGACCGGGGCGGCGCCGTCGAACGAGACCGCGTAGCTCAGGCCGTCCGTCGGCAGCACGTTGTTGCGCGGCGAGAGGTAGGCGAGCACCCGCACCCGGCCCGCCGTGAACAGCGTCAGGTCGTACTCGAGGCGCGGGCCGCGGCCGCCCGGGGTCTGGCGGTCCGCGGTGACCGGGAACGGCGTGACGCCGTCGCCGGTGCGGCCCAGGTCGGGGACGCGCTGCCAGCGGACTCCGGCGCCGCCCACCGCCCGGTCGAAGTGCCCGGCCTCGATGGAGACGTAGCCGTTGGCCTCGACGAAGCCGGCGAGCCGGCGCAGCGGCACGCCCGGGTTGGTGACCACCGCCGTCACCTCGACGCTCGCGCCGCCGGCCCCGGTGACGGTCAGCGGCACCCGGGTGGTGCCCAGCGGAGCCGCGCCGAAGTCCACCGTCACCTCGGCCCGCACCTGGCTGGTGACGGTGCCGGCGGCGGGGGAGACCCGCAGCCACGGCACGCCGGGTTCGATCCGGAAGTCGAACGGCTGCCGGCCCCGGTTGAACACCTCGACATACTGGGCGGGTTGCGACTGGTAGGGGCTGAACTCGGGGAGCACGGCCGGGCCCTGGGCGGCCGGCCACCACTCGGCCGAGCCGTCGATCGCCACGCCGAGCTCGGCGCCGGCCGGCGGGTCGATCCTGGTGACCGGCGGGAACACCTCGTCCGGCAGCGCCACGTGGTCGGGGGTCTGCGGCTGCTGCCACGGCGCGTCCTGCCCGTAGCGGGCGACGTCGCCGTAGCCGATCTTCGGCTGCGTCTGGAAGCCGGCCCACTTCCCGTCCCGCAGCGTGTTGTTGTAGTAGTCCGACATCGCCTGGTCGTCGGCGAACCTGGCGTCCGTGTCGTCGGCGAGCTGGTTGGCGGCGGTTCTGCCCTGCCGCGCGTAGTGCAGGTTGGTGAACTCGGCGGCCCGCAGGGCGTAGAGGTTGGCGGTCGCCTCCACCTGGTACTGCACCAACTGGTAGTACGCGTCGTGGTACTCGTCCGGCAGGGCCTCACCGATCCGCTGCGCCCGCGCGTCCAGCTCCTCCCACTCGGCCGTGACCCGCTCCAGCTCCCGGTAGTCGGTGAGGCTGAAGGGCGTCGCCTGGTCGTCGTAGACGATCGCGGAGGCGTCGGTGGCCGGGTCCTTCGTCGGGTCGACGGTGATCCGCCGGTTGAGCAACTCCGGCTTGCGGCGCGCCTGGAGGACGCCGTAGTCGTGCAGGACCCCGGCGATGGCCTCGGCGTGCCGGCGTCCGAAGTTCTGCTCCGCGTACTGGCGTTCCCACTCGCCGAGCCGCTCGATCGGCCAACGCTCCGGGTCCCAGGCGTAGTCCAGGAAGAACTGCAACGGCAGCTCCTCGGCCTTCAGGTCGCCGACGTTGACCACCCAGAGGCGGTCGATGCCGTACCGGTACGACAGGTGCAACTGCTCCCAGGTGGAGGCCAGGTTGACGGTGTCGACCCACTTGTAGTTGCGGCCGCCGCCGACGTAGTCGAAGTGGTAGTAGAGGCCGTAGCCGCCGGACCGCTCCGGCAGCCGGGGGTCGGGGACCTTGCGCATGTTGCCCCAGTTGTCGTCGCAGAAGACGACGGTCACGTCGTCCGGCGGGCGAAGACCCTGGTCCCAGTAGCGCTGCACCTCCTTGTAGAGCGTCTGCACCTGGGGGATGGCGGTCAGGTCCTCGGCGCCGGTCACCTCGGCCAGGATCTCGCGCTGCGCGGCCAGGATGGACTGCATGAGCTCGATGCCGTCCCCGTCGGGCAGGCTGACGTCGCCGTTGCCGCGCATGCCGAGGGTGACCACGCCCTCGAAGTCCTCCTCGACCATGCGGCGCACGCCGTCCGCCCAGTAGCGCCTGATGGCCTCGCCGTTGCGGCGGAAGCTCCACTCGCCGGTGCCGCCGTACGGGTCGCTGCCGGGGGTGACGACGTTCCCGGCCGCGTCGCGCCGGGCCGGGACCGCGTGCCGGTTCCACTCCTCGATGCCGCGCATCATGGGGGCCTCGTGCGAGGTGCCCATGACGATCCCGTACTCCCTGGCGGTGGCGTGGTTGGCCGGGTCGTCCTCGGCGAAGGCGCGGCCCCAGACGGCGGGCCACAGGTAGTTGGCCCGCAGCCGCAGCATCACCTCGAACACCCGGGCGTAGAAGGCGCTGTTGAAGCCGTTGGGGAAGCCGGGGGCGTGGCCCGGGCCGAAGAACGCGGGGGCCCAGGTGCCGAGCGCCGGGTTCTCGTCGTTGATGAAGAAGCCGCGGTACCTCACGGCGGGGGTGCCCTGGGTGAACCGGCCGGGCAGCAGGTAGACCCGCTCGTGGCGGGGGACCGGCACGTCGTCCCACCAGTGCCACGGCGAGACGCCGAGCTGGCGCGAGGTCTCGTAGACGCCGTAGATGGTGCCGCGCTGGTCGCTCCCGGCGATCACGAACGCGCGCCGCACCCCGGGCAGCGGATTGTGCACGAGCTGCTCGCGGGTGGTCTCCCACTTCCCGGCGATGCCGGCGACGTCCACCTTCCCGGCGGCGACCAGCTGGTCGATCAGCGGGCTGCGGCCGATGGTGCCGACGATGACGAGCTCGTCCTGGCCCGCCGGCGCCCGGTCGTGGCTGATGTCGGGGGCGGCACCGGTGACCCGTTCCAGGTCGGTCCGCAGGTCGCGCACCGCCCGCAGCACGCCCGGGTGGTCGGCCGAACTCACCAGGATCGGGACGGTCCTGCCCCCGGTCGACAGGGGCAGGCTGCCCGGCTGCCAGACGGTGGACACGAAGGTGCTGCGCCGCTCGGTCGCCGGCGGGGTGGCGACCGCGCCGGCGGGGGCCGCCTCGGCGACCGTGGGTGCGGTGCCGGCCGCCGCCACCGTGAGCGGCAGGAGACCGAGGAATGCGCGACGGCTCGTCATGATCAATCTCCGTGCGGGGATCCGATAATTTTCGGGATGGTTCCGGAAGATGCTGGCCGTGACTCCGGATGAAGCTAACGACGGGGCATGCCCAGGTCAATACTCGGTTCCCGACTGTCATGGCGGCCGTCAGGAAAGGGAGTTGGGGGCGTGCCGGGCGGCACGCGCCCCCCTCCGAGGTCTGAAAACCTTTCGGTCCGCCCACGGCGGCCGGGTCCACATCCCGACCACCTGGTTGACGCCCACGTCGGGCGCTGTTCCACTGAGAGCATGAGCGGCGAGCGACGCCTGACCACCCGCGACCACATCGACTTCGGTCGAGTGTGGTCCGCCGCGTGTCGCCGCGCCTGACGCGGCCGGCCGCTCCCGCCTTTCCCGCCCTTCCCGGCGTGGCCGCCTGACCGGCCGCCGCCCGCCGCCCCGCGCGGCCCGGCCGTCCCTCCCCAGCGCATCCGCCCTGTCGCATCCCGCCTTCGAAGGGGCCCATCGCCATGCCCGTCGAGTTCCTCGGTATCGCCGCCACCAACGACGGCTCGGAGACCACCGCGCGCTCCGGCGCCGCGTTCGACCCGGACTACACCCTCCGCCTCGCCCGCGCCCACGAGGACCACGGCTGGGACCGGGTGCTGTTCGCCTACGGCTCCGGCTCCCCCGACCCGGCCACCGCGGCCGCCTTCCTGGCCGCCAGGGTGGACCGGCTGAACATCCTGCTCGCCCACCGGCCCAACGTCTCCTACCCGACGTTCGCCGCCCGCTCCTTCGCCACCCTCGACCAGATCAGCGGCGGCCGCCTCACCGTCCACTTCATCACCGGCGGCAACGACCACGAACAGCGGCGTGAGGGCGACACCCTCACCAAGGACCAGCGGTACTCCCGCACCCGCGAGTACATCCAGATCGTCAAGCGGATCTGGACCAGCCACGAGCCCTTCGACCACGAGGGCGAGCACTACACCTTCCACGACTACGTGAGCGACGTCTTCCCCGTCCAACAGCCGCGCCCCGGCGTCTCGTTCGGCGGCTCCTCACCCGCCGCCCTCGCCGCCGGCGGCGCCGAGGCCGACATCTACTGCCTGTGGGGCGAGCCGCTGGCCGAGACCGCCCAGCAGATCGAGGCGGTGCGGCAGGCCGCGGCCGCCGCCGGCCGCCGCGAAGTGCCGCGCATCCAGGTCGCGTTCCGGCCCATCATCGCCCCGACCGAGGAACTCGCCTGGGAGAAGGCGTACCGCACGGTCGGCGCGATCAGGCAACGGCGCGGCGGGGACGGCGGGTTCGCCCCGGAGAACACCGGATCGCAGCGACTGCTCGCCATCGCGGAGCGGGGCGAACGCTACGACCGCGCGCTGTGGACCCCGACCGCGGCCGCCACCGGCGGCGCGGGCAACTCCAACGCCCTGGTCGGCACCCCGGAGACGGTCGCCGCCGCGCTGTTGGATTACTACGACCTCGGAGTGGACATCATCTCGGCGCGGGGTTACGACCTGCTCGGCGACGCCATCGACTTCGGGCGACACGTCATCCCCCTCGTCCGCGAGGAGGTGGCCAGGCGCGACGCGGAGTTGGCGGCCCGGCGCGCGCCGGCCGCCGCGGCCGGATGAGGCGCCCGGGGGGCCGCGCGAGCGGACGTGACCGGCGCATGCTGACGGGCACCGAAAGACCGAGGGGCGGCGGGCAGGATGGGTGACGGAGGTCTCGCGGCCGACTGTCCCGCCCCGCCGTCGCCCGCCCCGGCGGCACCCCCGGTTTCCCCGGCTTCCGCCGCGTGGCTCCCCGTCCCGCCCGGCTGGCTGTTGACGTCCCGGCGCCACATCGATCTGCTCCGGGTCTGCAGCTCCTACCAACGAGGTTGATTAACCGCGGCGCCCCGCCGCGAGTCGTCGCTCCCGCCTGCCCGGGCGAACCCCTCCCGCCGCTCGCCCGGCCGGCGGCCTCCCGCCCGTTCCCGTCCGCGCCCGCGAGGGAGAACCATGTCCACGTCCCGTTCCACGACCTCGGCGCCGCCCGTCCGTCCGCCCGAGCCCGCCATCAGGGGCCGGATCGGTCCCGACGCCGACCACGGCTTCTACCCGGTGGCCCACCGCTACCACCTGTACCTGTCGCTCTCCTGTCCCGGCTGTCTGCGCATCGCCGTCACCCACGCCCTGCTCGGCCTCGACGACCGGATCTCCCGCACCCTGCTGCCGCCCGTGCCCGACGGCCCGGGCGCCGGCTACGCGGCGCTGCGCGCGCCCTACGAGGCGACCGCCCACGGCTACCGCGGGGCCGCCAGGGCCCCGGTGCTGGCCGACCGTTGGACCGGCCGCGTGGTCAGCAACCACACCCCCGACATCCTGCGCGACCTCTGCCTGCGGTTCGGCGGCGCGGGCGGGCCCGACCTCTACCCGGCGGCGGCCGAGCGGGAGATCCGGGAGCTCGACCTGCTCTGCGAGCGGGACATCGGCGCGGCGGCGCAGCGCGCCGGGCAGGCCGGCGGCGACGACGCGAGCCGGGCCGCGGCGCTCGACACCCTGCTGGGCGCGCTCGGCGCGCTGGAGGAACGGCTCGCGACCGGGCCCCACCTGGTCGGCGACGCGCTGACCGCCGCCGACGTCCACCTGTGGGTGACGCTGGTGCAGTTGGACACGGTGCACCGCTGGCATCTGGACGCGGAGGCGGTGCACCGGATCGCCGCGCACCCCCGGCTGTGGGCGTTCGCCCGCCGGCTGCTGGCGAACCCGGCCTTCGCCCGGCAGCTGCGTCTCGACGAGATCGAGCGCCGCCACCACCACGACTGCCGGGGCCTGGAGGCGGCCGGCGCGGCCGTCCAGATCATCGACTGGACGGCCACCGACGACCTGCTGGCCTCGCCGGCCAGGCAGCGCCGCCCGCGCTGAGCGCTCAGCCGGCCGGTAGCTCGGCCGGTTCGAGCAGGCGGCTGGTGGAGCCGTCCGGGGCCACCGGCAGCTCGCCGTCCACGGTGATCCGACGCAGCGAGCGCTGGTGGCCGTCCGAGTCGTCGACGGCGTAGTGCTGGGTGGCGCGGTTGTCCCACATGGCCACGTCCCCGGCCCGCCACTGCCAGCGGACCGTGTTCTCCGGGCGCTCGATGTGCCCCTGGAACAGCTCGAACAGCAACTGGGAGTCCCTGGCCCGCACTCCCGCCAGGCGCTGCACGAAGTTGCCGAGCAGCAGGGTGCGTTCGCCGGTCTCCGGGTGCACCCGCACCACCGGGTGCTCGGTGCGGAACCGGGTGGCCGCGAACACCTCGCGGAACCGGGCCAGTTGCTTGGCGTCGGCCTCCGGCCGGACGGCGGCGTAGTCGAACTCGTTGGTGTGGATGGCCCGCAGGCCGTCGGCGAGCGCCCGCAGCGGCTCGGGCAGGCCGGCGTAGGCGGCGGCCGTGTTGGCCCAGACGGTGTTGCCCCCGTAGGGCGGGATGGTGATCGCCCGCAGGATGGAGAACGCCGGGTAGGCCGGCACGAAGGTGACGTCCGTGTGCCAGCGGTTGGCCCGGTCGCCGTGCTCGGAGTCGACGGGGAACGCGTAACGCCCGTCGGCCGCCGGCACGGTGGGGTGCGCGAAGAGCGGGCCGAAGAGCCGCCCGAACGCCTCGTGCCCCTCCTCGTCCAAGGCGTGCTGGTCTCTGAAGAAGATCACCTTGTGGGCCAGCGCGGCGGCCCTGATCTCGGCCACGGTCGCGGGCGTCAGGTCGCCGCCGAGCCGGACGCCCTCGACGACGGCGCCTATCCGGCCGCCGAGGCGGGTGATGCGAAGAGTGGGGGGTGCGGTGGTCATGCGCGGGCCCTTCGTGCGGAGGTGCGACTCTGCCTCGATCTTGTAAAACGCGTGGCGCGATAAACCCGTTTCCGGCGTCGGGGAATTCACTTCCCGGTCCCTCGCCCCGAGCGGCCCCGGTCCGGTACCGTGACGGGTTGAATCCATTCAGCCGGAGAGCGTGGAGTGCGCCATGCCCCGCACGCCCAACCGCAGAAGCGTGATCCAGAGCGCCATCGGCGCCGCCGCCCTCGGCGGACTCGCCGCCGGCCGCGCCGGCGCCGCGGCGGCGGCCGGCCCGTCCGTCACCGTGCGCGGCAGCACCCTGCTCGACGCGACGGCCCTCTACTTCGTCTCCTACGACGGCCTGGTCAACAACAACGCCTTCCAGAAGCACGGGCTGCTCACCCACAACGGCCACCAGTACGCCGTCTGGTACGCCGCCGACCGCCAGGCCACCGTCGCCCGGCGCGCCCTGACGTCGACCACCTGGTCGAGGACCACCGTCGGCCACGCGCTCACGGCCGACGACTCGCACAACGTCATCTCGGCCGGCGTCTCGCCGGGCGACGGCCGGCTCCACCTCGTGATGGACTCGCACAGCGGCGGCTACTTCTACGTCAAGTCGGTGGCGGGCCTTGCCGGTTCACCGGCCGCCCACCCCTGGCGGGCCGACCGCTTCGGCCCCGTCCAGACCAGTATGGACGGTACGGCCCTCACCGCCACCTTCACGTACCCGCAGTTCCTCGTCTCGCCGGCGGGGCGCCTCCAACTCAGCTACCGCACCGGCTACTCGGGCAACGGTCAGGCCGCGCTCGCCGAGTACGACGGCACCCGCTGGACCAACCTGGGCGCCTGGTCGAGCGCCACCGGCACCTACACCACGGCTTACGGCAGCAGCGGCTCCCGCAACCTCTACCTCCACGGCCTCGACTACGGCCGCGACGGCCGGCTGCACGTCTTCGGCACCTGGCGCGAACAGTCGACCGCCGTGACCTGCGGCGCCAACCTCACCAACCACGACACGGTCTACCTGCGCAGCGCCGACGCCGGCCGCACCTGGACCAACGCGGCGGGCGCGGTCGTCGGCACCACCGGCGCCCAGCTCGTCTCCGTCACCTCACCCGGCCTGGTGGTCGATCCACTGAGCCCCGACCACGCGCTGATGAACCAGGAGTCCCAGGCCGTCGACTCGACCGGCCGGCCGCACGCGCTGATCAGCTACGTCCCGGGACGGTTCGGGCAGTGCGTCCGCGACTACGTCGCCGGCCGGATCGCCAACGCCTACAACTTCCACGTCCACCAGGACGCGGCCGGCGCCTGGCACAAGCGGGAGATCCCGGTCCCGCTGCGGTCGAGCCAGCGCTCCCAGCTGGTGTTCGACGCCCTCGACAACGCCTACGTCGTCATGCCGTACGTCCGGGTCGTCGCCGCCTCGGCCGCCAGTGGCTGGACCGACTGGACCCTGCTCCACGACGGCACCTCGACGCTCAACGCCTTCGGCGAGGTCGTCGTCGACTCGACCCGGGTCCCCGTCGACGGCGTGCTCTCCGTGCTCTACCAGGAGCGCTCCACCGGCACCACGCCCTCGCCGCTGCGCGTCATCGACTTCCAACTCCCGCGCGGCTGACGTCCGTTCGCATGGAGCGACCGGCTCAGGCCCGGCTCCGCACGAGCAGCCGGTCGGAGAGGCCGAGGCGCGCCGTGAGCGCCGCACGGCCCGCGGCCGTGACGAGCACCGCGCGGGTCGAGCCCACCCGGGAGATCCAACCGGCGTCGAACGCGTGACGGCACAGCGCGGCGCCCACCGCGCCGGCCAGGTGCGGGCGGCGCTCCGTCCAGTCCAGGCAGGGCCGGACGGCCGGGCGACGGCCGCCGGCCGGGACCGTGACGCCAAGCTCCCCGAGCCAGTCGTGTCCCGCGGCGGTCAGGCCGAACCCGTGCGCCAGTTCCAGCAGGCCCCGCTCGACCATCGCGTCGGTGATCGCCACCCCGACCGTGCCCGCCAGGTGGTCGTAGCAGGTGCGGGCGTGCGCCAGCGCGTCGCGCCGGCCGGCGGCCGACAGGGTCGCGGGCGGCCCGGCGCGCCGGGGCGCGAGCGCCGCCAGGTCCTCGACGAGCTGGGCCACCTCGGGGCCGGCGAGCCGGACGTACCGGTGCCGCCCCTGCCGCTCCTCGGCGAGCAGGCCCCCGCCCACCAGCGCGTGCAGGTGCTCGGTCGCGGTGGAGGCGGCGACGCCCAGGTGTCGCGCCAGCTCCGCCGCGGTCCACGCCCGGCCGTCCAGCAGCGCCAGGCAGAAGCCGGCGCGGGTGCCGTCGGCCAGCAGCCTGGCCACGGCGGCCAGGTCGGGGCCGGCGGCGCGGGCCTGCGTGGTGTCCATGAGGCCATTGTCGCCGACGACGCTTCGGCGGCGGCCGAAACGACTGCGGCCTAGTGTGCCGGAGCATGAACGTCGCGCCACAGGACACCGCCCACGTCACGATCGAGCCGAGCATCCTCTACTTCGGGACGCCGGTCGTCCTGCTGTCCACGGAGAACGCGGACGGCTCGGTCAACCTCGCCCCGATGTCGTCCGCCTGGGCCCTGGGGCGGACGGTGGTGCTCGGCCTCGGCGAGGAGGGGCAGACGGCGCGGAACCTGGGAGCGCGCCCCGAGCTGGTGATCAACCTGCCCGGGCCCGCCCAGTGGCCGGCGGTCGAGCGGCTGGCCCCGCTGACCGGCCGGTACCCGGTGCCGGCGACCAAGGCGCCGGGCTGCCGCCACGAGCCGGACAAGTTCGCCGCGGCCGGCCTGTGCCCGGAGCCGTCCCGGCTGGTCGGGCCGCCGCGGGTCGCCGAGTGCCCCCTGCAGTTGGAGGCGCGCGCGGAGCGGGTGCGTCCCGGCGTGCCTGAGGGCTTCGTCATCGTGGAGGCCGTCGTGCTGGCCGTCCACGCGGACCGGGCCATCGTGGTGCCCGGCACGGACCACGTCGACCCCGGCGCCTGGAGCCCGCTGATCTACAACTTCCGCCACTACTTCGGCCTCGGCCCCCAGCTCGGCCACTCCTACCGCAGCCAGACCCCGGGGGCGGCCTGACCGGCCGGCACGTCCCGTACGGCCGGGTGCGTGGCGGCTACTTCTCCACGAAGAGGAGGTCCTCCGGCCGCTCGGTCATCCTCAGAGTCGCCTCGTTGGTGATCTCGACCACGTGCTGCAGCCCGGTGATCTCCTTGGGCCGGCCGGTGACGCGGAACCGGTCACCCGCCCCGGCGAGGAAGGCGGGAAAACAGTCCAGCGGCGGGTTCGCCGGGTTGAGGTCGAAGTAGTCCTTCAGCCGGCGGAACAGCTTCGGGAGGATGACCGCCCCGTCGTCGGCCGTGAGCGAGGGCATTCCGGTGATCTTCGCCCCCTCGGTGGTCGCGTCCTTCAGCCACACACCCTTCTTCGGCGAGGCGTCCCTCGCCTCCTTGGCCGCGGCGGTCATGACCGCGCGCAGGCGGGAGGGGAAGCCCGCGTAGAAGGTCGGGTAGGCCAGGCCGACCGTGAGCAGGTGGTGGTTGGCGGTCTTCTTGAGCAGGCCCTCGTCGACGTCGATCTCGTAGCCGCTGCAGGCGGGTGGCCTGCCACGGCCGACCAGGGCCACGCACCGGCCGTAGACGTCGGCGCCGCGGGTGAGGATGAAGCCGGGGACGGTCTCGGGGGTGGTGGTGACGGTCTCGTTCTCCGCACGGTGGATGTCGGTGAAGCCGAGCCAGGTCAGCAGCTCGTCCGCCGCCTGGTGCGCGAGGCCGAGCGGCTGGTGTTGCACCGTGGTGCCGGGTCTGGCGTAGTGGGTCTCCAGCGCGTCGACGGCCTCCAGGCGCACGGCCGCCTGGCCGTCCACCCCGGGCCGGATCGGGGTGCCGGGCACGAGCTTCCAGTCGGCGACGGTGTCGGGGATGAACGGGACGGTGTCGCCGTCCGGTTTGGCGCCCCCCGACGGCCGGAAGGAACCCCTGATCAGCAACATGGACATGGCGACTCCGGTCAACGTGAGACGACGTCGGTGGCTACCTCACCGAAGGTAATCGCCGACCGCGCACGGTGCGCGCCGGGAGATCCGTCCGTGCCACGACGTCACCGGGTCGGGCCGGGGCCCCGGCCCGGGCGGACCAGGCCGTGGTCGAACGCGAAGACCGCGGCGTGCACCCGGTCGCGCAGCCCGAGCTTGGTCAGCACCCGGGCCACATGGGTCTTGACCGTGGCCTCGCCCACGTGCAGCCGGCCGGCTATCTCGGCGTTGGACAGGGCGCGGGCGAGCAGCAACAGCACCTCGTGCTCGCGCTCGGTCAGGCGGGCCAGGCGCCGGGCCACCTCGGGCGACGGCTCGGCGGGTCCCGACCTGGCGAACTCGGCGAGCAGCCGGCGGGTGACGCTCGGCCCGAGCAGGGCCTCGCCGGCGGCCAGCGTCCGCACCCCCTCGATCAGCGTCTCCGGCGGGCTGCGCTTGAGCAGGAAGCCGCTGGCCCCGGCGCGCACGGCGCCGAAGACGTACTCGTCGAGCTCGAAGGTGGTCAGCACCAGCACCCGAGCGTCGCCCGCCGCCGTCAACGCCCGGGTGGCGGCGATGCCGTCCAGGCCGGGCATGCGCACGTCCATCAGGACCACGTCCGGCGCGGTGGCGCGGGCCAGCTCCACGGCCTCCCGGCCGTCGGCCGCCTCGCCGACCACCGTGATGTCGGGCTGGGTGTGCAGCATCATCCGCAGCCCGGCGCGCATCAGCGCCTCGTCGTCGGCGAGCAACACCCGGATCACGCGGCCTCCTTCGGCGGGACGAACGGTATGCGGGCCCGCACCGACCAGCCGCCGTGCTCGCGGGGGCCGGCCTCGACGGTGCCGCCGAGCCGGCCGACGCGCCGCCGCATCCCCGCCAGGCCCCGGCCCCCTCCGGAGGCCGCGGCGCCGCCCCGGCCGTCGTCCGACACCGCCACCCGCACGGCGTCGGCGTCGAGCCGCAGCTCGACCACGACACGGGCGCCGCCGGCGTGGCGCACCACGTTGGTCAGCGACTCCTGGACCAGCCGGCGCACCGCCTCCGCGGTGGTCGGGCTCAGCGCGTCGAGCGACGCCGGCAGCCGCAGCTCCGCCGTGACGGCGGGCGGGAGGGCGGCGGCCAGCGAGGTGAGGGCTCCGGCGAGGTCGGGCGGGCGGCCGCCGGGGCCGGTCAGCAGCCCCAGCACCTGGTCGAGGTCGGCCATCGCCTCCCGCCCGGTCCGCTCGATCTGGACGAGGGCCTGCCGCGCCTCCGCGTGCCGGTCGCCGAGCAGCAGCCTGGCCGCCCCGGCGTGGGTCACCATCACCGTCACCGCGTGCCCCACCGCGTCGTGCAACTCCCCGGCCAGCCGCGCGCGTTCCCCGGCGAGCACCCGCTCCCGCTCCCGCTCCCGCAGCACCGCGTCCGCCTCCCGCCGCAGCCTGCCGTCCCGGCCCACCAGCCAGGCCACGACGTGCACGACCAGCGCCGGGACGAAGGACTCGGGGCGGAACGCCAGCGCGCCGAGCGCGGCCGCCACCGGCGCCGCCGCCAGTTCGAGCGCCGGGCGCGGGGCCAGGACCCGCAGCACCAGGGACAGGGCGAGCGCCGAGGCCAGCGAGGCGTTGGTCACCGGCAGCCCCGCCGCGACCGCCACCACCGTGGCCGCCGCGCCGGCCCACAGCGCCGGCACGGGCGCGAAGCGCCGCCCGGCGATGGCGAGGAACCAGACCACCGCGCACGCCCGCTCGACGACGGGCCCCTCGGCGACCGACGCCGTGTGGTCGGAGGAACCGATCGCGATCACGGCCGAGACATAGGCCACCGCCACGTCCAGCAGCACCCACAGCACGCCCCGCTCGACCGGTCCCTCGGCCCGCCACCCGGCTCTCGACGCCTCGCGCACCGCCACCCCTCCCCGCCCTCGGCCGTCCCACAGTACGAGCCCCGGCCGGCCGGGCGCGTCCCCCGGCGGGCGGACCCGCCGTCCACCGCGCGGCGGACGCGGTCGAGCCGCGCGGCTGACGATCCCCGGGCGCGGGCGCCCCGAGCCTGGCCCCATGACTTCCACGACCACACCTCCCGAGGCCGGGCACGAGACCTCGGACGAGACCGCGCCCGCCGCCGACGCCCGCCGCCGTTGGCCGCGGGTGCTCGCCGGCGTGCTGCTGGTTCCGCTCGGCGTGCTGCTCGGCCCCGTCGCCGCCGCGGCCGCCTTCCTCGGCGCCGCCACGGTCACCGACCGGCTCCCGTCGCTGTACGCGGCGGCGCTCGTCGCCCTGCTGCTCGGCTGCGGCCTCCCGGTGCACGCCGCCGTGCGCCGCCGGCACGTCACCGTGACCGTCACCGGCCTGGTCGCGCTGGCCACCGTGCTGCTCGCCGCGGCCACCGTGCTGCGCCCGCTCGACGTGGCCGCGCCGCGACCACGCTTCGAGCCCACCGGCTACTGGGAGTTGCCGACCGGCTCCCGCCTCGCCCACCACCACCTGCCGGCCGTCGGACCGCCGCGTCCCACCCCCGTGATCGTCCTGCACGGCGGCCCCGGCACCCCGGGCGACGGACCGAGCGACGTCGACCGGGCCCTGGCGAGTCGCGGCTACGACGTCTACACCTACGACCAGGTGGGCTCCGGGCGCTCCACCCGGCTGTCCGACCCCACCGGCTACACGGTGGCCCGCCAGGTCGCCGACCTGGAGGCGATCCGCGTCGAACTCGGCGCCGACCGCGTGGTGTTGCTGGGCAGCTCCTGGGGCGCCAGCCTCGCCGCCGAGTACCTGGCCGCCCACCCCGGCCGGGTCGCCGCCATGGTCCTCACCTCGCCCGGCACGCTCTGGGCCCCCGCCTGGGCCGACCGTGGCGAGGGCGACATCTGGGACCGCCTCACCCCAGAACAGGAGCGCCGCATCGCGGAGTTGGAGAACAACCCGCGACTGGTCGCCTGGTCGCTGCTGACCGGGGTCAACCCACGGGCCGCCCACGCGCTCGTCCCGGACGCCGAGATCGACCCGCTCTTCGCCGAACTCCTCGACATCGCCGCCCCGGCCGCCGCCTGCGACCCCACCCGGCCGCTGACGGTCACCTCCGCCGCCCTGCCCGGCTTCTACGCCAACCAGCTCGTCAGCGCCGACCAGTCGACGGTCCCCGACCCGCGCCCCGCGCTGCGCTCCAGCCACGTCCCCACCCTGGTGCTGCGCGGCGACTGCGACTACAAGCGCCCCGAGATCGCCGCCGAGTACGCCGAAGTCCTGCCGGAGGCCCGGCTGGTGACCATCCCCGACGCCGGCCACGTCATCGAGTCCGACCAGCCGGACGCCTACCGGGAGGCGATCCTGGACTTCCTGACGCCCCGCCAGTGAGCGTGCCGGCGGCTCCTATTCGAGATGCGGGGCGGAGCGCGCCATGACATTCTCCGCCCCATGGACCGGGAACAGATCTCCAGGCTCGCCCACGCCGACCATCCGGTCGCGGCGCCGCTCGACGACGACGCCGTGCGCGGCCTCCTCCACCACGGCATCCGGCGCGGCGACGAGCGCGTCCTCGACCTCGGCTGCGGCCGCGGCGAATGGCTGCTGCGCGCCCTCGCCGCGCACCCCGGACTGCGCGCCGAGGGCGTGGACACGGCTGAGAGCGCGCTGGCCGAGGCCCGCGCCGCCGCCCGGCGGCTCGGCGTCGACGACCGCCTCACCCTGCACCACCGGGACGCCGCCGACTTCCCCGCCTCGCACGCGTTCGACGTGGTGCTGTGCGTCGGCGCCACCCACGCCTTCGGCGGCCTGCTCCCCACGCTGGCCGCCGCCCGCGCCCACCTCACGCCGGGCGGCCGGGTCCTGGTGGGCGACGGCTACTGGGCGCACCGGCCCACGCCCGAGGCCGTTGAGATACTCGGCGACCTCGCCGACCTGCCGACCACCGTCGACACGGTCACCGCGGACGGCTGGACCCCCGTCCACGGCCACCTCAGCACCCGCCGGGAACTCGACGGCTACGAGTGGTCCTGGACCGGCTCCCTCGCCTCCTGGGCCCTCGACCACCCCGACGACCCGGGCGCCGCGACCGCCCTGACCCGCGCCACCACCCACCGCGACCAGTGGCTGCGCGGCTACCGGGACGCGTTCGGCTTCGTCTGCCTGGTGCTGCGGCCGACGAACGGCTGACCAGAGCGGGGCCTGGCCTTGGTGGCGTGGCGGGCGGCCTTGTAGGTCTCGGGCAGGAAGCGGTGCTCGACGGCGGTGCGCCTGGTGGCGGCGTCGCCGCCCACGACCTCGGCCCGGCCCTTCATCATGGCGACGAAGCCCTGGCGGGCGACTTCCCGGCGGCTGTTCTTCTTCATACCGGGCCCGAACGCGGTGTTGTCCATGCCGGCCCGGGTGTGGAAGTCGCTGTCGGTGGCGCCGGGCATGAGCGTGGTGACGGTGACGCCGTGTTCCTTCAGCTCCTCGCGCAGGCCGAGGGCGAACATGCGGGTGAACGCGCGGGAGGGCCCGTACACGGTCTCGTAGGGGGTGGGCAGGGTCGCGGACAGCGACGAGGTGATGAGGATCCTGCCCTCGTGGTGGGCGGCCATGTGCCGGGCGACGTGCTTGGCGAGGTGGACGACCGACGTGACGTTCAGGGAGATCAGCGAGAGCTCGTCGTCCAGATCGGTGTCGAGGAACGCACCGCCGATGCTGCGTCCGGCGTTGAGCACCGCCGCGGCCAGCGGACGGCCGGTCTCCTCCACGGCCCGCCACACCGTCTCGACTCCCTGCGTCTCGGCGAGGTCGGCGCGGACGGGGACGACCTGGGCGCCATCGCGGGTGAACTGCTCGGCGGCCTCCTCGATCTTCGCGCTGCGGCCGGTGGCGACCAGGTCGAAGCCGCCCCGCGCGCACAGGCGGGCGATCTCGTAGCCGATGCCGTTGGAGGCTCCGGTGACCAGGGCCAGCGGGCGGGGGGAGGGGGTGCTCACAGACTGCTCCTGTCGTCGGAGGGGGAGGGCGGACGGGGGGCGCCGTCCGGCTCGGGGCGGTGGGGGGCGGGAGTGTTCCAGTCCGCGAGCAGGCGCCATGCCTCCTGGGAGGCGCGGTCGGGGGCGGGCATGTAGAGGAAGAGGGTCTGGTCCTCCTCGCCGGGCGGGACGAGGGCCTGGTAGTCGATGGTCAGCGCGCCGACCGTCGGGTGGTTGAAGCGCTTCTGGCCGTGGGTGCGGGTGAGGACACGGTGGTCGTCCCACCAGCGGCGGAAGTGCTCGCTCTTCATCGTCAGCTCACCGACCAGTTCGGCGGTGCGGGCGTCGTCCGGGTACCGGCCGGCGTCCAGGCGCAGGATCGCCGTCATCTCCGCGGCCAGCCGCTCCCAGTCCACGTACAGCTCGCGGGCCTCCGGCGACAGGACGATCCACCGGGTGAGGTTGCGCTCCCGGTAGGGCATCGCGTCGAAGTCGGCGATCAGGACCCGGCACAGGTGGTTGGTGGCCAGGACGTCGCCGCGTCGGCCGAGGACGAAGGCGGCGTGGTCGTGGAACGAGTCCACGAACCGCCGCAGACCGGGGCGGGCCCGCTGCACGCTGGGCGGCGCGCGCCGGGCACGGCGGCCGGGCCGGGCCTTGACCAGGTCGTGCAGGTGCGACCGCTCCGCCTCGTCCAGGCGCAGCGCCTGGGCGACCGCGTCGAGGACGTCGTCGGAGGGGGTGATGTCACGGCCCTGCTCCAGGCGGGTGTAGTAGTCGGTGCTCACCCCGGCGAGCTGGGCGACCTCCTCGCGGCGCAGCCCTGGCACGCGGCGGTAGGCGCCGCTGTGCGGGAGGCCCACCGACTCGGGGTCGATTCGGTCCCGGCAGCGGCGCAGGAACTGGGAGAGGTCCACGTTGCCGGCCATGGACCCATCGTCCCGCCGCGGTAGGGGCGCGGCGAGCGCGGTGGGTGGGTCGGCTTGTCCCAGGAAGCCGCGTCCCGGGAAGCCGCGTCCCTGGGGCGAAGCGGCCCTGGAATCGCGGGCCGAAGGCCGTTCCGGTGGTGATTTCGTGGCTGAGGCACCCGGTGGACCGGGCCCGACCGGGCTCGACCCGGCGCCGACTCTCCGAGATCACCCACGATGCGAGGACCTCTCATGACCACTTGGCTGATCACCGGCTGCTCCACGGGCTTCGGCCGCCAGCTGGCCGCCACCGTGCTGGCCCGCGGCGACCAGGCCGTCGTCACCGCCCGCCGCCCCGAGCAGGTCGAGGACCTGGTCGCTGCCGCGCCCGACCGGGCTCTCGGCCTGGCCCTGGACGTCACCGACCCCGCCCGGATCCAGGCCGCCGTCGCCGCGGCCGAGGACCGCTTCGGCGGCGTCGACGTGCTGGTCAACAACGCGGGCATCGGCTACTTCGCCGCGGTGGAGGAGAGCACCGACGAGGAGATCCGCCGCATGTTCGAGGTCAACGTCTTCGGCCTGTCCGCGATGGTCCGGGCCGTGCTGCCGGGTATGCGGGCCCGCCGCGGCGGCACCATCGTCAACTTCTCCTCCATCGGCGGCCTGCGCTCCTTCCCGGCCGTCGGCTACTACAACGCCACCAAGTTCGCCGTCGAAGGGCTGAGCGAGGCGCTGTGGCAGGAGGTCGAACCGCTCGGCATCAGGGTGCTGCTGGCCGAGCCAGGACCGTTCCGCACCGACTGGGCCGGCCGCTCCGCGAACGAGACGCTGCCCGGGCACGAGATCGCCGACTACGCCGCCACGGCGGGTGCCGCGCGTGCCTCCTTCCGCGAGAACACCGGCCGCGAGCCCGGCGACCCGGCCCGCGCCGCCGAGGCGATCGTCACCGCGGTCACCGCCGACAACCCGCCCCACCGGCTGCTGCTCGGCAGCCCCGCCTACGACATGGCGCTGGAGAAGCTCGACGAGCTGCGTGCCGAGTTCACCGCCTGGGAGGACCTCGCCCGCGGCGCGGACTTCCCCGCCCAGCACTAGGGCCCGCCTCCCGTTCGCCCCGCCAGGTCGTCGACTCGTCGGCGCGGCGGGCGGCGGCCGGGTGCCCAACGGCCTCCGGTCGCCGCCCGCCGGCCCCGGCGGCGCTCGGCGGTGCGGATCAGCCGAACAGCCGCTCGGCGGCACGCAGAGTGTGCGCCGCGACCGTCCGGCCGAGCCGGACACCGGCCTCGTCCGCCGTCCTGGTGTGGATGCCGGAGAACACCCGGGCGTCGATGTTCTCCCGCGACAGCTGCCGCCAGGTGGTGTAGGTGCGGGTCACGCCCGGCGCGGTCGGGCTGGTCAGCTCGAACGGCGCGGTGCGGGCGCCGACCAGCGCCGTGAGCACGCCCTCGGCCGCGCCCGAGTAGGTGCCGTGGCCGCTCGGGTAGTCCGGGTGGGACGGCGTGACGTGCAGCGGGGTCCAGTCGGCGTCGCCCGCCGCGCGCAGCGCGGTGACCGGGCGCCAGGCCAGGTAGGCGTACTTGCTGTCGGACGTGGCGATCGCGGTGTCCACCAGCGCCACGTGGAACAGCGCCACCAACTCGGCCCGCTCACCGAGGTCCTCCGTCGACCGGCTGAGCGCGACCCGCAGCGGCTCCGTGTAGAGCGTCAGCGAGGAGCCGTACCAGAACGCGGCGGTCTCCGTCTGCTGCTCGGTGCGCACCGTGCTGTCCGCCGAGCCGTAGGCCGCGACCTCGGCCAGGTCGGCCCGGTGGCGCGCCGAGTCGACGGCGGGCGGCGGCGCGAGCCGGTACTGGTCGCCGTCCGACAGCAGGAAGGGCCGCGCGTTCCTGGTGCCGGCCTGGAGCGCGGGGCCGAAGGCCGGCGGCGTCGGCTGCCAGACGCCGGGCGCCGGTTGCGGCACGGGGAAGGTCACGTTGACCGAGGCCGGGTCGAGGCCGTCGCCCTCGCGTTCGGCCAACAGCGCCCGGGCCTCGGCGCGACCGGCCGCCAGGCCGGCGTCCTCGGCCGGGCCGTCGGGCACCCGGTCCAGGGTCTCCGCCAGCGCGGCGTCCAACTCGGTGGCGCGCGCGGGGGCGAGGGCGCTCAGCGCCTCGTGCACCGCACCGGCCAGGGCGGCCTCCTGGAACTCGGCCCGGCCGTCACCGCGGAGCGCCCGCGCGGCGGCCGTCCAACCGATGGCCCAGGTACGGTTGTTGGTGACCTGTGTGGACGCGCCGGCGGCGGCGACGGTGTCCGCCGTCACGTCGTACCACTCGACGGCGACGTCCACCGGCTCCTCGGCGGCGGTGGCGGCGCCGGACGGCAGGGCCAGGGCGCCGACGGCGGCCAACGCGAGGGCCGCGGGGAGGCGTACGGGCAGGCGTGCGGGAGTTCTGCTCAACGAAGGCTCCAGGGACGGAGATCGACAAGGGGGACGGCGGCCACCGCGCTCGTCATCGTCGCACCCCGATGTTGCGCGGTCCTGGCCGCGCGTGACGCCGCCATTGCGGTTCGCGCCATCTGTGATTGGCTGGCCCCCGACCCGAACCGATGATCCTGAACGAAGGTACGTGATCCCCCATGCCCCGTGTCGCCGTCACCGGCGGGAGCGGCAAGCTCGGCCGCGCCGTCGTCAGGGAGTTGCTCGACCACGGCTGGGACGTGGTCAACCTCGACCGGGTGCCCCCGACCGAGCCGCTGTGCCCGTTCGTCCGGGTCGACCTGACCGACTACGGCCAGGTCGTGGGGGCTCTCACGGCGGTGGACGACCGCTACGACCGCGTCGACGCCGTGGCCCATCTCGCGGCGGTCCCGGCGCCGGGGCTGGTCCCGAACACGGCCGTCTTCGGGAACAACATCACGTCCACCTACCACGTCTTCACCGCCGCCCGGCTCGCCGGCATCCGCAACGTGGTGTGGGCGTCGAGCGAGACGGTGCTCGGACTGCCCTTCGAGACCCCGCCGCCCTACCTCCCGGTGGACGAGGAGTACCCGGCCCGGCCGGAGAGCAACTACTCGCTCGCCAAACACCTGGAGGAGCAGCTGGCCGCGCAACTCTGCCGCTGGGACCCGACCTTGACGATGGTCGGCCTGCGCTTCTCCAACGTGATGGAGGTGTCGGACTACGCCCGCTTCCCCTCCTTCGACGCGGACCCGGGGCTGCGCCGCTGGAACCTGTGGTCCTACATCGACGCCAGGGACGGCGCCCAGGCCGTCCGCAAGGGCCTGGAGTACCGGACGCCGGGCGTCGAGGTCTTCGTCATCGCCAGCCCCGACACGGTGATGTCCACGCCGTCCGCCGAGCTGGCCGCCGCCGAGTTCCCGGACGTCGAGGTCAGGACCGAACTCGGCCGCCACGAGTCGCTGATGTCCACGGCCAAGGCCCGCCGCCTGCTGGGCTACGCGCCGGCGCACAGCTGGCGCGACCACGTCTAGCCGCCTGCCGCTACTGTGACCGCGGGCCCGGGACGGCCCGCTCCGCCGCGCGGCTCACCGACTCCCAGCCGGCCCAGGTCTCCATGCGCTGCCTGGAGATGGCGAAGGCCACGTCGTAGACCATGCTGCCGAGCAGGAGCCGCAGCGGAGGGTCCTCGCTGGCGACCAGCTTCATCAACGCCTCGGCGGCCAGCCGTGGTTCGCTGTCCACCGATCCCTCGGCCCACTGCTTCTCCAGCTCCGCGCGCAGCTCGTCGTAGTGGGGATCCGGACGGGTGGCCGTGGTGTTGGCGTAGAGGTCCGTCCAGTAGCCGCCCGGTTGGACGATGGTGACCCTGACGCCGAACCGGGCGGCCTCGGCGGCCAGCGCCTCGCTCATGCCCTCCAGGGCGAACTTGCTCGCGCTGTAGAGGCCGGTGCTGGGGAAGCCGCCGAGCGCGCCGATGCTGGAGATCTGCACGATGTGCCCGCTGCCCTGGGCCCGCAGCTGGGGCAGCACGGCCTGGCCGACCCAGAGCGGGCCGAAGAAGTTGACGTCGAGCTGGGCGCGTGCCTGCTCCTCGGTGAACTCCTCGACCATGCCGGCGAAGAGCGCCCCGGCGTTGTTCACGACGATGTCGAGCCGCCCGAAGTGCGCGGCGGCCTCGCCGACGACGTCGAAGACCGCCTGCCGGTCCGTGACGTCGAGCCGCAGCGCGAGCAGGCGGCCCGGGTGCCGGGCGGCGAGCTCGTCGAGCGGCGAGATGTCGCGGGCCGTGCCGACCACGCGGTCGCCCGCGTCGAGCGCGGCCTCGGTGAAGGCGCGGCCGAGACCGCGGCTCGCCCCGGTGATGAACCAGACCCGGGAGGAGGCGGCGGTGTTCGGGGTTTCCATGGTGTTCCCTTCTGGCGAGACGGTCCGTTCCGTCTCGCTGGCATGAACCATAGAGTCGCCGAGCGCCGCCCGTCAAGACGGACCGTCTCGTCTCATGCATTGCTAGGGTGGACCCATGTCCAAGAAGGCCGCCCCCGACCCCAGCCGCCGCAGCGAGACCGCGCGGCGCGCCATCCTCACCGCCGCCCTCGACCTCGTCGGAGAGGTGGGATACGCGAAGCTCAGCATCGAGGGCATCGCGGCCGCCGCCGGCGTCGGCAAGCAGACGATCTACCGCTGGTGGCCCTCGAAGGGCGCGCTGCTCTTCGACGCCTTCCTCACCCTCGCCGGTGAGGGGGACGACGGGCAGAGCGCGGCCCTGCCCGACACCGGCGACCTCGCCGCCGACCTGAAGCTGGTGCTGCGGGCCACCGTCGAGGAGCTCAACGACCCGCGCTACGACCAGCCCATGCGCGCCCTGCACACGGAGATCGTCCACGACCCGGCCCTCGCCGCCGACTACGCGAAACGGTTGGACGAGCCGATGCGGGAGTTGAAGAAGGAGCGCCTGCGATCGGCGCGGGACGCGGGGCAGTTGGCGGCGGACGTGGACCTGGACGTGGCCGTCGACCTGCTGTTCGGTCCCGTCCTCAACCGCTGGCTCCAGCGCACCGGACCCCTCACCGCCGAGTACGCCGACCAGGTCGTCGACACGGCGCTGCGCGGCCTCCGGCCGCGGGAGCCGTAGGACGCGCAGCGGGGTGGTCGGTCAGCTCGTCGCGCAGGCCGAGCCGTTGAGGGCGAAGGCGGTCGGGCCGGACGCGTCGCCGGTGTGGGTGGCCTGGAAGCCGATGGAGACGCTGGCTCCCGGCGCGATGGTGCCGTTGTAGGCGGCGTTGGTCGCGGTGACCGCGCCGCTGCTCGGACTGTAGGTGGCGTTCCAGCCCGAGGTGATGCGCTGGCCGCCGGCGAGCGTGAAGCCGAGTGACCAGCCGTTGACGGTCGTGGTGCCGGTGTTGGTGACGCTGATGGACGCCGTCAGGCCGGTGTTCCAGCTGTTGGTGGTGACGGCGACGCGGCAGGCGCCGGTGCCCGGATCGGGGCCCGGGCCCGGGTCGGTGCCGCCCTCGCCGAGCGCCGCGGCCAGCGCCGGGTACCAGCGGCTCGCCAACTTCTGGATGCCCGTCGTCTCGTTGGGGTGCACCCCGTCGGTGGTGTCGGCCGCCGTGTCGAAGCCCGTCCACTGGTCGACCACGGTGATCGGCGAGCGCTCGGTGCTGTGCGTGGCGGCCCAACCCGGGATGGCGTTGTTGAGGTTCACCGCGCCCTGGGCGCAGTCGGCGCAGCCGCCCGGGTTCATCGGCGGAATCTGCGCCACGATCAGCCTCATGTCCGGGTTCTGGGCCCGCATCTGGCCCAGCAGCGTGCGGTAGGCGTCCAGGATGGTGGCCGGCGGCAGGTGGCTCCACACGTCGTTGGTGCCGAGCATCATCAGCACGATGTCCGGCTGGGTCGCGGAGAGCCAGCCCGGCAGCTGGTTGTTGTTGGCGATGCCGGTGGCCAGGAAGCCGCCGTGTCCCTCGTTGTCGACGTCGAAGGAGCCCTGGCAGTAGGGGTTCTGGAGGGTGCCGACGAAGTCGACGTCGGTGTGACCGGTGGACTGCAGGTGCTGCCAGAGCAGCGCGCGCCAGCAGCCGTTGTTGCCGGTGATGGAGTCGCCGAGCAGCATGACCCGGGTGGGCGTGGCGGCCGCGGCGGGCTGCGCCGCGAGGCCGGTGCCGGCCGCGAGCAGCAGGGTGAGCAACAGCGTCAGGAGCCGACCGAGCCGGCGCCGTGGTGAGGCGGACATGAACGCTCCTCGGAGTCGGGGACAGGTTTTGGGAGCGCTCCCAAGGCGGACTATCGAGCCACCGGTGAAGACCGTCAATCCCCGCCGCGTCCCCGGCCTCAGGTCACTCGGTGAGCGCCGCCGCGAACCTCTCCCGGTTCCCGGCGAGCCAGGCCCGCAGCCGGTCCCAGCGCTCCCAGCCGCCGTTCCTGGCGAGCGCCGCCAGATAGCCGGGGTCGCCGCGCCCCACCCGGGCGGCGACGAAGGCCCGGCAGACGTCCGTCGCCTGCTCGATCACCAGCGGCAGTGCGGCGCGCTCCGGCCAGGAGAGCCGGTAGGCGTCCGCGAGCAGCCGCAGCCGGGCGAAGGGCTCCGGCTGTCGCGGATAGGCGGCGGTCGCGGAGTCGGGGTCGAGCATGGGCACCCAGTAGCGGGCGGTCATGGCGAGGTCCCAGATCGGGCGCCCCGGGGCGGCCATGTCGAAGTCGATCAGGGCGACGGCCCGGCCGTCGGTGAAGACGACGTTCTCCGGGCAGACGTCGTTGTGGCAGAGCAGCGGCCCGCCCTCGGGGTCGGACAGCTCGCGCGACCAGTCGGCCGAGGTGTCGACGGGGACGGTCGCGCTCGCGTCGTGCAGGCGCCGCAGCAGCCGGCCCACCGACTCCAGGGCGGTGTCGGTCAACGCCCAGTCGGGGAACGGCGGCAGGGCGACGTCTCCCGGGACGAAGGACAGCTCCTCCTGCCCTTCGTCGGTGAGCCGGACCGGGGCCGGGACGCCGTCGAAACCGGCCCGGCGCAGGGCGTGGAGGTGGGCGTGGAGCGCCCGCGCGCCCGGTGGGGCGGGGCGGACGACCACGTCGCCCCGCCGTCGTACCGCGCCCGCGTTGGCCATGCCGCCCGGCAGCGGCTCCCCGTCCGTCGTCACGGCGGTCACGTTACCGGCGGCAACCGGGCCTCGATGCCGTCGAGTACGAGGTCGAGGCCCAGCTCGAAGGAGCCGTCGAAGTCGGCGTACTCGACCTGGGCGTGGGCCGCCAGCGTCGGGTACCGGTCGGCATGGCGGGTCAGATGGTGCTGGACGCGGCGGCGCAGGGCGGCCTCGCGCTCCGGGGCGCGGACGGTGGCGCGCCAGACGTTCTCGGCGGCCGAGTGGCCGTGGGCGTAGGAGGTCAGCGCGTTGACGGCGGCGATCAGGCCGGGGCCCGTGAGCCCCGCCCCGGCCAGCGCGGCGTAGAAGCACTCGGAGTGGGCGAGCGCGATCGGGCCGAGCAGCGGCCGGGTGGCGCGCAGCTCCGGCACCCAGGGGTGGCGGCGCATCGTCCGCCGGCTCTCCACGAGTTGCTCGGTGAGCACGGCCCGCCACGGCGAGCCGGGCGCCGGCAGCGGGATCTCGTCGAAGACCGCGTCCAGGGCCAGGTCGAGGACGTCCTCGCGGCTGCCGACGTGGCCGTAGAGGGACATCGTGCCGGCGTCGAGGCGGGCGGCCAGCCGGCGCATGGAGAAGCCGGCGACGCCCTCCGCGTCCAAGAGGGCGACGGCCGCCGCCACGATCCGCTCCCTGGAGAGCCGGGGCCGGGGCGGCCGGTCGTCCTCCTCGCGCAGCCACAGGCTTTCCGTCGTCATCCGTACAGTGTACGGAAGTTCGTACACCTAGCGTCGGTCGTATGGATGAGCGAACGGTGCGGGACGCATGGGTGCGCGGCTACGCGCGGTTGGCGCTGCGGGTCGCGCGGCGCGTGGGTGGCATGGTGATCTACCGGGGCCCGGCCGCCTGGGAGCGGGAGGTGGCGGCGGAGGAGGAGCCGCCGGCCGGGCGGCTGGTGGAGGACGCGGAACGTCTGCTGGACGGGCTGCCGTTCGGCCCGCCACGGGCCCGCTACCTCGCCGCGCAGGTCCGTGCGTTGCGCGCGGTGGCGCGGACCCTGGACGGGACGGTGCCGCCGCTCGCCGAGTACGCGCGGGAGACGCTGGGCGTCGTCGCGGACCCGGTGGACGAGCCGGTGCTCGGCGCGGCGCACGACGCGCTGGACGCCGCGCTGCCGCGCGGCCCGGGGTCGTTGGCCGACCGGCTGCACGCCTGGGAGGCCGCCCACGCCCTGCCCGAGGCGCGCCGCGCCGACCTCCCGGGGCTGGTCCGGCTGGCCGTGGCCGAGACGCGCGCCCGCACCGGCGCGTTCGTGTCGCTCCCGGCGGACGAGCGGGTCGGCGTGCGGCTGGTGGACCAGGCGCACTTCCTGGCCGCCGGCTCCTACGACGGCGGGTCGCGCTCGACGATCCACATCAACCGGAGCCTGCCGTTCAACCTGGCCGACCTGCTCTACGTCGTCGCCCACGAGGGGCATCCCGGCCACATCGCCGAGTCGCTGCTGAAGGAGATCCACCTCCTGGAGCGGCGCGGCTGGACGGACCAGTGGGTGCGGTTCATGCTCTCGCCCTCGTTCGTGGTCAGCGAGGGGCTCGGGCTGCACGCCCAGGAGCTCGTGTTCCCCGGCGACGAGGCCCGCCGCTGGCTGGCGGACCGGGTGTTCCCGACCTACGGCATCGCCCCCGACGGCACGGACCTGGCCGCCGTGCACCGGGCGCGCAACGTGCTCTGGGGCGCCTGGGCCAACGCGGCGCTGCTGGCCGCCGAGGGCAGGCCCGAGGCCGAGGTCGCCGGCTACCTCGGCCGGTGGGCGCTGCTCGACGAGGCCGGCGTCGCGGCCGCGTTGACCTCGCTGCGGGCGCCCGGCATGGGCCTGTACGTGCTGGGCTACCACCACGGGCACCGGGTGGTGGGGGAGTACCTCGGGCGCGGCGGGGACCGGGCGGCGCGGGTGCGGCGGCTGCTCACCGAGCAGTTGCTGCCGGCGGACCTGACCGGTGCCGGCGGCGCGTAGCGCGGCGGCGTCCCGGCGTCAGCCCGCCCCCCGGAGCGGCAGTCCGGTGGCGTGGTAGATCGCGTCGATGACCCGGGTGTTGGCCAGGAAGTACTCGGGACCGGTCGGCAGCGGCCGGCCGTGGGTGATCGCCTCGGCGAACGCCCGCAGTTGGCAGGTGTAGGTGTCCGGGCGCCCGGCCACCCTCTCGTGCCGGCGTCGGCTGCCGGTGTCGAGGACGATGCGATGGAACAGGTGCGGCCCGAGCGGGTTGAGCACCGTCAACCGTCCTGCGGAGCCCTCGACGCGGCAGTGGCCGGCCAGCAACGGCCAGCCCCACATCGAGGTCACGATCCGGCCGGTCGCGCCGTTCGGGAAGCGCAGCCGGGCGTCGACCCGGCGGTCGACGCCCGGGGTTCGGATCCTGGCCTCGGCCCCGGTCACCTCCGTCGGCTCGGCGCCCGTGAGCGTGCGCAGCAGCGCCACCGCGTAGACGCCCAGGTCCATGACGGCGCCGCCACCGAGCTCGTAGCTCCAGCGGATGTCCCCGGTGGAGGGGATCGGGAAGGCGATCCGGGCCTCGACGTGCCCGACCTCGCCGATCGCGCCCTCCGCGACGAGCGTCCTGACCCGGTCCGTGAGTGGGTGGTAGGCGGGGTGCATCGCCTCGCAGACGATCCGCCCGGTGCGGGCCGCCACGTCCGCCAGCCGCCGGGCCTCCGCCTCGTTGCCGGCGATCGGCTTCTCGCACAGCACGTGCTTGCCGGCGCGCAGCGCCCGGACGCTCCACTCGGCGTGCAGGGAGTTGGGCAGCGGCACGTAGACGGCGTCGAGGTCGGGGTCGGCGAGCAGCGCGTCGTAGTCCTCGTGGACGCGTGGGATGCCGAGGCGGCGGGCGTGGGCATGGGCCCGGTGCCGGTCCCGGGCGGCGATCGCCGCCACCGTGACCTCGGGCACCCGACGGGCGGGCAGCACCAGCGCGCGCCGCACGATCCGGGCGGCGCCGAGGACGCCGATCCGCACGGTCTTCCGGGCTTCTCCCACCATCGCCTCCGGCTACAACGACTCGTGGATGACCTGGCCGACGCGTAACGCGTTGGCCGCGACGGTGAGGCTCGGGTTGATGCCGCCGCTCGACGGCAGCATCGAGGTGTCGACCACGTACAGGTTGTCCAGGCCCCAGGCGCGGTTGTCGCGGTCGAGCACGCTGGTCCGCGGGTCGTCCCCGAAGCGGCAGGTTCCGCACTGGTGGCCCAGGGCGCTGTTCATGTCGGCCCCCGAGAGATGGACGGGCGGGAGCCACGACCCGGGCCGGCGGCCGAGGCGGGAACGCAGCAGCCGGGTGAACTCGCGGTGCCGCCTGCGGTCCGGCGCCCCCACGGTGTACCGCAGTTCGAGGAACGGACCGTTCCCGCCGGTGCTGCCCGGCCCGGGCAGGACCCGGTTGTCGGCGTAGGGCAGGTCCTCCATGATGGCGGCCATCGTGACGAAGCGCTCCTGGACCGAGGGCCGCCAGCGCCGGTCCGCGAGCGGGCGCAGCGGGCCGAGCCGACGACGGTTCTGCCGGGTGGAGTTCACCAGGAAAGCGTAGGGCGGTACGTGTCCCATCGACTGGAACGTGCCGTACTTCTCGCCGTCCACCCGGTAGAAGTCGTTGACGCTCAGCTCCTTGACCTGGCCGCGCACGGGCTCTCCCCGGCCGGCCCGGAACAGGTAGACGTCCACGAAGTGCCGCATCAGGTTGCGGCCGACCAGGTCGTGGTCGTTGGCGAGGCCGTGCGGCCACTCCTTCGACGCCGAGTTGAGCAGCAGGACCGGCGTCATGAGCGCGCTGGCCGCCACCACGACGACCCGGCCGCGGAACACGTGGGTGCTGCCGAGCCGCCTGGCGACGACTCCGGTCACTCGGGTCCTCGTGGCCTCCAGCCGCACCGCGGTGGTGCGGTCGAGCAGGTGGGCGCCGTACGCGCGGACGGCGGGCTCCACGCAGATGTTGCCGGCGTGGTTCTTGCAGCCCGAGGCGCACAGGAAGGTCTGGCACGCCTGGCAGCCGTCCTGGTACTCGCAGGCGACGTGCAGGCCGTAGGGGTTCATGCCACGCTCGGTGAGGTGTTCGGCGAGCGCCGCGTTGGCGGGGGTGACCGGGCCCGGCGGGAGCAGCGCCGCGGTGTCGTCGTCGGGGCGGAGCGGGTCGGCGGTGCCGCGGACGCGGTAGAGCCGTTCGGCCTTCCGGTACCAGGGCACCAGCTCCTCGTACTTGACGGGCCAGGTCTCGGGGACGGTGGAGTCGCCGGTGTCCGAGAAGTTCTCGCGCGGGGTGAAGTCCTCGCGGAAGAAGCGCTCGGTCACCATCCCGTAGAGGGCGGACGAGCCTCCGACGCCGGAGCCCACGATGGGGCGGAACGGCTTCGGTCGCCTGCCGGGGGTGGTGTCCTCGAACCACTGGGCGTTCCGACCACCGCGGGCCAGGTGCTCGTCGTGCTCCGCGTCCGTCACCCCGGCGAGGTCGAACGCCTCCTCCGGGTAGCCGCCGACGAGCGCCCCGGCCCCGGCGTTCGCGTAGCCCCGCTCCAGGAACAGCACGCGTCTGCCGAGGCGGGCCAGTTCGTGGCCGAGGGTCCCGCCACCCATGCCGGTGCCCACGACGACGGCGTCCCAGGTGACGCCCTCCAGCTCCTCGACGGCGCTCATCTCGGCCGGCCCTCGGCGCCCGCGGACAGCCGGGGGGAGCCGGCGGCCGTCTCCAGGACGGCCTCGGCGGCGCGAGGTGCCCCCGGGTAGCGCGCGTAGGCGGCCCTCAACTGCTGGGCGCGCTCCCGATAGCCGTGCTCCCGGAGCACGCGGGTGACGGCCGAGCGGATCCGTGCCGGGCGCGGGTTCGACGTGCGCAGCGAGATGCCGGCGCCCGAACAGGCCACCCGCCGACCGACCTCCATCTTGTCCTCGCTGCGGCCGGCGGTCACCAGCGGGACGCCGTGGGCGAGCGACATCTGCACACCGCCGTAGCCGCCGTTGGTGACCATCACGTCGGTCAGCGGCAGCAGTTCGGTGTAGGGCACGAACCGCTCGACGCGGAGGTTGGCCGGGCGCGGCGTGGGGAGCGCGTCGTCCGGGAGGTCGCCGAGGGCGGTCGCCACGACCAGTGCGTCCGTGTCCGCGAGGGCCGAGACGGTGGGCAGCACGAGCTGCCGGGGGTCGGTCGCCGCCGTGCCCTGGGTGACCAGCACCACGGGCCGGCCGGCGGCCCGCGCCGCCCGCAACTCGGGCCACCAGTCGGGCGGGGACCAGTCGTCCACGCCGGTCGGCAGCATCGGGCCGACGAACTCGACGGCGGCCGGCAGGTCGCTGCGCGGGTACTCGAACTCCGGTATCGCCGCCACCAGGTAGCGGTCGGCGATCCGCACCGTCCAGTCGGTGAGGAAGTCGTCGAGGACCGGGAAGTCGACGGCGCGGGCCGCCCGGCGCAGGGCGCGCTGCGCGTCCCGGAAGAGGACGTGGGTGACCAGCCACTGGAGGCCTCGGTTGCGCAGCCGCCCGAGCGGCGACGACGAGGGGGCGAGGCCGGTCCCGGACGGCGCGGTGTCCACGCTCGACACGGCGAGCGGACCGACGACGTACACCACGCTGGCGATCCCGCGCCGGCTGGCGACCATGGGGCCGGCGAGGAAGCAGTGGTCCGAGACGACCACGTCGGGACGGAAGTCGTCGATGACCCTCGACAGCTCCCGGGCGTATTCCGGTACGGGTTCGACGAAGAGCTCTCGGATGATTCTCTTGAAGCCGCCGATTCCGCTCCGGTTGCCGGTCATGTCCTGGAGCACGTCGCCGTCTGTTCCCGGGGCGCTGGGAACGAACTTCGCGCCGACGCGGCTCACCAGTGGCTCGAACTTCCGGCCGGTGTACCAGGCGACCTGGTGGCCGGATTTCACGAGTTCGCGCGCGACCGGAAGTCCTGGACGGACGTGGCCGGTTATGGGAATGGTAGCAAAGAGAATTCGGGTCATGAGCCCCTCGTTCCTCACCAGACGCGGTCGGTTGCGGACCCTGTGGAAAACACTGTGGCATCGCGTCGGAGAGGCGACAAGCCCCTACGGGCCGCGCCGAATTCGATAGGGGCGATAGGGGCGACAGGGGACGTGAATTCCGGCACGAAACGGAATCCACGTCCCCCCTGGTAATGTGGGCGTTCACCGTCCGCGGGGACGCCTGGTGCCGCGTGGCGAGGCCGGGGACGCCGCCGCCAGTTCTACGGTGGCGTACTGGTCGAGGTCGGTCGGCAGATCCGTGCGTCTGTTCACATTGAGTTTCCGGTAGACCCGGGTGAGGTGCTGTTCCACCGTGCTCACGGTGATGTAGAGCTTGGCGCTGATCTCCCGGTTGGTCAGCCCCAGGGCCGCCAACACGGCGACGCGACGCTCGGCCTCACTCAGTTCACCGACCTTCCACAGCGAGGAGGGCAGGTGATGGTCCATCGGGCCGGCGAGGGCCAGCGTGCCCGCCGGTAGCGGATCGGGGAACGACGGCCCACTGCCGTACCACCTGTCGAGCCGCGTCGCCCGGGCGCCGACGTCCCGGGCCTCGGCCGCCTCCCCGGCGGCTTCCAGCTCCTGGCTGAGCTCGCGCAGGGCACCCGCCAGTTCGAACTGGTCGCCGCTCGCGTCCAGCAACTCGACCGACTTACGCAACAACGGCACCCGCTCCTCGGGCGGGGACGCGGCGGCGAGCACCCGGACGAACATCCCCCGCGTGCGGGGGCCGATCGGGGCCGAGCCCGCGAACTGCTCCTCGACCAGGGCCCGGGCGGTGTGCGGATTGCCCATGGCGAGGTGGGTCCTGGCGGCGCCGAGCCGCCACGGGACCAGCGTCTGGACATCCAGCTCCCACCGGCGCATCAACTCGCCGCACCGCGTGAAGTCCGCCATCGCGGAGTGCACCCGGTTGGTGGCCAGGTAGAACAACCCCCGCTCGTAGAGGTAGAAGAGCCCGAACTGGGTCTGGAACATGGCGTCCGGTACGGGCAGATGCAGCAGGGCGGACGCCTCGTCGTACCGGCCGGCCCTCGTCGCGGTGGCCACCTGCACGGCCAGCGGAATACCGATCGCCACCCCCCAACCCTGGGCGGTGAACAGCCCGTGGGCCGTCTTCGCCTGGCGCGCGGCGCCGCCGAGGTCACCGCGGCGCGCCAGGATGAGCGCGTAGATCGCCCCGATCATCGCCCGCCACACCGGGGCGTGCTGGCTGATCGCGTCCGTGAGCAGCGCCTGGCACAGTTCCTCGGCGCGCTGGTCACCGTCGACGTAGAGCAGGGCCAACAGGGCCGACAACTGGAGGTCGATGGTCTCCTCGCGCAGCGGGGAGCCACCGAGCACCTGCTCCGCCGCCGCGATGATCTTCTCCCGGCAGTCACCGGAACGAATGCGCTCCAGCATGTCCACCGCCCGCGCCCAGGTGGTGCCGGAGACCACCTGGGGCGCCGCCATGTGCCGGGTGAGGCCCTGACCGGCCGGCGGGCACAGGAACCTGAGCCACTCCACCGTCAGGCCGAGACTGCCGGGCGCCGCCGGATCGCCGGACGCCGAGGCTGCGATGGCGGTCAGCACCTCGCCCAGCTCGTCCAGGTGGCCGTACCACAGCAGGTACTTCGCCAGGTACAGGACGTCGTCCTGGGACAGGTCGCCGTCCGCGCGCGCCGCTTCGAGCGCCGCCAGATGCCGGGCCGCCGCCGAGGGCCGACGGGCCCACTCGACCCGCAGCAGCAGGCTCAGCACCTCAGCCCGCTCGCTGCCCTCGGTGCTGCTGCGGGCCGCGAGGTCGAGCCATCCGGTGACCGCGTCGAACCGGTGGCTGAGCAGGTGGTCCTGCGCGGCCTGGCGCAGCGTGTCCACCGCCCACCGCCCCCGCACGGTGCCGCCGAGCCGGTCGGCGGCCATCAGTTGGGCCGCGATGTCCGCGCACCTCGCCTCCCGGCCGTGCAGCAACTCGGCCGCCTTCAGGTGCAACGCGGCCCGTTCGGCCGGGCTCACGCTGTCGAGGACCGCGGTTCTGACCGCCGGGTGCCGGAGCTGGCCGCCGGTCACCAGGCCCGCCGTCTCCAGCACGTCGAGCGCCCGCCGGACGTCGACCGGCTCCATGTCGAGCAGTTCGCCGAGCAGCGGGTCGCTCGATCCGGTGTCCTCCAGGATGGCGAGTCCGCACGCCACGTCGAAGGGCGTGCGTCCCCACCGGCGCAGGCAGGCGATCACGGCGCGGGTGAACTGCTGGCCCACGGCGATCGTGCCGTCCGTCAGCGGGATCGCCGCCCGGTGGCGCCGCGCGCGCTGGTCGTCGATCAGCGCCCGCACCAGGAGGGGGTTGCCGCCGCTGAGGGCGTGGCACTCCGCCGTGAGCAACTCGGCCATCTCGGGGCCGAGCGCCTCCTCGAGCAGTCGGCCGATGCCGGCCTTGGAGAGTGGTGCCAGTTGGAGGTGGACGGTCTGCAGCGGGCGGACGATCTCCGAACGGAACAGGTCGTAGCCGGGGTTGGGCAGCGTCCACTCGGTGAAGACCAGCAGCACCCGGGAGGTGCGGAGCCGGCGTTCGAGGTAGAGCAACGCGCGTAAGGAGGGTTTGTCGGCGAACTGGATGTCGTCGACGGTGATCACCACGGGCCGGCTCCTGGCCAGCCGGATCAGGTCCTCGCAGAGCTCGTCGAGCACTCCGGCGCAGTCGCGGTCGATGGTCGGCGACTCGGCCGCCGAGCCCAGCGAGTCGGCGGAGAGGTCGGTCATCCGGAACGGCTCGACGCCGTGGAACAGCTGCCTCAGCAGGCCGAAGGGAAGGGTCTGTTCGGCGTGCGAGCCGGTCGCGGAGAGCAGCACCGCTCCCTCGTCCACGGCGTATCTGGCGAACGCGCGGGTCAGCTCCGTCTTGCCGCAGGCCACCCCTCCGCTGACCACGACGAGTTGGCCCCATCCCTTGAGACAGGTCGTGTACGCCTCGCATAAGATGTGCACATCGTGTTCACGATCGACCGGGATCATGTCCTCCCCCTTAGGAACGTGCTTCACCTGCTGAGTCGTGAGATGTCAGATGCGGTTCCCCGTGGTTTTCCGATCTGTCGCGCCCTGGCGGTGGTCTTCGAGCGTCAGGAGTGAGGCGTGCGATGGTCTGGCGCACGCGTGACGGAGCCGTGCTCCGCGCCGTACTCCAGTTTGAATGTCTCCCGGTGATATCGCAACCATTTCTGAATTGAACTGGCTCGGAAACGGGACGAATCTTGCGTTTGTTTCCCTGTGGTCGCGTGGAGTTCGCACACGGAAACATGGTGAGCCCCGCCGCCTCGACAAGGCGGCGGGGCTCACCCGCGGGGCTGAACCGGGGGTTATTCAGCCCGACGTGGCCGCGTCGGCCGTCACCGACGGCGCCTCGCGATGGGCCGCCAGTCGCGGCAGCAGGAAACTGGCCGCGAATGCCACGATCATCATGCCGACGGGCAGCAGCAGAGTGAGCTCGAATGCCCGGCTCGAATCATCCGCCCACTCAGCCGGAGTGGGCTCGCTCGGCAGCAGACCGAAGAAGAGCGCGCCGATGGCGGAAACCCCGATCGCGGCGCCGGTCTGTTGCAGGGCGTTCAGCACGCCGGACGCCGAACCGGCCTCGGTCACCGGGACGTCGGAAAGCGCGAAGTCCATCACGATCGAGATGGAGAAGCCCATGCCGGCCCCGCCGAGGAGCAGCGGCAACGCCAGCGCCACCGCGCTCGCGTCCGGGCCCTGCTGCCGGATCACCAGCAGCATGGCGAGCAGGCCCAGGGTGGTCACCACGAGCCCCACCTGGACGATCCGCCGCCCGAACCGCTGGGCCAGCACGTTGATGGCCAGCCCGGCGAACACCGCCGCCGCCAGCCCCCACCAGATCCCGGCGACGCCGGCCCGCATGACGCTGTAGCCGAGCCCGTTCTGCAGGTAGACGGTGAAGGTCAGGAAGAAGCCGAACACCGCGCCGAAGCCCAGCAGCAGGATCGCCATGCCGCCGGTGAACGAGCGGTGCTGGAACAGGGACATCGGCAGCAGAGGGGAGGACGCCCGCTGCCGCTGGTGGACCACGAAGAGGGCGAGGGCCGGCACCGAGAGCACCATGCTGACGAACGTCCAGGCCGGCCAGTCCTCCTCGTGCCCCACCGCCAGCGGATAGAGCAGGAGCAGCAGCCCGATCGCCACCAGCACCATGCCCACGATGTCGAGCCTGGTCGCGGTCGCCGACCGCGACTCAGGAAGCAGGAAGTGGGCGGCCACCAGCGTCAGCAGGCCGACCGGCACGTTCACCAGGAAGATCAGCCGCCAGCCCAGGCCGGCGATGTCGCTCTCGGTCAGGAGCGCGCCCACGACGGGGCCGCACACCGAGCTGACCGCGTACATCGCGCCGGCCGCGGTGAGCGGCCTGGCCCGCTCGTGCGGGGCGTACATGACCTGGATGGTCGCGATCACCTGGGGCACCATCAGCGCGGCGGCCAGGCCCTGAGCCACCCGGAAGGCGACGAGCTGACCGCCGGTCTGGGCCACGGTACACAGCAGCGAGGTGAGCACGAAGAGACCCATGCCGGCCATGAAGACCCGCTTGCGGCCGTACAGGTCGCCCAGGCGCCCGCCGGTGATCAGGCCGATGGCGAACGGCAGCGAGTAGCCGGCGATCAGCCACTGGAGCGCGGCGCTGCTCGCGTTCAGGTCCTCCTGGATGGGGGGCAGCGCCACGTTGACGATCCCCGTGTCGAGCAGGTCCATCAACATGCCGATGAGGAGCACGGTCAGCGCGGCCGTGCGCCGTCGCGGCGATCCCCCGGCGACCTCCGGGGCGTGCGCTTCCACCTGTGTCACTGTCGTCTCCCGCCGCGCTTCCGCGGTCTCCTCGTAGGTGCGGTTGTCAGGCATTGCGGATCGGTTCGCCCTCCACGACGGCCCCCCGCGCCGGGTGGGCGTCGGACGGCGGGTCCGGTCGGTCGTCCGACCGCCGTGGCCGTCCCGGCCACCAGTTGGCGTGCCCGAGCAACTGCATGGCGGCGGGCACGATGATCGAGCGGACCACGGTGGCGTCGATCACCACGGAGAGCGTCAGCCCGATGCCCAGGGTCATCAGGAACAGCGAGGTGGCGGTGAACCCCATCGCGGCGAGCACGACGATCATCAGCAGCGCCGCCCGCGTGATGACCGAGCCGGTGCTCCGCAGGCCCACGTCGATGGCCCGGTGGTTGTCGCCGGTGGCCTGGTACTCCTCGCTCACCCGGCTCACCAGGAACATCTCGTAGTCGGTGACCAGGCCGAAGGCGATCGTGACGATGAGCCCCAGGGTCCACACGTCCGTCGTGCCCACCTCGTGGAAGTCCAGCAGGCCGGCGAGTCCACCCTCCTGGAAGCCCCAGACGATGATGCCGAGCGAGGCCGCGAGCGAGAGAAAGGCCACGAGCACCGCCTTGACCGGCACGAGCACCGACCGGAAGGCGAGGAACAGCAGGACCAGCGAGGAGAGGCCGACGAAGACCAGCGCCCAGGGCAGCGAGTCGGTGGTCGCCTCGGTGTTGTCGAGACTGAGCGCCGGCCCACCGAGACCGCCGACGAGGACCTCGGTGGCGCCGGCCGGCGGATCCAGGGCCCTGATCTCGCGTACCAGGTCGAGGTTGGCCGCGTCGTCGGCCTCGCCCCGGTGGGCGACCGTCACCCAGGTCAGTTCGGCGTCGGCGCGGTGCACGGCCGTCTCGGTCGCACCGTCGAGACCAGCCAGGGTGTCCAGGTAGTCGTCGATGGCGCCGCGCTCGACGGGGCCCGACACGGCGATGTCCACCCGGGTGCCGGCCGGGCCGTCGGGCGGGAACTCCTCGTTCAGCATCCCGGCGACCACCTGGCCCTCGTTGGTGACCGGCAGGTAGCGGTGGTTGGTCATGCCCGGCTCCAGTGAGAGCAGCGGGGCCGCCGCGACCAGGAGCGCCAGCAGCCCGCCGGTCAGCCACGGCAGGGGGCGCCGGGTGACGGCCCGCGCCAGCCGCGCCCAGGCCCGGTCCTCCCGGCTGACGGTCGCGGCGGCGCGGCGCGGCCACGGGAGGCTCAGCGCGTTGATCCGCGGGCCGAGGACCGCGAGCGCCGCGGGAAGCACCAGCAGCGCGGCCGCGATGTCGAAGAGCACCACCGTGATGCCGCCGAAGCCGAAGGAGCGGGACACCGGTTGCGGGAAGAACAGCAGCCCGCAGAGCCCGATGACGACGGTGAGGCCGGAGAACGCGACCGTGCGCCCCGCCGTGTTCATCGTCGCCGCGAGCGCCTCGGCCACTTCGCCGTCGCGGCGTTCGAGCTCCTGGCGGAACCTGCTGACCATGAAGAGGCCGTAGTCGATGGCGAGTCCGAGGCCGAGCAGCGTGGAGATCTCCAGGGCGAAGATCGAGACGTCGGTCACGTAGGTGAGGCCGCGCAGCAGGACCATCGAGCCCAGGATCGCCATGATTCCGAGGGCGACGGGGATGGCGGCGGCCACCAGGCCCCGGAAGATGACCAGGAGGAGGACGAGCAGGATCGGCAGCGAGATCAGCTGGGCGGTGGCCAGGTTCTCGGTGGCGAGGCGCTGGAGCTGGTACTCGCTGGTGAACCCGCCACCGAGGTAGGTCTCCAGGCCGCTGGCGCGCACCTCGTCCTGGATGTCGCCGTAGGACTCCAGGCGCTCGGCCGAGTCCTCGCCCCGCAGGGTGATCGTCGCCAGCACGGAGCGGCCGTCCTCGGCGACGTACTCGGCGCGCTGTTCAGGGGTGAGCTCCGGGCTCCAGTAGCTGGTCGACGAGATGACCTCGGACTCCGGGAGCCGGGCCAGTGCCTCGGTCACGGCCTGCTCGAACTCGGCGTCGTCCACCGTCAGTTCTCCGGTGGGATCGGTGTACACCGCCGCGGCGTCCACGTCCCCCGGCTGGTGTCCGAAGTGTTCCTCGAGCAGCGCGTTGGCCCGGTTGGCCTCGGCCTCGGGAGCGGTGTAGCCGCCGCTCCCCATGGCGTTGAACACCCCGCTGCCCCAGGCGCCGGCGACGACCACGAAGAGGGCCGCCGCGACGAGTAACCCGCGCCTCCGCCCGTAGGCGAAGCGCCCCAGCCATGAGAACATAGCGATGCCACCTGATGTGTCGTCATGTGTGAACGGAGCTGATCCGAGGGGAAGTCGAGCGCCGGCTCGACGTGAGGCAACCGGAGGGCGACCGGAACTCCGGCCCCCACCAAGGGGGTTGACGATGTCAACCTAACAGCCGAGGTGTACGACGTCAACCCGGCGCCTTCCCGAGGGGTGCGCGGTATAGTCGAAATGTGGCCCCCCGTACGCGTGAACTGCTGATATCCGCCGCGGCCGAACTGCTCGACGCCGGCGGGCGCGAGGCTGTGACCCTGCGCGAGGTGGGGCACCGCGCCGGCGTGTCGCACAACGCCCCGTACAAGCACTTCGCCAACAAGGAGGCGCTGCTCGCCGGCGTCGCCGCACGCGAACTCACCCAGCTCGGCGCGTCGTTGGCCGCCCTGTCGCAGCGGGACCTGCCCGCGGACGCGGTGTTGCGCGCGGCCCTTCGGGAGTACGTGGGCTGGGCGTTGGCCTATCCCGCCCGTTTCGCGTTGGTGTTCAGCCCGTGGACCGCCGAGTTCGGCGATCTTGCCACCGCCGCCGACTCCAGCCGGAGCACACTGCTCGGCATCGTCGAGGCCGCCCAGCGGGCGGGACAGCTCCCCTCCGGCGACACCGAGCGAGTGACCGGCCTGCTCCAGGCCGTCGTCCACGGCGCCGTCGACCTGGCGGTGATAGGGCACCTGGCCGTCGGCGGCAAGGGAAACGCCGACCCGGACGGCCTCGTCGACGACCTCCTCGGCTACCTGCGGGCCTCGGCGGCGATCGTCACCTCGGCCTGACAGCCGAAGGGGTGGCCCGGCGTGGCCGGGCCACCCACGGTCGATTCCTCATTCGGCGATCGAGATGGCCCCTCCCGGGCACCCCGCCGCCGCCCGCCTGACCGCCTCCCGGGCCGCCGCCGGCGGGTTCTCCGCGAGGAGGACGACGAGGCCGTCCTCCTCGCTCTGGTCGAACACCTCCTCCGAGGTCTGCGCGCACTGCCCCGCACCCACGCACCTGTCCTGGTCCACGCTGACCCGCACGGATGTCCTCCTCAATGCTCGTCGAGTACCTGTCTGAGATAGCGGCCGTAGTCGGAGGTCACGCCCACGCTCTCGATCGCCGCGTGCAGCCCGGACCGGTCCAGGGCGCCCATCCGGTAGGCGACCTCCTCGATGCAGGCGATGCGAGTGCCCTGGCGCTGCTGGACGACCCGCACGTAGTTGGCGGCCTCCATCAGGCTCTCGTGGGTGCCCGCGTCGAGCCACATCGTGCCCCGCCCCAGATTGACCAACTGGGCCCTGCCCTCCGCGACGAACCGGCGGTTGACGTCGCTGATCTCCAACTCGCCGCGTGCCGAGGGCGCCAGCCGAGCCGCGTGGTCCAACGCCTCGTTGTCGTAGAGGTACAGGCCGGTGACCGCCAGGTTGGAGCGCGGCCGCCGCGGCTTCTCCTCGATGTCGACCAACCGCCCGTCGCCGTCGAGCACCGCCACGCCGTAGCGCTGCGGGTCGGCCACCGCGTAGCCGAAGAGGGTCGCGCCCGACAGCTTCGCCACCTGCTCGCGCAGCAGCGGGGCCAGGTCGTGACCGTGGAAGACGTTGTCACCGAGCACCAGCGCGACCTGCTCGTCACCGACGAAGTCCCGGCCGATCAGCAGCGCGTCGGCGATGCCGCGCGGCCGGTCCTGTTCGGCGTAGGCCAGCCGGATGCCGAGCCGGTCGCCGTCCCCCAACAGGGCGCGGTACTGGTCCAGATGGCCGGGGCCGCTGATCACCAGGATGTCCCTGATGCCGGACAACATGAGCACCGACAACGGGTAGTAGATCAGCGGCTTGTCGAACACCGGCAGCAGCTGCTTGGAGAGCACCTGGGTCAGCGGGCGCAGCCGGGTGCCGGAGCCGCCCGCCAGGATGATCCCGCGCATCAGACGCCCGCCCCCGCTCGTCGTCCCGGGGCCGCCGGGACCGCGCGCGGCGGCTCCCACCAGCCGGGGTTGTCCCGGTACCAGGCGACCGTGTCCGCGAGCCCCGACGCGAAGGAGTGCCGCGGGCGGTACCCGAGCTCGCCCGCCGCCTTGCCCCAGTCGACGGAGTACCGGCGGTCGTGGCCCTTGCGGTCCGCGACCCGGTCGATCATCTCCTCGCCGGCGCCCACCAGGCCGAGGATCGTCCGGGTCAGGTCGAGGTTCGACAACTCGGCGCCGCCGCCCAGGTTGTAGACCTCGCCCGGGCGGCCGTGCGCCACCGCGAGCAGCAGGCCCCGGCAGTGGTCCTCGACGTGCAGCCAGTCCCGGACGTTCCCGCCGTCGCCGTAGAGCGGCACCGGACGCCCCCGCAGGAGGTTCGTGACGAACAGCGGGACGACCTTCTCGGGGAACTGGTAGGGGCCGTAGTTGTTGGAGCAGCGGGTGACCCGGACGTCCAACCCGTGCGTGCGGGCGTAGGCCAGGCACAGCAGGTCGGCCGCCGCCTTGCTCGCCGAGTAGGGGGAGTTGGGCGACACCGGAGCGCTCTCCGGCCACGACCCCGACTCGATCGAGCCGTACACCTCGTCCGTGGAGACGTGCAGGAACGTGGCGGTGCCGGCGCGCAGGGCCGCGTCGAGCAGCGTCCGCGTGCCGAGGACGTTGGTGGTGACGAACTCGGCGGCGGACTCGATCGACCGGTCCACGTGCGACTCGGCGGCCAGGTGCACCACGCGGTCCTGGCCCCGCATCACCTCTTCCACCAGGGCGGCGTCGCAGATGTCGCCCCGGACGAACCGCAGCCGGGGATCGGCCGCCACCGGGGCGAGGTTCGCCGGGTTCCCCGCGTACGTCAGCTTGTCCAGGACGGTCACCCGGGCCACCGGTCCCGGCTCCGAGAGCAGCATCCGGACCAGGGCCGAGCCGATGAACCCGGCCCCACCGGTGACCAACCACCGGTCTCCGCTACCGGACGTCACGGAACTCTCCCCACGCCGTGCCCGCCGCCCCGCCGACGGGGCACGCCGTCGGCAGCGGGGGCAGTGTGACGACCTGCCCGGCGTAGGAGAGGCCCGCGCCGAAGCCGAACAGCAGCACGTCGCCGCCGTTCGCCAGGTTCGGCCGGTGCCGCATCCTGGAGAGTGCCAGCGGGATGGTCGCCGCGATGGTGTTCCCCGACCCGACCACGTCGGTGGCGACCGCGTCGCCGGCCACGCCGAGGTGTTTCGCCAGCGCGTTGACGATCCGCAGGTTGGCCTGGTGCGGTACGAACGCCGCGAGCCCGCCCGGTTCGACACCGGCGCGCTCGCAGACCCGGGCGACCGTGTCGCCGAGGCCGGTCGCCCAGCGGTACACGGTGCGTCCCTGCTGCCGCAGCACCCGGTCCTCCTCGCCGATCGAGATCAGATGGGACTCCTCGCCGACGCTGCCCCACACCACGGGGCCGATGGCCCGGCGATCGTGCGGCAGCACCACGGCGGCGCCGGCCCCGTCCCCGAACAGGATGGCCGTGTCGCGGTCGTCCCAGTCGAGCCAGGCGGTGGCCTTGTCCGCGCCGATCACCAGGACCCCACGGCTGGTGCCGGAGCGGACCAGCCCGTCGGCGGTCGCCAGGCCGTGGCAGAAGCCGGCGCAGGCCGCGTTCAGGTCGAAGGCGGCGGGGTGGCCGAGCCCGGTACGGGCCGCCACGCGTGCCGCGACGCTCGGCATGGTGGACTCCGGGGTGGAGGTCGCCACGATCACGGTGTCGACCAGCGAGGCGGCGCCGGAGAACCGCGGGTCGGCGTCGAGCCCGGCCAGCGCGTGCGTGGCGGCGGCCGTCGCCAGGTCGACGACCGTCTCGTCCTTGGCGGCCTGCCGACGCTCCCTGATGCCGGTCCTGGCCACCACCCACTCGGGGTCGATGCCGAGCCGTCCGGCCACCTCCTCGGTGGAGACGACCGCCTCCGGCAGGTAGTGGCCGAGCGAGGCGATCTGGGCGCCGCGGGCGGCGCCGGGGGCGGTGCCGAGCGCCATGTCAGCCACCCTCGCCTTCCCGGGTTCCGCCCGCCGCCACCGCGTCCCGCCCAACCGCCGGCTCCGGCGTCGCCGGGCGGGTGAGGTGCGCCACGGCATCCTCGATCGTCGGGCAGTCGAAGACGAAGGTCGCGGGCAGCGGACGTCCGCTCCAGTCCTCCAGGTCCGCCGTCATCTCGACCAACTGCACGGAGGAGAGCCCCAGATCGCGGAACATCGCCTCCGACGAGACCTGCGCCACGTCGACCCGCAGCAGCTCGGCGACCCGGGCGGTCAGCCAGTCCTGGACCTGCCAGGGGGTGAGCGCCGCGTCCATCACGTCTCCTCCGTCCTCTCCGGTTTCGCGCCGAGCAGGTACTCGCCGCGCAGGTAGGCGGTTCTGCAGGCGCCGCGCCGCAGCTTCCCGCTGGATGTCTTCGGCACCGCGTTCGGACCGACGACCGCCACGTCGTCCAGCGTGATGCCGTGCTCGGCGGCGACCGCGACGGTCGCCGCCCGGACGATCGCGGCGCGCTTGGCCGCCGCCGCCTCGCCGACGCCGACCGCGCCCTGCCCCGCGCCGACGACGACCACCACCCGCTCGCGGTCGCCGTCGTCGACGGCGAAGGCCGCCACGCAGCCCTTGCGGACGGCGTCGTGCGACTCCTCGACGGTCGCCTCGATGTCCTGCGGGTAGTGGTTGCGACCGCCGACGATGAGGAGGTCCTTGCAGCGACCCGTCACGTACAGCTCGCCGTCGTGGAGGAACCCGAGGTCGCCGGAGCGCATGTAGGGTTCCGGCGGACCGCCGACCGGCCGGGCGGCGAAGGTCTCCTCGGTGGCCCGGGCGTTCCCCCAGTAGCCGATCGGCAGATGGGGGCCGCCGATCCAGATCTCCCCGACGTGGCCGGGCGGCACGGGCCGCAGGGTCTCGGGGTCGACGATCAGCACCGTCCGCTCCATGCTGGTGAACCCGCTGCTGACCAGCACCGTGCCCTCGTCGGCCGGGACCACCACATCCCGCTGGAAGGCGTCGCGGTCCACGGTGAGCCGGCTGGGCTCCCGCCTCGGGTCCCCGCCGGTGACCAGCAGCGTCGCCTCGGCGAGGCCGTAGCAGGGCCACCAGGACCTCGGGTCGAAGCCGTGGGCGGCGAACCGCTCGGCGAACGCGTCCAGGGAGGCGGCGCGCACCGGCTCGGCGCCGTTGTACGCCACCCGCCAACTGCTGAGGTCGAGATCGGCGCTCTCGCTCGCCCTGACCCTGCGGGTGCACAGGTCGTACGCGAAGTTCGGTGCCCCGGTGACGTTGGCCCGGTGCCGGGAGATGGCGCGCAGCCACCGCGCCGGCCGCTTGAGGAACGTCATCGGCGTCATCAGGATCGTGGTCCCGCCCGCCCACAGGGGATGGAGGACGTTGCCGATCAGGCCCATGTCGTGGAAGAGCGGCAGCCAACTGGCCATCCGGGGCTCCTCGTCGAGCCCGAAGGCCGTCCTGATCATCTCCACGTTGTGCGCGAGCGCCCCGTGGGTGACCACCACCCCCTTGGGGGTGGAGGTGGAGCCCGAGGTGTACTGGAGGAAGGCGATGTCCTCGGGGGTGGCCTGGTACTCGGCCGCCTCGTCCGGCGCCCCGCCGTCGAGCAGTTCCCCGGGGCCGCTCCACCACACGTCCCCCAGGTCGGGCACGACCCGGCGGATCGCGTCCTTGTCCTCCGTCGACGCCGCGCTGAGAACGGCGCGCGGCCCGCAGTCGGCCACGACGGCCCGCAGCGTCTCGACCCGCTGGCGGGACTGCACCGGCAGCGGGGGGTACGCCGGCACGGGGATCACGCCCGCCCGCATGCAGCCGAGGAAGCCACGGACGAAGTCCGCGCCCTCGGGCAACAGCAGCAGGGCCCGGTCGCCCGGGTCCAGGCGGGCCCGCAGCCCGGTCGCGATGGTCCTGATGTCGCGGTCCAACTCCGCGTACGTCAGTGTCTGTTCGTCCTCCCCGTCGTCCGAGGTGAAGACGCACGCCGGGACCGAGGGCTTCCGCGTCGCGTGCTCGCGCAGCCGACCGAGCAGAGTCAGGGTGGGAACGGTCGTCGTCGTCATGAGGTCCTGTCCTTCCGGTCGTCCGGTCCCCGCGACACCAGGAGGCTCATCCGCGCGAGGCCGTAGGCGCCCTGCTGGGTCCGCAGCCGCGGCGGGTCCTCGGGGTCGATCGAGAGCCGGTCGAGAACGGGGTAGTAGGAGCGGAACGCCAGGCCGGCGAGCAGCCGGGCCAGCGCCGAGCCGGGGCAGAAGTGCGGCCCGGCGCCGAACGCCAGGTGCTCCGACTTGTTGTCGCGGTCGATGTCGAAGGCGTCGGGAGCGGGGAACCTGCGCGGATCGCGGTTGGCCGCGCCGATCACCACGTGCACCAGGGCGCCCTGGGGGATGCGGACGCCGTGCAACTCCGTGTCCTCGGTGGGCCGGCGCAGCGTCCACTGGATCGGGCTGTATACCCGCAGGTACTCCTCGATGAAATCCTCGGTCCTGTCCGGTTCCGTCGTGAGCCGCTTGGCCAGGGCCGGGTCGGTCAGCAGCATCCGCAGCCCGCCGCCGAGCAGGTTCATCGTCGTCTCGTAGCCGGCCGCGATGAAGGACCAGGCCATGATGGTCAGTTCGTCCTGGGAGAGCTGGCCGGCCTCGTGCTCCTCGACCAGTGCCCCGAGGATGTCGCCGCGGTTGGGCTTGCCCTTGCGTTCCTGGGCCAGTTCGCCCATGTAGTTGCCGAACTCCAGAAGGTCCTCCAGGAATCCGGGCACCTCGTCCGGGTCCATGCCGGCGGCCACCGCGAACATGTTCATCACGGCCTGGGTCCAGCGGCGGAAGTCGTCCTTCCGGTCGCGGGGGATGCCGAGCATGTCGCTGACCACGCGCAGGGGCAGGGTGGTGGTGAAGGCCTCGACCCACTCCACCCGGTCACCGGCGAGCGCGTCCGCCAGCACCTCGTCGATGACGGTCTGCACCCAACTGCCGAGGTTGCGGACGAGCTTGGCGTTGAACGCCCGGTTGGCGTTCCTGCGCAGCCTGGTGTGTTCGGGGGCGTCCCGGTTGACCAGCACCGGCACGTTGAAGCGCTCGTCGGTGATGACCTGGTTGGAGAACGTCTTCTTGTCGCGCAGGGTGTTCGACACGTCGTCGTAGCGGCTGATCACATAGAGGTCCTCGCCTGCCGCGGTCCCGCCCGGCACGTGGTGGACGGGCGCTTGGTCCCGCAGCACCTCGTACGTCGGCCACGGGTTGAGCCGGTACTCGAGGTCGGTCAGGTCGATGGTGATGGCGGTCATGAGTCACTCCCTTCGGGGCGGGGGGTGGTGCGTCGGGCACCGGCCGGGGGTTCCAGGAAGCCGGCCTCGACGAAGCCCCTGAGGAAGGTGTGCACCAGGGCGTCGTCGAGGGGCGGGCAGCTGAGGTCGGCGCCCGCCAGCGCCCGCCGGGTGAGCTCGGAGTCCGAGAACGGCAGGCGGGTGTGTTCCAGGCTGTCGTGGAGGAACGGCGCGAGGCCGAGGAGCGCGAGCGTGCCCGGGTTGCGCCCGGTCACCTGCCGGCGCCAGTCCTCGAACGGGACCCGCTCCAGCGGGTAGCCGAATGTCTCGACGGCGTCGAAGAGTTCCTTCCAGGTCAGCGCTCGCTCGTTGACGAGGTGGAAGGTGCCGCCCAGCAGTTCCGGCCGCTTGGCGACCTCCACGACCGCGCTCGCCACGTAGTCGATCGGCGCCGGCTGCACCGGCATGACCGCCACGCTGTGCGGCGCGATGCCCGCCTGGACGCAGCCCTTGAGGATCAGGGTCAGGTGGTCGAGGCGGTTGAAGGCACCGGTGACACTGTGCCCGCCGGTGTTGATCCGGTGGATGGTGACGGGCAGGCCGCGTTCGTGCGCGAACCTGACCATGCGCTCCGACACCCACTTGGTCTGGGCGTAGCCGACCACCAGCGAACCGCTGGTGTGCATGTCGTCGGTCTCGTACACCACGTCGGCGGTGAAGTCCCTGGAGGAGAAGACCCCGACGGTGGAGATGAAGTGCACCGGGCGCGGCGCGCCGAGCGTCGCGAGGCGCAGCACCTCGCGGGTGCCGGCGACGTTGGCGCCCTGCAACCCCTGGTAGGGGTAGGTCCACTTGACCATGCCGCCGCAGTGGACGATGTCCCCTATCCCGTCGTGCAGGGCGGCGAAGCGCGCCTCGTCGAGGCCGAACCTGGGCTTGGCGAGGTCGCCGACGACCGGCACGATCCTGGACAGGTGCGGGGTCGGATCGACGCCGTACGAGCGGAGGTTGTCGGTGAGGCGCCGCATGGCGTGGGCGGGGTCGCTCGCCCGGACCAGGCAGTGCACGTCGCCCGGCCGCCGGTTCAGCAGCTCGGCGAGCAGGAAGCCGCCGACGAAGCCGGTGGCGCCGGTGAGCAGCGTCGCGCCCGAGGTGCGCTCCCAGGGCTCGGGCGGTCCGGTGACCGTGATCGACGCGTCCAGCTCGGCGAGTTCGGTCATCTCGGGGACGGACATGAACGTGACGCGGGAGGGCCGGGCCGGACGTGGGGCGGGCGCCTTCGCCGCCGGACCGGCGGCCTTCCGTGCCGGTGCCGGTGCCGCTTCCGGCGTGGGCGCGGCCGGCGGGGCCTCGGTCGCCCACTCCTCGGTGACGTAGCGGGCGAGCGTGGTGAGGGTCGCGTCGGCGAAGAAGGCCTCCATGGGCACGGTGACGCCGAGCCGGCGCTCGATGTCGGTGCGGAGTTCGGCGATCATCAGCGAGTCGGCCAGGGTCTCCACCGGCGCCCTGGGGTCGATCTCGGCGGGCCGCGCGCCGAGGACGCGGGCCAGGCCGTGGGTGAGGAGGTCGACGACGAGTCGGGAGCGCGCCGGTTCCTCGGCCGCCCGCAGCTCGGCCACGTCCGGCCCCGCGGGGACGTCCGAGGCGGCCGGTGGGCCGTCCGCCGCGGCCGGGCCGGCGACCATGCGCTGGAGCATCCGCTCGGTGACCGGCCGGAAGGAGGCGCCCCAGATCTCGGCGACCAGCCGCCCCTCGGCGTCCGTCAGCCGGAGATCACCGAGGACGGAGCCGTCCGCCGACTCCCGGAGCACGGCGGCGCACTCCAACTCCGAGGCGGCGCCCACGTCGCCGACCGACATCCGCTGGTACCCGGTGCCGAGGTGCACGGGGCGGTCGGTGAAGCCCTCCCCGGAGAGCGCGGCGACCGCGACCAACTGGATGCAGGCGTCGAGCAGCAGCAGTTCCGGACGGACTCCGGCGACCACGCCGGCCGCGTCCGGCGCCGGCCGGACGAGGGTGCCCACCGCGGCGCCGGGACCGGTGCGGGCGCCGCGCACCAGGCGGAAGCTCGGGCCGAGCCGGAACATCGGGTGCCAGGCCCGCCGGTAGAACTCGTCCTCGCCGATGGCACGGTGGCAGCGGGCGGCACCGGCGGCGAAGGACTCCTCGGCGACCGCGCCGGCTGGCGGCTCCGCCGCCAGCTCACCACCGTCGAGCACGGTCTCGAAGTGCAGCCGCCAGCCCGTCGCGTGGCTGCCGCTGAAGAGCCGCGCGCGGGCCCGCCCGGCCGTCGGCGGGTCGATGACGACCTGGACCGTGGCGGTGTCCTCGTCGCCGAGCACCAGCGGCCGGGAGACCGAGAGGTCCTGGGCCCGCGCCGGCCCGCCGAAGGCGTGTTCGGCACACCTGAGCACGAGTTCGAGGAAGATCACCCCGGGCACCACGAGTCGGCCGTGCACCCGGTGCTCCGCCAGGAACGGCACCTGGCGCAGCGAGAGTTCGGTCTCGCCCACGGTGACGCCGGTCGCGGTGCCGAGCACGCGCGGCCGCAGCCCCGTGCCTCCCGCGGGGTGCGCGGCACGGGCCAGCGAGGCCCGGGGGTCGGCGCCGGGCCAGAAGGTCCGGCGCTGGAACGGATAGGTGGGCAGCAGCGGCGGATGGGCCGGGCGGGGGCCGTTGACCTGGGCCCAGTCGAGGCTCGCGCCGGCCGCCCAGAGCCGACCGGCCGCCTCCAGCAGCCCGGGCAGCGGCGCGTCCGAGGCGGCGGCCGGCGCCGCGACGGCCAGCATGTCCTGCTCGTCCGTCGCCGCCAGGAAACCGGGCCCCAACTCGGCGGACCCGAGCTCGACCACCGCCTGCACCCGACGCTCCAGAACGGCGCGGACGGTCTCCGCCGCGGGCGCCGGGTCACCGGCCCGGCGCAGCCAGTACCCGGCGGTGGCCACCTCCGCGCCGTCGCCCGTGAGGTCCGTGTCGAGCAGCAACTCGGTGCCCGGAGCCCGCAGCCCCACCTTGTCGAGCACGGAGTCCAACGGTTCACCCGCCGCGAGCGCGGACACGAGACGGGCGCCGTCGGCCGGCGACCAGACGCCGGCCAGGGTGGCCGCCGCGAAGGCGCCGGTGCCGCGCCCGACCACCAGGTCCGGGCGGACGCCGATCGACCGCCACCAGCGGCCGAGGGCCACGGACGTGACATACCGGACGAGGTCCCCGGCGGTCGGCGCACCCTGGCCGGGGCCGTCGTCGGTGCCCCCGAGCAGTGCCCCCAGGGACGCCTCGGCCGCCGGCCCCAGCGCCTCGGCCATCTCGTCGACGACCTCGGCCACCGCCGGGGTCCGCCGGTGCAGCGCGGCCAGGAGGCCGACCGGCAGGGCCCCGGCCGCCGGGACGACGAGCGCCACCCGCGGCGGACCCTCGGAGCGTCGGCGGCCCTGGACGACGCCGGGCGCGGGTCGCCCGGCGGCCACGGCGTCGAGCAGTTCCGCGGCCTCGCCCAGGGTCTCCGCGACGACGGCGGCGCGGTCGGAGAGGTCGGCCCGGCCGGTGCCGGCGGCCCAGGCCAGCGTGGCCACGTCGGACTCGGCGTCCCTGGCCCAGGCGGCCAGCCGCTCCGCGCCGGCCCGCAACGCCTCGGCTCCCTGCCCGGTCACCTTCACCAGCACCGGGGCAGCGGGGCGCGGCGGTCCGGCCGGTTCGGGGGGCGGTGGGGACTCCAGCACCACGTGTGCGTTGGTGCCGCCGAAGCCGAACGAGGACACCCCGGCGACGCGCCGCCCGTCCGCCCAGGGCGTGGCCGTCGTGGGCACCGTGACGGGCAGCTCGGCCCACGCGATGTGGGGACTCGGCCGGGTGAGGTTGAGATGCGGCGGGATCAGACCCCGGTCGAGGACGAGCACGGTCTTGATGAGGCCGGCGATGCCCGCCGCGGCCTCCAGGTGGCCGATGTTGGTCTTCACGGAGCCGAGCGCCACCGGCCCGGTGCCCGCCTCGGCGCGGCCGTCGCCGAGTACCGCGGCGAGGGCCCGGACCTCGATGGGGTCGCCGAGCGCGGTGCCGGTGCCGTGCGCCTCGACGTAGCCGACGTCCGCCGGGCGCACGTCGCCGGCCGCCAACGCCCGCCGGATCACCTCCTGTTGGGCGTCCGCCCGGGGCACGGTGAGCCCCGAGCTGCGGCCGTCCTGGTTGGTGGCGCTGCCCCGGACGACCGCCCAGATCCGCTGTCCTGCCTCGCGCGCCACGTCGGCGCGGCGCAGCACCACCACCCCGCAGCCCTCGCCGCGCACATAGCCATCGGCGGTGGCGTCGAACGTCTTGCACCGGCCCTCGGGGGAGAGCATGCGACCCTTGGACAGCGCCACCGTGGTGCCCGGCGACAGCAGCGTGTTCACGCCGGCGACCAGCGCGGTGTCGCACTCGCCGGACCGCAGCGCCTGGCAGGCCAGGTGCAGCGCGACCAGCGAGGAGGAGCAGGCGGTGTCCACCACCAGGCTCGGCCCCTCCAGGCCCAGCGCGAACGACAGCCGGTTGGCCGCCATGTTGAGCGCCCCGCCGGTCGCCGAGTGGCCGTCGACCGCCGACACGTCGCCGGTCGAGAGTTTGAGGCGTTCGAAGTCGCTGCCGCCCATGCCGACGAAGACGCCGGTGCGGGTGCCACGCAGCGAGTCCGGGGCGATGCCGGCGTGCTCCAGCGCCTCCCACGCCACCTCGAGCACCAACCGGTGCTGCGGGTCGACGCCGACCGCCTCCCGGGGCGGGATGCCGAACAGGCCGGCGTCGAACTCCCGTATGCCGTCCACGAATCCGCCGTGCCGCGCGTAGGTGCGCCCGGCGGCGTCCGGATCGGGATCGAAGAAGTCCTCCAGGTCCCAACGGTCGGCGGGCACCTCCACCACGCCTGACCGCCCCGACACCAGCAGATCCCAGAACTTCTCGATTCCCGTGGCGCCACCGGGAAAACGGCACCCCATGCCCACCACGGCGATCGGCTCGTTCACCAGGCGCCGGGCCTCGGCGACCTCGGCCCGCGCGGCCTTCAGCTCGACCAGGGCGCGGCGTAACACGTTGGAGCGGTGCTCCGCGTCGGGTGCGACCACGTTCGTCATGACGTCTCCAGTGGGCTCTCGGTGGATGCGGGCGACTGGTCGAGCTCCTGGTCGAGCAACTCCAGGAGTTCCGCCTCGGACAGGCCGTCGAGCCGGGCCGCGGGATCCTCGTCGATCTCCCCGGCCGGCGGTTCCTCGGTGGGCAGGGCGAGCAGGGTGAGCAGGTACTCGGACAGGGCCGCGACCGTGGGGTGTTCGAACGCGGCGGTGGCCGGCAGGACCACGCCGAGGACCCGGTCCAGCCGGTTCTTCAGCTCCACGCTCATGACGGAGTCCATGCCGGCGTCCGAGAAGCCGGAGTCCCGGTCGAGCCCCGGGTGTCCGGCGTCCAGGCCCAGCACCGCCGCGACCTCCCGGCGCAGCCGCTCCTCCAGCAGCCGCGTCCGCGCCCCGCCCCTGGCCGCACGCAGCGCGTCCAGCAGTCCCTCGTCCGCCGTGACCGGGTCGGACGCGGCGCCCAGCCGTTCGAGCAGGGGCCGGCGTCGCCTGGCCTCCAGCACGGGCCGGAACCGCGCCCAGTCGACCGGCGCCACCGTGAGCTGACGTCGGTCCGAGCCGAGCAGCCGTTCGAGCGCGGCGAAGCCGACCCGGTCCGGCAGGACGTGCAGGCCCATCGCCTCGAAGTGGTCCAGGTGTTCGCCGGCCACCAGATCGCTCCCCGACCACCAGCCCCAGTCGACGGCGAGCCCGGGGAGGCCGCGCGAGGCCCGATGGTGCGCCATGGCGTCCAGGAAGCTGTTGGCCGCCGCGTAGTGGCCGGCGAGCGCGGATCCCCAGACCGCCGAGGCCGAGGAGAACATCACGAAGAAGTCGAGCTCGGCGTCGCGCGTGAGGGCGTCCAGCACCAGGGTGCCGTCGACCTTGGCCCGGCACATGGCGCGGAACCGGTCCCAGTCCAACTCCGCCGCCGCGCACGGGTTGAACGTGCCGGCCGCGTGCACCACGCCGCGCACCGGCGGCCAGGGCGCCTCCGGCGCGAACAGCGCCGCCATCGCTTCGCGGTCGGCCACGTCCACGTCCGGGGTGTGCACGGTGGCGCCGGCCTCGCGCATCCGGCGGACGGCCGCGACCACGGGGTCGTCGGCGTCCTCGGCGAGCGGGCGACGGCCCGTCAGCACCAGGTGCCTGGCGCCCCTGCCGACCAGCCACTCCGCGACGCGCAGGCCGAGCGCGCCCCGGCCGCCCGTGATCAGGTAGCTCGCGGTCCCGCTGATCGTCGGCCCCTCGGCCGGGGGCAGCCGGTCGGCCCGGCGAAGGCGGGCGACCAGGCGGGTGCCGGCCCGGCGGGCGATCTGGTCCTCGTCGCCCGGGCCCCCGGGGCGCAGCAGCTCGGCCACCACCGCGTCGGCGTCCGCCGCCGGGTTCTCGGCGGCCGGGTCGAGGTCGACCAGGCCGCCCCAGAGCTCCGGCCGTTCCAGGGCGACGACCCGGCCGAGGCCCCAGACCGGGCCCTGCGACGGCGTCACGGCGGAGCCCTCGGCCCCCGTCGCGCCCCTGGTCACCACCCAGACGCGGGGCGCGGCCCCGGCGTCGGCGCCGGGCAGGACCCGGGCCGCCGTCAACAGCGGGCCACAGGAGAGGGCGAGCGCGTCCGCCGTCTCGGAGCCGGGCGCGGTGGTGTGCCCCGCGTCCAGCGCCCCGCAGTGGACGAGTCCGCGGAGCGCGTCCAGGCCGGACAGCAGCTCCCGGGCGGTGTCGGGGGCGGCCGGGTCCAGCTTCTCCGGGGGCACGACCACGCACCGCCCGCCGCCGGCCGTCAGCCGCTCCGCGATGTGCCGGGCCACGCCGCCCCGGTCGGCGACCACCAGCCAGTCGCCCTTCGCGGGCGCCGTCCCGACGGCCTCCGGCGCCGGTCCTTCGGCCGGCTGCCACTGGAACTCGTAGAGGGCGTCGGCGAGTTCGTCCTCGAAGTCGTCAGTGCCCTGGGTGCCGGGCGGCGTTGCGGTCCTGGCCGGGGGGCGGGGCAGCCAGTGGCGCCCGCGCTGCCACGGGTAGGTGGGCAGGGACACGCGTCCCCGGCCGACGCCGCCCGGCGCCTCCGTGCCCCCGGCGCCGAACAGCGCGCGGTGGTCGAGCTCGTAGCCGAGCACGTGCAGTTGCCCGGCGGCCGTCAGCAACGTGGCCCGTCCGTCGCGGCGGGCCCGCTGCGAGGCGACGGTGGTCACCGCGGCGCAGCGGTCGCCGAGGGACTGGGCGGCGGCCGAGCCGAGCACGGCGTGCGGTCCGACCTCGAGGACGACGTGGTGCGCCTTCGGGTCGGCCGCCGCGCGCAGGGCGTCGGCGAACCGGACGGGGCGCACCATGTTCTCGGCCCAGTAGGCGGCGTCGAAGGAACCGGGGCCGGCCGGTTCGCCGGTGACCGTGGAGAAGACCGGCACGGCCGGTGCCGCCGGGGTGAGGCCGTCCAGCGCCCGCAGCAGCTCCGGCCTGGCCTGGAGCATCCGCGGGGTGTGGAAGGCGTACTCGTCCTGGATCCTTGCCCAGTGGGCCCGCCGGCCGCGCACCAGGGGTTCGAGGTCGGCCAGGGCCGCCGGGTCCCCGGCGACGACGACGCTGCCGGGGCCGTTGACCGCGGCGAGGGACAGCAGATCGCCGTAGGGCTCGATGAGTTCGGCCGCCGACTCGGCGGACAGGCCCACGGCCACCATGGCGCCGCTGCCCCGGGTCGACGCCATCACCTCGCCCCGGCGCACGACCACCGAGACGGCCTGTTCCAGGGTGAGAGCGCCGGCGGCGTGGGCCGCCGCGACCTCGCCGACGCTGTGGCCGACGACCGCGTCGGGGCTGATGCCCCACCGCCGCCACAGTTCGGTGAGCGCGGCCTGGACCGCGAAGATGCCGGGCTGCGCGATCGCCGTGTCGGCCAGCCTCGACGAGGCGGCCGGCGCGCGCAGTTCGTCCAGGAGCGACCAGCCGGCCAGGTCGCGGACCAACTCGTCGCACCGGCGCAGCACGTCGCCCGCGACGGGCTCCGAGAGCAGGTCGACGCCCATGCCGGCCCACTGACTGCCCTGGCCGCTGTAGGCGAGGACGAGCCGCCGCCGGTCCCCGGGCACCACCCGGCCGACGGAGAGCTCGCGGTGCTGCTCGCCCCGCGCCGCGGCGGCCAGCAGCTCCGCGGCCCGGTCCGCCGAGGGCGCGGTCACCGCGAGCCGTTCCGGCAGGTGGGTGCGGCGCGTCGCCGCGTGCCAGGCCACGGCGGGCCAGCCCGCCGCCGCGCCGGTCCCCTGGCCGGCGACCAGCGACTCCCGGTACCGCTCGGCCAGTTCGGCCAGGGCCGGCCGGGTCCTGGCCGACAACACCAGCAGCGCGGGACCCTCGGCCGGTTCCGGGACGCTGGCGGGCTCGGCGTCGGGTGGCGCCGCACCGAGCACCACGTGCGCGTTGGTCCCGCCGAAGCCGAAGGCGCTGAGCCCGGCAAGCCGGGGCTCGCCCGGCGCCCACTCCGTCAGCCGGTCGGGGATCTCCAGCGGCAGTCCGTCCCAGTCGATGTGCGGGCTCGGGGTGTTCAGGTGCAGGTGCGGCGGGATCTCGCCGTGGTGCAGGGTGAGGGCGGTCTTGATCAGGCCGGCCACGCCGGCCGCCGCCTCCAGGTGCCCGAGGTTGGTCTTCACCGAGCCGACGCGCAGCGCGGGCGCCTGATCGCCCCGGTCCGGGCGGAGCACCGCCATCAGCGCGTCGACCTCGATGGGGTCGCCGAGCGCGGTGCCGGTGCCGTGCGCCTCGACGTAGCCGACCGAGCTCGCCTCGGCGCCCGCGTCCCGCAGGGCCTCGCGGATCACCGACTGCTGCGCCTGCCCGTTGGGGACGGTCAGACCGGCGCTGCGGCCGTCCTGGTTGACGGCGGAGCCGCGCAGCACGGCCCAGACGTGATCGCCGTCGGCCCGCGCGTCCCGCAGCCGCTTGAGGATCACGACGCCCGCCCCCTCGCCGCGCCCGTAGCCGTCGGCGGTCGCGTCGAAGGTCTTGCACCGGCCGTCGGAGGCGAGCGCGCCGAGGTTGGCCAGGCTTGTCGTGGTGGCCGGCGAGAGCAGCAGGTTCACGCCGGCGACGATCGACAGGTTCGACTCGCCGGACCGCAGGCTGCGGATGGCGAGGTGGGTGGCGACGAGCGACGAGGAGCACGCCGTGTCGACGGCCATGCTCGGGCCCCGCGTGCCGAGGAAGTAGGAGAGGCGTCCGGCCGCGACGCTGAACGTGTTGCCGGTGGCCTGGTAGGCGTCGGCCCCCGAGGTGGCGTCGGCCGACAGCAGTTGCAGGTAGTCGAGGGTCGTCATCCCGACGAACACCGAGGTCGGGGAGCCCTCCAGGTCCGAGACCGGAAGTCCGGCGTCCTCCAGCGCCTCCCAGACCACTTCCAGCAGCAGCCGCTGCTGGGGATCCATGGTGCGGGCCTCGCGCGGGGTGATCCCGAACGCCTCGGCGTCGAAGGCGTCGACGGGAACGTCGAGGAAACCGCCGCGGAAGCCGGCGAGGGACGGGGTGGACGCGGGGTCCGCGTACCCGTCCCAGCGGCCCGCGGGCACGGGCGAGGTGGCGTCCCGGCCCTCCCGCAGCAGCCGCCAGTAGCTGTCGAGGTCGTTGGCGCCGCCGGGGAACCGGCACGCCATGCCGACGATCGCGATCGGTTCCTGGGCGTCGGCGGGGGAAGGGGCCGCCTCGGGCGCGTCGACCGGCGGCTCGGTCGTGGCGCGGGAGTCGACGAGGACCGCGCCCATGTCGGCCAGGTAGCGGGCGAGCCGGCTGATCGTCGGGTGCTCGAACACCGCCGTGGTGGGCACCCGCCGGCCGAGGTCACGTTCGAACCGGGCCCGCAGCCTCACCACCATGGCCGAGGTCAGCCCCAGGTCGAACAGGCCCGTGTCGGCGTCGAGTTCGTCGCCCTCGGGCAGCTCCATCACGTCCGCGAGCCCGCCGCGCAGGTAGCTCACCAGGGCGGCGACGCGTCGCGCGTCCTCCCGCTCGTCGCGCGCGGGGCGGGTCGCCGGGGACGGCACGTCGACCGGCTCGGCGACGGCCGCCAGTTCGGGTCGGCCGGACGCGCGGACCGCGGCCGGGGCGGGGCCCTCGGCCAGGTCGGGCCAGTAGCTCAGGCGCTGGAACGGGTAGGTGGGCAGCGCGGGCGGCGGGCCGACTGGGCGGGAGCCGTTGACCCGGCTCCAGTCGATGTCCACGCCTGCTGCCCAGACCCGGCCGGCCGACTCGAGCAGCCCGCGCGGCACACCGCCCTCGACGACCACGGAGGGCGCGCACACCAGCTCGCGCTCCCCGGCCACGCTGAGGAACAGCGGCAGCAGCCCGCCGGGCCCCAGCTCGATCACCACGCCGATCCTGCGGTCCAGCATCGTCCGCATGGCCGTGGAGAACAGCACCGGTCGGCGGGTGTGCCGGACCCAGTAGTCGACGGTCGCCACCTCGGGCCCGGCGAGCTCGCCGGTGGAGTCCGAGACGAACTCCGTGGTGGGACGGTGGAGTTCCACGCCCTCGAAGGCCTCGCGGAGCGGCCCGAGCACGGGCTCCATCAGCGGCCCGTGCGAGGCGTAGGAGACCCGCAGCCGCACGCTCTTCACGCCGCGCCCCGCCATCTCGTCGAGGAGCGCGAGCACGGCTTCCGTCGGCCCCGAGACCACGGTCTCCCGGGGGCCGTTGTAGGAGGCGATCACCACCCGGCCGTCGCGGACCACGTCGACCTCGGCCAACTCCTCGGCCGGGCAGAACACCGCGGCCATCGCACCGACCGGCGGCAGACCGCCCATCAGCCGGGCCCGGGCGCTGGTCAGCCGGATGCCGTCCTCCAGCGAGAACACGCCGGCCAGCACCGCGGCGGCGTAGGCCCCCGCGCTGTGCCCGAGTACCATGGCCGGTCGCACGCCGATCGACTGCCACCAGCGGCCGAGCGCCACGGCCACGGTGAAGAGCGCCGGCTGCACCACCGCGGTGTCCGCGAGCGCGGCGGCCGACTCCTCGCTGTCGTCGAGGAGTACCGAGAGCGGCAGCCCGGAGACCGGGCCGACCGACCTGGCCACCTCGTCGACGACCTCGGTCACCACCGGCACCCGCCCGTACACCCCGGCCAGCGCGCCGGCGAGCCGCGGCCCCTGGCCGGGGACGACGAAGCCGACGCGGGGCGCGCCGCCCGTTCCCCGGCGGCCCTGGACGACGCCGGGCGCGGGTCGCCCGGCGGCCACGGCGTCGAGTAGTTCCGCGGCCTCGCCCAGGGTCTCCGCGACGACGGCGGCGCGGTCGGTGAGGTCGGCCCGGCCGGTGCCGGCGGCCCAGGCCAGCGTGGTCACGTCGGACTCGGCGTCCCGGGCCCAGGCGGCCAGCCGCTCCGCGCCGGCCGCCACCGCGGCCCGCCCACGGCCCGTCACCTTCACCAGCACGGGGCCCGACGGCCGGGCCGGGCCGTCCGCCGCCACGGGCGGTGGGGACTCCAGCACGACGTGCGCGTTGGTGCCGCCGAAGCCGAACGAGGACACCCCGGCGACGCGGCGTTCGTCCGGCCAGGGCGTGGCCGTCGTGGGCACGGTCACGGGCAGCTGGGCCCAGGGGATGTAGGGATTGGGCCGGGTCAGGTGCGGATGGGGTGGGACGACCCCCCGGTCGAGGACGAGGACGGTCTTGATGAGGCCGGCGATGCCGGCGCCGGCCTCCAGGTGGCCGATGTTGGTCTTCACGGAGCCGAGCGCGACGGGTCCGGTGCCCGCCTCGGTGCGGCCGTCGCCGAGTACCGCGGCGAGGGCCCGGACCTCGATGGGGTCGCCGAGCGCGGTGCCGGTGCCGTGCGCCTCGACGTAGCCGACCTCGGCCGGGCGCACGTCGCCGGCCGCCAACGCCCGCCGGATCACCTCCTCCTGGGCGCCGCCCCTGGGCGCCGTCAGCCCGTTGCTGCGGCCGTCCTGGTTGGTGGCGCTGCCCCGGACGACCGCCCAGACCCGCTGTCCTGCCTCGCGCGCCACGTCGGCGCGGCGCAGCACCACCACCCCGCAGCCCTCGCCGCGCACATAGCCGTCCGCCGTCGCGTCGAAGGTGTTGCAGCGCCCGGTGGGGGAGAGAAACCGCCCCTGCGAGAGGGCGACGGTCGTCCCGGGGGAGAGCATCAGGTTGACGCCGGCGACCAGCGCGGTGTCGCACTCGCCGGACCGCAGCGCCTGGCAGGCCAGGTGCACCGCGACCAGCGAGGAGGAGCAGGCGGTGTCCACCACCAGGCTCGGACCCTCCAGGCCCAGCGCGAACGACAGCCGGTTGGCCGCCATGTTCTGGGCCGAACCCGTGGCGAAGTAGCCGTCCACCGCCGACACGTCGCCGGCGGAGAGCCGCAGCCGTTCGAAGTCGCTGCCGCCCATGCCGACGAAGACGCCGGTGCGGGTGCCACGCAGCGAGTCCGGGGCGATGCCCGCGTGCTCCAGCGCCTCCCACGCCACCTCGAGCACCAACCGGTGCTGCGGGTCGACCCCGAGCGCCTCCTCGGAGCCCACGCCGAACAGGCCGGCGTCGAACTCCCGTACGCCGTCCACGAATCCGCCGTGCCGGGAGTAACTCCGCCCGGCGGCGTCCGGATCGGGATCGAAGAAGTCCTCCAGGTTCCAACGGTCGGCGGGCACCTCCACCACGCCTGACCGCCCCGACACCAGCAGATCCCAGAACTTCTCGATTCCCGTGGCGCCACCGGGAAAACGGCACCCCATGCCCACCACGGCGATCGGGGCGGAGGGCGGGGTGTGTGTTCCGGAAAAACTCATACGTCCCCCTGAGAAAGATCGACGGCGTACGCGAGTCACCAGGTCACCGGCAGCGTCACCAGGCCGCCGGTCCAGTGCTCCTCGTTGCAGCGCAGCTCCTCGAACGGCACCGCGAGTTCCAGTCCGGGAAAGCGCTGGAACAGCATGCCGAAAACGGTCCGCAACTCCGTTCTCGCCAGCGCGGAACCGACGCAGAAGTGCAGTCCGTGTCCGAATCCGACGTGCGGGAACTCCGACTTGCGGAAGATGTCGAAACGTCCAGGATCGGGAAAGACACGCTCGTCCATGTTGGCGACGCTCGGAGAGAGGAGCACGGCCTCACCGGCTTCGATGGTGACGCCCGCCACCTCAATCTCGGAGCGGGCGTACCGCGGAAAGAGGTCCTCCACCGGAATGCTGACCCGCAGGATCTCCTCCACGGCCGCTTCGACCAGCGACGGGTCGTCCTGAAGCGCCTTGCGCTGAGCGGGATTCCGAAGCAGCAGAAGCGTGCCGTAGTCGATTCTGGAGACGGTGGTCTCGTGCCCGCCGAACAGCAGGTGCACCCCCATGTCGGCGATCTCGTCGTCCGTCAGCAACGGGTGCGCCGCGGCCGCGGCGACCAGGTCGGTGATGAGGTCGTCGCCGGGTTCCTTCCGCTTCTCGGCCACCAGTTCGCGCATGTAGTGGTGCATCTCCATCGCCGCCTGCATCGCGCCCGGCTGGTCGACGAGGCTGGAGAACCGCCACGACCACTCGCGGAACCGGTCCCGGTCCGCCACCGGGACGCCGAGCAGCTCGCAGATCACCACGATGGGCAGCGGGAAGGACAGGTGTTCGTGCAGGTCCACGGGCGGCCGGAGAGCGGCCAGCTCGTCGAGCATCCGCGTGGCGAGCGCGGCGATGTGGTCGGCGATCAGCCGCATGCGCCGCGCGGAGAAGGCGGGCGCGAGGACCTTGCGGTGCAGGCGGTGCAGCTCGGGTTCGGTCTCGAAGTCACCCGAGGGGCCACCGAACTGGAGGGAGTTCGAGATGCGGGGCGCGTTCTCCGGGTCCGGGTGCGACCGTCCGAGTCGGTCGTCCGCGAAGAGCTGCTTCGCCGTCTGGTAGCGGGTCGCCAGCCAGGCGAGGTCACCGGCGGGCGTGCGAACCCGCACCAGCGGGCCACGGTCCCGCAGCGCCCGGTAGGTCGGCGCGATATCCAGCACGTTGGACCGCCGGAACGGCAGTTGAGGCACATCCGTGTCCACCGTCATGCGATTCACCTTTCTCTGCTTTCCAGCGTTCCGAACGGTCGTCCGCACCGGCGGACGCGACGACGACGGCGGCGGCCCACGGCGTGACGAACACACGGCAGAAGGGCCGGCGCACACGTCGGCTCGGAGAGAGTGGGTCGAGGACGCGGGCCGGCGGCCCGGGCCGCGGCGTGTCACGCGCCCGGGGCCTCACCGATGGCACGAGGCCCGCCGTGACCACCCCCGTCGCTGGTCACGAGTTCCGGCGCCCTTCCGGCGAGAGAAAACGGCGCCGCATTCCCATCCTGCGGACGTGGACGGGGCGGGCAACCCCTACCCGGCCCCTGTGGCGGCGAGTAGGGGAGTTCGGGAAAAGCTAGGGGATTTGTGCCGCCCTGGTAATCGCTAGCATCGGGGATACGAAGCGCACCGACACCGTTGAGAGACAACGCTGGAAGGCTTCGTCATGACCCGTGTATTCCTGGCGACAATGCCCATCACCAGTCATGTACTACCGGCGTTGCCGATCGCCGGAGAACTGGTGGACAAAGGGCACGACGTGCTCTGGCGCTGCGGTCGGAAATTCGAGGAGCGGATCACCGCGACCGGTGCCGCCTTCGTGCCGATCGCACCGCATCTCGACTTCGACGAGAATTCATCGGCGTTGCGGACCCTCGACGAGCGGAAACCCGGAATACCGGGATTCAAGAAGGTGCTCATGCCGCTCTTCATCGAATCCGTTCCCGGACACGTGGCCGACATCGGGCCCGTGCTCGGCGCGTTCCGGCCCGACGTCGTGTTCTCGGACCACAGCCTCCTGGCCGCCCCGGTGCTGGCCAGGCGGCGGGGGACGCGGACGGTCCTCTTCGTGGGCGGGCCGCTCCCGCTGACCGGCGCGGGCGTCCCGCCACCCGGTTCCGGCCTGCTCCCGGCCGCCTCGCCGCTCGGGCGGGTCCGCGACCGCGGCCTGCGGTGGCTGGCGTCCCACGTGCTGTTCCGGGACGTGCGGCGGGCCCTGCGCCGGTCGACGGCCGGGCTCGGCGTGCCGCGGGTCGACGGCTTCTTCATGGACTGGGCGGTCCGGTTGGCCGACCGCTATCTGGTCCTCACCGTCCCCGAGTTCGAGTACCCGCGCGGCGACCTGCCGCCGGTGGTCGAGTTCGTCGGCCCCACGCTGCCGGGCCCGCCCCGGGCCCCGACCCCGGTGGCCTGCCGGCCGGACGTGGCACGGGCGCGCGCGGCGGGAACTCCCGTGGTGCTCGTGACCCGGGAGCCGGGGACCGCCGATCCCGCGTCCCTGATCCTGCCGGCCGCGGCGGCGCTCGCCGACGAGGACGTCCTGGTCGTCGCGACGACCGGCGACCGTGACCCCGAGGACGTGCTGCCCGCCGCACGGCGACCGGCCAACCTGCGCCTCGAACGGTTCGTCCGGCCCGTGGAACTGCTGCCCACGGCTGACCTGGTGGTGACCAACGGCGGGTACGACAGCGTGCAACTGGCGCTGGCCCACGGGGTGCCGCTGGTGACCTTCGGGGTGAGCGACAACCGACTGGAGTCGAACAACCGGGTCCGCTGGTCGGGTGCGGGCGTCTTCCTGCGGACCTGGAGACCGGAGCCGGCGCGGCTTCGCGCCGCGGTCACCGAGGTGCTCGCCGATCCGCGGTACCGCGCGGAGGCGGGCCGACTGCGGGCCGCGTACGCGCGCCACCCGGGGGCCCGGCGGGCGGCCGAGGTCATCCTGGAGGTCGCGGGGGTGCGGGCGTCATGAGCGCCCGGTGGCTGGTCACCGGAGCCGGCGGCATGCTCGGGCGGGACGTCCTGGCTCGCCTGGCCGCCGAGGGGCGCGTCGTCGCCGGCCTCGACCGGCGGGGCCTGGACATCACCGACCGCGCGGCCGTGCGCGCCGCGCTGCGCGACCATCGGCCGGCCGTCGTCGTCAACTGCGCCGCGTGGACGGCCGTGGACGACGCGGAGCGGCACGAGGCGGCGGCCGCCCGGGTCAACGCGGCGGGGCCACGCCACCTCGCGGAGGCGTGCGCGGCACACGGAGCCGTGCTGCTCCAGGTGTCGACCGACTACGTGTTCGCCGGCGACGCCACGTCCCCGTACCCGGAGGACGCGGTGCCGGCGCCCCGCAGCGCCTACGGGCGCACCAAGCTGGCCGGCGAGTCGGCGGTGCGCGCGACGCTGCCGGACACCGGTTTCGTGCTGCGCACGGCCTGGCTCTACGGGGCGGGCGGCGGCAACTTCGCGCGGACCATGATCAGGCTGGCGGCCGCCGGTCGGGCCCCGGACGTGGTCGACGACCAGCGTGGCCAGCCGACGTGGACCGTGGACGTCGCCGACCGCCTGGTCTGGCTCGGGGACGCGGCCCTCGCCGGTTCCGCCCCGGCCGGCGTCTACCACGCCACCAGCGCGGGCGAGACCACCTGGTACGGCTTCGCCCGCGAGATCTTCCGGCTGTACGGCGCCGACCAGGACCGGGTGCGGCCCACCACCAGCGCCGCCTTCGCACGCCCCGCCCCGCGCCCCGCCTACAGCGTGCTCGGGCACGAACGCTGGCGCGCCGGCGGGGGCGAGGCGATCCGCCCCTGGCGGGCGGCGCTGGCCGAGGCGTTCCCGGCCCTGCTGCGGGCCGAGCGGCCCGGCGACCAGGCCGCGACGACGGCGACCCACGGAGCACGAGGAGACTGAGGAGGACGAGGAACATGCGACCACTTGCCATCGAGGGCGCCTGGTCGACCAGACCGCGGATCTTCCCCGACGGCCGAGGCTCGTTCCACGAGTGGTTCAGGGGCGTCGACTTCCGCGAGGCGACCGGCCACGACCTCGGCCTGGCCCAGGCCAACTGTTCGGTGTCGCGTCGTGGCACCCTGCGCGGCATCCACTTCGCCGACGTGCCGCCCGGGCAGGCGAAGTACGTCACCTGCGTGCGCGGCGCGGTGCTCGACGTGGTCGTCGACGTCAGGACCGGTTCGCCGACATATCGGCGGTGGGAGGCGGTCAGGCTCGACGACGAGACCCGGGACGCCGTCTTCCTCTCGGAGGGCCTGGGGCACGGCTTCCTCGCGCTCACCGACGAGGCCACCGTCGTGTACCTCTGCTCGGAGGGCTACGCGCCGCGTCGCGAGCACGGCATCGACCCGCTCGACCCGGAGCTGGGAATCGCCTGGCCCGAGGGCATCGAACCGCTGCTCTCGCCGAAGGACGCCTCGGCTCCGTCGCTGGCCGAGGCGGAGCGTCGCGGGCTGCTGCCCTCCTACGAGCGGTGCGCCGCGTTCCGCAGCAGCCTCAGCGCGCGCTAGCGCCGTTCACCTCGATCGACGAAAGAGAGCACCGTGGACCTGTCGGCCCGTTCCCGAACCGGCGTCGAGCGAGCGGAGAGCCCCGCCCGGCCCCCGAGCCTCCCGTCCCTGACCGGGCTGCGCTTCTTCGCGGCGCTGCTGGTCTTCTTCGCCCACGTCGTCATGCCGGTGAACCTCGTCAACCAGGTCGCGCCGGTCAACCCCTTCGCGAACGAGACGATCGCCGACGGCCTGGGCCACTGGTTCGGACACAGCGGCTATGTCGGCGTCTCCTTCTTCTTCGTGCTGAGCGGGTTCGTCCTGACCTGGTCCCGGCGCCCCGCGGAGGGGGTGCTCGCGTTCTGGCGGCGCCGGCTGCTGAAGGTCTTCCCCAACCACCTGGTGGTCTGGGCCCTGGTGATGGCCCTGTTCGCCGCCGAGGTCACCCCCGTCCGGGCCTGGCTGCCGAACCTGTTCCTCGTGCACGCGTTCGTCCCCGACGTCGAGCTGCTGACCAGCGTCAACTCGCTCTCCTGGTCACTCAGTTGCGAGCTGCTCTTCTACCTGCTCTTCCCGTTCCTGGTACGCCCGCTGCTGCGGATACCCGAGCGCCTTCTGTGGCCGGCGGCCGGCGCCGCGGTGGCCGGCGTCGCCGCCGTGTCGCTGCTGTCCGCTCACGTCATCCCGGCCGGCGCGGCCAGCGCGCTGGGCACCGACCTGGATCTCGGGCTCAGCCAGCTGTGGTTCGCGTACTTCTTCCCGCCCTCCCGCCTCTTCGAGTTCGTGCTCGGCGTCGTGCTGGCGCGGCTGGTGGTCGCCGGCCGGTGGCCGCGGCTGCCCGTGCCGTGGGTCGTGGCGCTCGCGGTGGCCGGGTACGTGGTGGCGACCGAGGGGCCCGCGCCCTACTACTTCGCGTTGGCCACCATCGTGCCGGTGGCGGCCGTCATCGGCGCGGCGGCCACGGCCGACCTGCGGGGCGCGCGCACCCCGCTGAACCGGCCCGTCACCATCTGGTTGGGGCAGGTCTCCTTCGCCTTCTACATGGTCCAGACCGTCGGGATCTTCTACCTGCGGGACGCCCTGTTCGGCACCGAGACCTACGGCGTCGCGGCCGGGACGGGCATCGTGGTCCTGCTCTTCGGGCTCAACCTGTCGCTCGGCTGGCTGCTTTACCGCCAGGTCGAGGATCCGGTGATGCGCCGCTTCGGGCGAAGCCGCCGGCGGACTCACCGTCCGGCGTAGAGCTTCGCTATCTCGTCCGCGAACGCCTCGGCGACCGCCTGCCGTTTGACCTTCATCGAGGGGGTCAGCAGGCCGTTGGCCTCGCTGAACTCGCCCTCGACCAGGGCGAAGGCGCGGATCGACTCGGCGCGGGAGACGGCCTCGTTGGCATGGTCCACGGCGCGTCGGACGTCGGCCAGGAGCTCGGGGTCGTCGCGCAGCTCGGCGAACGGCGTGTCGCGTGGCCGCTTGCGGACCGCGAGCCAGTGGGCGAGTTGGTCGGCCTCCAGGGTGATCAACGCGGCCACGAAGGGGCGTTGGTCGCCGACCACCAGGCACTGGCCGATCAGCGGGCGGCCGCGCAGCCGGTCCTCCAGCACGCTGGGGGAGACGTTCTTGCCGCCGGTGGTGACGAGGATGTCCTTCTTGCGTCCGGTGATGCGCAGATAGCCGTCCTCGTCGAGCGAGCCGAGGTCGCCGGTGGCGAGCCAGGAGCCGGGCTCGGTGGCGCCGGCGGCGACCGTGTCGCCGCGCACCAGCACCTCGCCGTCGTCCGCGATCCGCACCGCGGTGCCGGGCACCGGGTGGCCCACCGTGCCGGGGCGCGGCGCGAGCGGCGGGATCAGGGTGGCGGCCGAGGTGGTCTCGGTCAGGCCGTAGCCCTCGTAGACCACGATGCCGCAGCCGTAGAAGAAGAGGTTGAGGCGGCGGTCGAGCGGTGAGCCGCCGCTGATGGCGTAGCGCAGCCGGCCGCCGAGTGCCGCCCTGATCCGCCGGTAGACCAGCAGGTCGTACAGGCCCTTGGCGAGCCGCAGCCTCAGCCCGGGTCCCCTTCCCGTGCCGAGGTGGGCGGCGAGCGCCGCCTCGCCGTAGGCCACGGCGATCCGGTCGGCGCGCTCGAACGAGGCGCCCCGGCCGAGCCGTTCGGCCGTCGCGCGGCCCGTGTGGTGGATCTTCTCGAAGAGATACGGCACCCCGACGATGAACGTGGGTCGGAAGGAGGCGAGTTCGGGCCGCAGGTCGTCCGGTCTGACGCTCGGGCAGTGGCCGATGACGATGCGCGCCGACACGCAGGCGACCTGGATGGTGCGGCCCAGGATGTGGGCGAGCGGCAGGAAGACCAGGGTCTCCGGGGTCTGCCGGGTGATCTCCTCGAACACCGGCTTGAGCAGGGCGACCAGGTTGGCGGTCTGGGCGTGCAGGTTGGCGTGGCTGATGGCGCAGCCGCGCGGCCGGCCCGTGGTGCCCGAGGTGTAGACGACGGTGGCGATCGTGTCCGGGGTGAGGGCGGCGCGGCGGGCCGCCACCTCGGCCGCCGGGATCCGCTCGCCGGCCGAGGTCAGCCGCGCCACACAGCCCTCGTCGATGACCAACAGGTCGGGCGCGTCGTCGAGTTCGGCGAACGCGGCCCGCGCCACCTCGGCGTGCTCGGCGGTCTCCACCACGAGCAGGCTGGCGCCCGAGTCCCGCAGGATCCACTCGACCTGGGCGGCGGACGAGGTGGCGTACACGGGCACGCTCTGGCCGCCGGCCGCCCAGATAGCGAAGTCGAACAGGGTCCACTCGTAACGGGTGCTCGACATCAGCGCGACCCGGTCGCCGGCGCCGAGGCCGGCCGCGATCAGGCCCCTGGCCAGGCCGGACACCTCCGCGGCGAAGGCGGCCGCGGTGACCGGCCGCCAGCCGTCCGGTGTCCTGCGGCGCAGCACCACCGCGTCCGGGGCCTCGGCCGCGTTGTCGAACGGCAGGTCGGCGGTGCTGCCCGCGCTCGGCCGCGGCACCAGCGGCGCCACCCGGACCTCGCGCACCACGCCGTCCTCCGTGACCACCTCGGCGGGCGCGCGTGCCTCGCGCGCGGCCTGTGCCCTGGCCCTTCTGAGATCCCCACGAGCACCCATGTCGGCTGTCAGCTCCCTTGCTGGTCTTCCCGTGGACGTTCGAGGACGGCGGTCACGCCCTGGCCGCCGGCGGCGCACACCGAGATCAGGCCGTGCCCGTGGCCGCGCTCGCGCAGCAGCGCGGCGAGGGTGGCCACGATACGGCCGCCGGTGGCGGCGAAGGGGTGTCCGGTGGCGAGCGAGGAGCCGACCACGTTGAGCCGGTCGCGGTCCACGGTGCCCAACGGCTTGTCGAGGCCGAGCCGGCTCTCGCAGAACGCCGGGTCGGCCCAGGCGGCGAGGGTGGCCAGTACCTGCGCCGCGAACGCCTCGTGGATCTCGACGAAGTCCAGGTCCGCCAGGGTGAGTCCGGCGTCGGCCAGCAGCCGGGGGACGGCGAAGACCGGCGCGGTCAGCAGCCCGTCCTCGGCCCCCTCCGCCCCCTCGGGCCCGTCGGGGCCCGGGACGAAGTCCACGGCGGCGGTGCGGGCGTGGGTGAGGTAGGCCAGCACCGGCAGCCCGCGGGCCGCCGCCCACTCCTCGGTGGCCAGCAGCACGACGGCCGCGCCGTCGGTGAGCGGCGTCGAGTTGCCCGCCGTCATGGTGGGTTCGGCCAGCTCCCGGCCGAACACCGGGCGCAGTCGTGCCAGTTGCTCGACGGTGCTGTCGGGGCGCAGGTTCTGGTCCCGCTCCAGGCCGCGGAACGGAGTGACCAACTCCGCGAAGAAGCCCCGGTCGTAGGCGGCGGCGAGCCGACGGTGGCTGGTGGCGGCCAGCGCGTCCTGGTCGGCCCTGGTGATGCCCCACCGGGCGGCGGTGAGCGCGGCGTGGTAGCCCATCGAGAGCCCGGTGCGCGGCTCGGCGTTGCGCGGGATCTCCGGCAGCAGGTGGCTCGGCCGCGCGCCGGCCAGGGCGCGCAGCCTGCCCGGCAGGGTGCGGGCGCGGCGGGCCCGCAACAGGGTGCGGCGCATCCGGTCGTCGAGCGCCAGCGGCACGTCGCTCGCGGTGTCGACGCCGCCCGCGATGCCGCAGTCGACCTGCCCGAGCGCGATCTTGTTGGCGACCTGGATGACCGCCTCCAGGCCCGTGCCGCAGGCCCGTTGCAGGTCGAGCGCCGGGGTGCGGTGGTCGAGCGCGCTGCCGAGCACGGTCTCCCTGGCCAGGTTGAAGTCGCGGCTGTGCTTGAGCACCGCGCCGGCCGCGAACTCGCCGACCAACGCGCCGCGCAGCCCGAACCGGTCCACGAGGCCGGCCAGCGCGGCCGACAGCATCTCCTGGTTGGAGGCGGTGGCGTAGGGACCGTCGGCCCTGGCGAAGGGGATGCGGTTGCCCCCGAGGATCGCCACCCGGCGCGTCGTCGTCATCTGCCACCTCTCGTCGTACCGCGCTTGTCTTACTTTTCAGTAGACTTACCCCGCAGTAGGGAGGAAATCAATGGCCGATCGCTATCTCTCCTTCGCCACCAGCCGGGTCGGCGCCGCGCTCGTCGGCCGGCTCGGCCTGCCCAGCCCGGCCCGCCTCGTCCGGCACCGCCCGGGGCTCCCGGTGGCGCGCGGGCCCGTGCTGCTCGGCGAGTCGGACGGCGGTCGGCTCGGCACGGCGCTGCGCGCCGCCCTCGACTCCTGCGGCGCCGAGCTGGTGCCCCACGCCGAGGCACCGGCCGCCCTGGTCTTCGACGCCACCGGCATCCGCGAGACCGGCCGGCTCGACCAGTTGCACGCGTTCCTCCACCCCAGGATCCGCGCCCTGGCCCCCTGCGGCCGGCTGCTCGTGCTCGGCACCCCGCCCGAACTGGCCGCCTCGCCGGGCGAGTCGGCGGCCCAGCGGGCGCTGGACGGGTTCGTGCGCTCCGCCGCCAAGGAACTGCGCGCCGGAGCCACCGCCCACCTGCTGCTCGTCGCCCCCGGCGCCGAGGACGCCATCGAGTCCACCGTGCGCTTCGCGCTCTCCGCCCGCTCCGCCTACGTCTCGGGCCAGGCCGTGCGGATCGGCCCCGGCCGGCGGGCCACGGTGCCCGAGGACTGGGAGCGCCCGCTGGCCGGCCGCACCGCGCTGGTCACCGGCGCGGCCCGGGGCATCGGGGCCACCGTGGCCGAGGTGCTGCACCGCGACGGCGCCCGGGTGATCGGCGTGGACGTGCCGGCGATGGGTGCCGAACTGCGGGCCACCATGCGGCCGTTGGCCGGCACCGCGGTGGAACTCGACATCACCGCGGCCGACGCACCCGACCGGCTCGCCGAGCGGGTCGCCGGCCTCGACATCCTGGTGCACAACGCCGGCATCACCAGGGACCGCACGCTGGGCCGGATGGCCGCCGACCGCTGGCGCGCCGTCCTCGACGTCAACCTGGTCGCCGTGGAGCGGCTCACCGAGCGGCTGGCCCCGGCGCTGCCGGAGGGCGGCCGGATCGTGTTCACCTCCTCCATCAGCGGCATCGCGGGCAACGTCGGACAGACCAACTACGCGGCCAGCAAGGCCGGGCTGATCGGCCTGACCCAGGCCCTCGCCCCGGTGCTCGCCGACCGCGCCGTCACCGTCAACGCCGTCGCCCCCGGCTTCATCGAGACCCGGATGACCGCCGCCGTCCCGTTCCCGGTCCGGGCGGCCGGCCGCCGGCTCAACTCCCTGAGCCAGGGTGGGCTGCCCGTCGACGTCGCCGAGGCCGTCGCCTACCTGGCCTCCCCGGGCAGCGGCGCCGTCACCGGCCAGCTGCTGCGGGTCTGCGGCCAGGCCCTGCTGGGGGCCTGAGATGCTGGCCAGCTACGCCAGAGCGCTGCTGCCCAAGCGACCGGCCAGCACCGGCGTCGTCCCGCAACGCGAACTCGTGGTGCCGGCCGCGCCCCAGGACCCGACGCGGATCGCCCGCTACGCCGAGCTCTGCGGCTTCCCACCGGAACCGGCCACGCTGCCCGCCACCTACCCGCACCTGCTGGCGTTCCCGCACGCGCTCGCCCTGCTCACCCGCCGCGACTTCCCGTTCCCCGCGCTCGGTCTCGTCCACCTGGCCAACCGGATCGAGCGGTCAAGACCGATCGGCGCCGACGCACCGCTCGGGCTGCGCGTGGCGCTCACCGCGGCCCGGCCGCACCGCAGGGGCAGCGCCTTCGACGTGGTCACCGAGGCCACCACCGGTGGACGCGAGCCGGTCTGGCGGTCCGTCAGCACCTACCTGCACCGCGACCGGCCGGCCGCGCCCGGCCCTCGACCACGCCCCGAGCAGCCCCAACCCGGCCCGGTGGTCGAGCGGTTGACCGTGCCGGCCGGCATCGGCCGCCGCTACGCCGCCGTGTCGGGCGACCGCAACCCGATCCACCTCCACCCGCTGACCGCCCGCCCCTTCGGCTTCCGGCGCGCCATCGCGCACGGCATGTGGGCCAAGGCCCGCTGCCTCGCCCTCCTCGCCGGGGCCGAGCCGCTGCCCGACGCGTTCGCCGTGTCCGTCACCTTCCACGCCCCGCTGCCGCTGCCGTCCCGCGCCGAACTGCGCGCCGGGCCACGCGACGCGGGCCGCGCCTTCGAACTGCGCGCCGCCGACGCCGGCCCCGTCCACCTGCGGGGCTTCCTCCAGGCCCTAACCCTCCGGTCGTGACCAGACCTCGCCGGCCAGCACGTTCCGCATGCCGACCCACATCACGTTCATCAGCCGCACCGTGACCGCCTCGGGCGACTCGCCGGGGTGGCGCTCCATCCAGTCCGTCAACGAGTCGGCCGCGCCCACCAGCGCGTGCGCCACGAACTCGGCGTCCTCGGCGCCGAGTTTGATCGGGCCGCCGCCGCCCTCGGCGATGCCGGCGCCCACCAGGCCCGTCACCTCCGCCATCACCGAGCGCCTGGCCGCCGCCAGCTCGCCCGCGATCTCCTCGCCCTGCTCGGGCGCCTGCCGGTGCATCACCACCCAGCTGTCCCGGTGCTCGGCCACATAGCCGAAGAACGCCGCGAGCCCGGCCCACAGCCGACCCTCGGGCGGGCCGCCGGCGTCCGCCGCCTCCCGGAAGGCCGCCACCAGGCGCGCCGACTCCCGCCTGACGCAGGCGACGAACAGGCCCTCCTTGGAGCCCAGGTAGAGGTAGACCATCGGCTTGGAGATCCCGGCCAGTTCGGCGATCTCGTCCACCACGGCGGCGCGGTAGCCGCGCTTGGAGAAGACCTGGACCGCGGCGTCCAGGATCTCCTGCTCGCGCACACTCCTGGGGAGTCGGCGTCGCGGCTTGTCCGGCTTGTCGTCTGGCTTGTCGGTCACCTTGCCACACTACCCAGTGGCCCGCCGACCTTACTCGCAAGTAAGTCTACTTCGGAGTAAGCTAACGGTGTCCGTGCCCCGTTGGTCAGAGAGTGAGATGAGCGCCGTGGCCGAGCCCACGCAGAACCTGGAGGACCACGACTTCTCCAGCGTCACCCCGGAGGACTTCGCCGCCCTGGTGAAGCAGTCGTCGGCCACGGAGCTCGACGAGCTGATGCGCGGCGAGCTGCGCCAGCGGGTGCTCGCCGAGATCTTCAGCCGGATGACCCGTCAGTTCCGCCCGGAGAGCGCCGGCTCGCTCACCGCCCTCATCCGCTGGGAGCTCACCGGCGGCAAGGGGGAGCCCACGGCCGTCTACGACGTGTCCGTCGCCGACGGCGTCTGCACCGCCACCCCCGGCCCCACGGACGCCACCCCGCGCGTCACCCTCGCCCTCGGCGACGCCGACTTCCTCCGCCTGGTCTCCGGCAACGCGAGCCCCGTGCTGATGTTCATGACGCGCAAACTCAGGGCCACCGGCGACGTCGCGCTGGCCTCCGGGCTCGCCCGCCTCTTCGACATCCCCAAGCCCACGAAGAACTGACGGAGGACCGGAGCGAGATGAGCGGCTTCTCCCTCGACCTCACCGAGGAACAACGCGACCTGCGGGACTGGGTGCACGGCTTCGCCGCCGAGGTGGTGCGCCAGGCCGCCGCCGAATGGGACGACCGCGAGGAGACCCCCTGGCCCGTCATCAGGGAGGCGGCCAGGATCGGCCTCTACGGCTTCGAGTCGCTGGCCGAGATGTACGGCGACCCCACCGGGCTCTCCCTCCAACTCGCCAACGAGGAGCTGTTCTGGGGCGACGCCGGCATCGGCATGGCCGTCTTCGGCACCCACCTCGCCGTCGCCGGCATCTTCGCCGCCGGCACCCCCGACCAGCTGGCCGAGTGGGTCCCGCGGTGCTTCGGCGACGCGGAAGACCCGAAGGTGGCCGCGTTCTGCGTCTCCGAGCCCGAGGCCGGCTCCGACGTCTCGGCGATGCGCACCAGGGCCCGCTACGACGAGGCGCGCGACGAGTGGGTGCTGAACGGCCAGAAGGCGTGGATAACCAACGGCGGCATCGCCGACGTCCACGTCGTCGTCGCCGCCGTCGAACCGGCGCTCGGCGCCCGCGGCCAGGCCGCGTTCGTCGTCCCACCAGGCACCAGGGGGCTCACCGGCAACCGCAAGATCAGGAAGCTCGGGCTGCGCGCCTCGCACACCGCCGACGTCTTCCTCGACGACGTCCGCGTCCCGGGACACTGCCTGCTCGGCGGCCGCGAGCGCCTCGAGCACCGCCTGGCCCGCGCCCGCGAGGGCGGTCAGGCCAAGGGGCAGGCGGCGATGGCCACCTTCGAGGTCTCCCGCCCCACCGTCGGCGCCCAGGCCCTCGGCATCGCCCGCGCCGCCTACGAGTACGCCCTCGAGTACGCGGGCCAGCGCGAGGCGTTCGGCCGCCCCGTCGTCGAGAACCAGGCCATCGCCTTCACCCTCGCCGACCTGCGCACCGAGATCGACGCCGTCCGCCTCCTCATCTGGCGCGCCGCCTGGATGGGCCGCAACGAGAAGCCCTTCACCGCGGCCGAGGGCTCGATGTCCAAGCTCCGCGCCGGCGAACTCGCCGTCCGCGCCACCGAGCAGGCCGTCCAGATCCTCGGCGGCGCCGGCTACAGCCGGGACCACCCGGTGGAGCGGATGTACCGGGACGCCAAGATCTACACGATCTTCGAGGGCACCAGCGAGATCCAACGCCTCGTCATCGCCCGCGCCATCACCGGGCGACAGATCCGCTGAGGGGGCCGTGACGGCCGTCAACTCCTGTGGTGACCAGCGGCTTTGTCAGTGCCCGCCGGTAAACTTGAAGCAGTGTTCGAGAGAGTTCTCCGGAGCGATCCGGAGGCTCTCGACGACGAACGGGAGGACCCCTGTGACGGCTTCCGCACCCACTCCGACGCCCGTGCTCTTCGATCTTCCGTACGCGCCGCTCGCGAAGGCGCCGCTGCCGGCCGGGCAGCCGCGGGAGTGGTACATCGCGCACAACCGCAGGCTGAAGGCCATGCGGCTCACCATCGCCCTGCTCGACGCGGGCGTCCGCACCCCGATCCAGGCGCGGGACCGCGTCATACGGGACATGGCCGCGCGCATCGGCATCCACCCACCGTCCGCCGCCACCTGCCACATGGTGCGGGCCCTGATGTGCTACACGCGTTAGCGCTCACGGCCGCCGTCTATAGGATCAACCCGCCCCGGACTGTGGGGTGTTGCCGCGTGAGAGGTGGGTTACCCATGGACGACTTCCTGGAGGACGTGGTCGGCGAGGTCCTCGACGAGACGGAGGACGCCCTGGAGGAGGTCGGCGTCGACGTGGAGATCGACGGCGACTGAGCCCGTACGGCCGGTCGGCCCCCCGCCGCGACGCGCGGCCGGGGGGCCGATCACCGTCAGGCCCAGGCGCCCGCCGCGGCGGCCTCGGTCGCGTAGGCGGCGAAGTCGACCGGTTCCCGGCCCAGCACGCGCCGCACCCCGTCGACCGGCTCGGCGACATGGCCGGCGCGCATGTTGGCGTACATCTCGTCGAGATCCCGGACGACCTCCTCCGGGACGCCCTCGGCCAGCAGTTCCGCCCGGTACTCCGCGGGGTCGAGTTCCACGAACTCGATGTCCCGGCCGGCCGCCTCGGCGATCGTCCGCACCGCGTCCGCGAAGGTGAGCGCCCTGGGCCCCGACAGCTCGTGGACCTGCCCCTGGTGGCCGTCCGCCGTGAGCAGGGCCGCCGCCACGTCGGCGATGTCCCGGGTGTCCACGAACGGCTCGGGCGTGGCGCCGATCGGCAGGGCGAGGCGGCCGGCCAGCAGCGGGGGGCGCCAGGCGGCGTCGTCGTCGAAGTTCTGGTTGAAGTTGTTCGGGCGGATGACGCTCCACTCCACGCCCGAGTCGCGCACGGCCCGCTCCGCCGCCGCCATGCCCTGGAACGCCTCGGCCGACAGCCGCTCGACGCCCCGCCCGGAGAGCGCCACGAAGCGGCGGACCCCCGCCTCGGTCGCCTGCTTCACGAACGCGTCGACCGGCGCCGGGTCCTCGGGGGCCACGAGGTAGACGGCCGAGGCCCCGTCCAGGGCGGCGGCCCAGGTGTCCTGGTCCGACCAGTCGAAGCGCGTCTCGGCGGAGCGGGACGCGGCACGGACGCGGCGGCCCGCCGCCCGCAGCGCGCCGACCAGGTGGCGCCCGGTCTTGCCCGTCGCGCCGAGTACCAGGATGTCGTCGTCGTGTGTCGTCATGCCGCTCAGTCAACCCGCGGCCCGGGGCGGCGGACATGGCCGCCCGTACGCGGGCCATGTCCGATCGTCCGGTCGCCTAGAGTGAAGAGCATGGACCCGTTCGACGAACTGCTGCGCGGTGTCCGCGCCGACAGCACCGGCTTCCGCCGGGCCGATCTCGCGCCGCCCTGGTCGGTGCGCGCCACCGACGGCGCGCCGCTCACGCTGTACGCGCCGCTGCGCGGCGAGGCGTGGGCGTCCCCGGGACCGGGCGAGGAGGCACGTGCGGTGCGGGTCGGCGACGCGGTGCTCGTGCGCGGCTCGGCGCCGTTCGTGCTCTCCGACCCGCCCGGCACCACCGAGCCGGCGGCGCTGCTGGTCGCGGCGTACCACGTGCGGGGCCGGGCCGCCCGGCGGCTGCTCGACGTGCTGCCGCCGGTGCTCGTGGTGCCGGGCGGCGACGACTGCGCGGCGCTGACCGACGCCCTCGACACCCAGCTCGCCGCGTGCCCGCCGGGGCAGCAGGTGGTGCTCGACCGGCTGCTCGACTGGCTGCTGGTGTGCACGCTGCGGGCCTGGTTCGACGGCCCAGACGCCCTGTCGCCCGGCTGGGCGCGGGCGCTGGGCGACGAGGTGATCGGGCCCGTGCTGCGCGCCATACACGCCGCGCCCGAACGCCCCTGGACGCTGGCCGCCCTGGCCCGCGAGGCCGGGGTGTCGCGCACCACGCTGGCCAGCCGCTTCACCAGGCTGGTCGGCGAGCCGCCGCTCACCTACCTGACGACATGGCGCATGACCGTCGCCGCCGAACTGCTGACCGAGACCGCCGACACGGTCGGCGCGGTGGCACGCCAGGTCGGCTACGCGGACGCGTTCGGCTTCAGCGCCGCCTTCAAGCGGGTCCACGGGGTGAGCCCGAGCGAGTACCGCGCCTGCCGGGAGCCGGAGCGGGAGTGCGCGCCGGTCTAACGCCCCCGTGCCCGCTGGCGCGCGGCCTCGTAGAGGACGACCGTGGCGGCGCTGGCCGCGTTGAGCGAGCTCGCCGAGCCGGTCATCGGGATCCGCAGCACCGCGTCGCACCGCTCGCGCCAGCCGGCGCTCAGCCCGACCGTCTCGTTGCCGACCGCGAGCAGCACGGGACCCGTCAGGTCGAAGTCGGCGACGTCGGCCTCGCCGTCCTCGTCGAGGCCGACCACGGTGACCGGCGTGCCGACGCCGGCCAGCCAGGCCGACACCTCGCGGTGTCCCGGGGCGCGCACCACCGGCAGCGCGAACAGCGAACCCGTGCTCGCCCGCACCGACTTGGGGTCGTAGACGTCGGCCGCGTGGCCCGTCACCACCAGGCCGTGCGCGCCGAAGGAGTCCGCCGAGCGGACGATGGTGCCGATGTTGCCCGGGCTCGTCGGGCGGTCGAAGAGCACCCCGAGGAAGTCGGGGCCGACCGGGATGCGGGACAGCTCGTCGGCCGGCAGCTCGGCGACGGCGACCAGCTCGGGCGCGCCCTCGTCCTTCTCGCCGAGCTCGGCGAGGAGTTCGGCGGACATCGCGACCTTCTCGGCCCGCGCCTCGGCCAACAACTCCCTGGCCCACCGTGAGAGTTGCCGGTCCGCGTCGAACAGCAGCGCCCTGATCGGCCAGCCGTGGGCCACGGCCTGGCTGATCGGCCGCACCCCCTGCACCAGGAACTCCCGCGCCCGCTGCCGCTTGCTCCGGTTCGCCAGCTGTGCCTGCCACTGCTGGAACCGGGCGTTCCGCGTCGTGATCCGCAACCCCGCCACCTGCGCTCCCGCTCCGTTCCGTCCGCTCGGTCTCCGCCGGTCAGCAGGCTATCCCGGCGGACGGGTTCCGCCGCGCGGCCGCCAGGACCTAGTCCGGGGACGCCGGGACGCGCACCCGGTCGCTCTCGCCGTCCGAGAGGAAGGCGGCCACCTCGCGTCCCTCCTCGGCGACCTCGGCACGCTCGGCCTTCGAGAGGCGGCGCAGCGGGGCGACCGTCACGGTGTCCGCCGCCACCTTCCAGGTCGCGGCGACCCGGCCGTCGACCAGCACCACGCGCTCACCCGCGACCGAGAGACCGCGGTGGGCGTCGTCGATGATCCGGCCGCGGTCGTCGTAGCCGAGGATCGCGTTGTCGAACGCCGGCAGGAACCGCACCGGCGCCGGCGTGTCCGGGGCGGGGCGGGGCGCGTCCGGGAGGTCGACCAGTTCGCGGCCGCGCTCGTCGCGGAAGGTCACGAGCTCACCGCGGATCGCCGCCACCGCGGCCGGCAGCCCGGCGAGGCCCGACCAGGCGCGCACGTCGGCGACGGCGGCCGGGCCGTACGCGGCCAGGTAGCGCCGCACCAGCGCCCGGCCGACCGGGTCGGTGCCGTCCGGGTCGGGCGGGCCGATCTCACGGCCGAGCCAGGTGGCGAGCGGCAGGTAGCGCGCCCCGCCCCGGGCGCGCCACAGGCCGCGCGGTGGCAGCTGCGCCATCGGGACGAGCGCGGCGACCAGGACCTCCGCGAGGCCGCGCGGCCCGGCCGCCGGCCAGCGTGCGGCGAGCGCCCGCCCCAGCTCGGCCATCGACCTGGGCTCGCCGTCCGCGGCCAAAGCCCGGCCCGCCGCGGCGAGTTCGTCGAGGTCGACGCCGACGAGCTCGCGCCGGAAGGCGCTGGTCACCCGCTGCCGCAGCATCGCGTCGTGCCGGGCCCGCCAGGCCAACGCGTCGTCCGCGGTGAGGAGATGGACGGTGCCGCGCATGACGCGGGTGCGCACCACCCGCCGCCCGGTCAGCAGCTCGGAGAGCACCGTCGGGTCGAACGCGCGCAGTCGCGACCAGAGTCCGACGAACGGCTCCTGCGGCTCCTGGGCCTGGAGGCCGCCGAGGTGGGCGACGGCGTCGAGCACCGGCAGGTCCGCGCGGTCGAGCAGCAGCTGCCGGGCGAGGGTGGCGCGGTTCAGCGCCCGGGTGTCGAGCACGGGCGACGTGGTCGTGGTGGTCACGTGGGTGGGCCTTCCGGGGTTCGCTTCGTCGGGCACCGCCCACGATCGCAGCCGAAGAGGACAGAAGGTGTCCGCTTCTCCGGGCAGGATCGGGGCCATGCCGAAGACCTCAGCGCGGCTGCTGTCGCTGCTCTCGCTGCTCCAGGCCCGCCGGGACTGGCCGGGGGCCGTGTTGGCCGAGCGGCTCGACGTCAGCCCGCGCACCGTGCGCCGCGACGTCGACCGCCTGCGCGAGCTCGGCTACCCGATCGTGGCCGTGAAGGGGCCCGACGGCGGGTACCGGCTGGACGCCGGCACCCGGCTGCCGCCGTTGCTCTTCGACGACGAGCAGGCCGTCGCGCTCGCCGTCGCGCTCGGGATCGCCACCACCACCGGCGCCGGCATCGAGGAGGCGGCGGCGCGCGCGTTGCAGACGGTGCGGCAGGTCATGCCGGCCCGGCTGCGGCACCGGGTGGACACCCTCCGGGTCACGGCCGTCGAACCCGCCGGCGGCCGGCCCCGCCCGCAGGCCGACCCCCGGGTGCTGATGGCGGTCGGCGACGCCGTCCGGGCCCGTGAGGTGCTGCGCTTCGACTACGCCGCCGCCTCCGGGACGGGCGCCGCGGGGCCGGAACCGGCGCCGCCGCGTCGGGCGGAGCCGCACCACCTCGTCACCCGGGGCGGGCGGTGGTACCTCGTCGCCTGGGACCTGGACCGGGGCGACTGGCGCACCTTCCGGGTCGACCGGATCGCCCCGCGCGTCCCCACCGGGCCCCGCTTCGCGCCGCGCGAGCTGCCAGGCGGCGAGGTGACCGCCTTCGTCGCCGGCAGGTTCCGGGGCTCCTCCGACGGCCCCGGCGACTGGCCCTGCCGCGGCGAGGTGATCCTGGACCTGCCGGCCTCTGAGGTGTCCCCGTTCGTCGGGGACGGGGTCGTGGCGGAGCTCGGCCCGCGCCGCTGCCGGCTCACCATCGGGGCGTGGTCGTGGCCGGCCCTCGCCGCCACCATCGGCAGGTTCGACGCGGACGTCGAGGTCGTCGGCCCCGGCGAGCTCAGGGACGCCTTCGCGCGCCTGGCCCGCCGCTTCGCCAGGGCCGCGGCGGAGTAGCCCCGCCGGGCGCGCTGGTGGCGGCGCTCACCGCTTGCTGGCGGGCGTCGCGGCGAGGGCCGGTCGGCGCGGCGGGCGTCGGCAGGGCGCGAAGCCGGCGGACGGGGGAGCAGAAGACCGGGAGGAAGGCGCAGGACAGGCACACCGCGCCGGCCCACACGGCCGCCCGCACGCCCAGCGTCTCGCCGACCACGCCCCCCAGCGCCGAGCCGACCGCCAGGGCCCCGGTGAGCAGGAAGCGGAACGTGGCGTTCATCCGGCCGAGCAGCGGGTCGGGCGTCAGATGCTGGCGGAGCGTCACGCCGAGGACGTTGTCGACGCCCGTCTTGGTCATGGCCGCCAGCCACCCGGCGCCGGCCAGCCACAGCCAAGGACCCTCGCCGATCAGCCCGACGGCGAGCCCGGCGGGCGCGAACCACAGCCCGACGAGACCCAGGGCGCGGCCGTGGCCCAGCCGTGCGGCGAACCGGCGGGCGAGGCCGGCGCCGAGCAGGATGCCGAGACCACCGGTCGCCCAGTAGAGGCCGAGCGCCCCGGCGGGCAGCCCGAGTTCGCGGGTGAACAGCACGGGCAGCACGGCGTTGGTCAGCTGGGCGCCGAGGTTGGTGAGCGTCGCGGTGAGCGCCAGCGCGCGCAGCTCGCGGCCGCCGAGGACGTGCCGCAGCCCCTCGGCGATCTCGGCCCGCAGCCGGCGGCCGGCGGCCGGGGCCGCGGCGGAGGCCCGGCCGGAGCGGAGGCCGGCGAGGCCGAGGGCGGAGACCAGGTAGGCGAGGGACCCGCCGAGGATGGCCAGCGGCGCGGTGCACAGCTGGACCAGGAAGCCCCCGGCGCCGCGGCCGGCGATGTTGGCGCCGGCCATGAGGCTCACCACGGCGGCGTTCGCCGGCACCAGGCGGTCCCGGCCCACCAGTTCGGGCAGCACGCTCTGCGAGCCGACGTCGAAGAACACCGTGGCGCAGCCGGTCAGCAGCACCACCGCGTACAGCTGCGGCAGCGACAGCGCGTCGAGCCACCAGGCGACCGGGACCGAGGCGAACAGCAGGGCGCGGGCGAGGTCGGCGGCCACCAGCACCCGGCGGGCCGACAGCCGGTCGACCCAGGCGCCCGCCGGCAGGCCGATGAGCAGGAAGGCCGCCGTGGACAGCGCGGCCAGGGCGCCGGCCTGCCCCGGGCCGGCGTCGAGCACGGTGACGGCGAGCAGCGGGATCGCCACGTAGCCGACGTTGCCGCCGAGGTGGCTCAGGGCGCTGGCGGCGAAGAGCGTGCGGAAGGCGGGCAGCCGCCACGGGGAACGGGACGCGTCTGTCATGCCGGCCACCGTGCGCGATCGCCGCCCCGCGACCTACTGATTTAGTCTGGGCTTAATGATCGAGATCGAGTTCGGCATGGCGGACGTGGCCAGGACCCGCTTCGCGATCTCCCCGCTGTGGGAGGTGATGGCCAGCGTCCGGGTGCTCAAGGGCGCCGACGAGCAGGGCCTGCACCGCGGCTGGGTCCGGCAGGTGCGTCCGCGCCTGGCGGCGTCGGGGCTCGACCTCGGCCCGCTGTTCGACTTCGTGCCGGTGCCGACGCGTTCGCCGTGGGCCGGCAGCGTCCCGGGGTTCCTCTGCCCCTCGCCCACGACGCCGCTGCCCTCGCTCGACGTGGAGCTGGCCTCGGTGCGGGCCACCCCGCCCGCGCTGCTGAGCACCTCGGCCGCGGTGCCGCGGCACCGGATGGCGGCGCTGCGCGCCGACCCGGCCACCGAACTCGGCCGGCTCGCCGACGCGATCGAGGCGTACTGGGAGCTGGCCCTCGCCCCCTACTGGTCCCGCGTCCTCACCCTGCTCGAGGGGGACATCCGCTACCGCGCGGGACGGCTGGTCGAGGGCGGCGCGCAGCACCTGTTCGGCGACCTCGACCCCCAGGTCACCTGGGCTTCCGGCACCCTGCAGCTGGAGCACCGCACCGCGCGCGGGGCGCGCCGACTCGACGGGCGCGGACTGCTCCTGGTGCCCTCCGCCTTCGTCTGGCCCCGGGTGTTCTCCGTGCTCGACGAGCCGTGGCAGCCCTCGCTCCGCTACCCGCCGCGCGCCGTCGGGACGCTCTGGCACACCCGCCCGCCGGCCGTGTCCGACGCCCTCGCGAGGGTGCTCGGCCGCTCCCGCGCGACCCTGCTGACCGAACTGACCGCCCCCGCCTCGACCACCGAACTCGCCCGCCGCACCGGCCTGACCCCCGGTGGCGTCTCCCAGCACCTCACCGCCCTGCGCGACGCGGGACTCGCCAGCGCCCACCGCGCGGGCCGCCAGGTGCTCTACGCGCGCACCCGCGCCGGGGAGACCGTGGTGCAGGCCGCGCGCGCGGGCGCGGCGCCGCCCCCCGAGCCCGCCTGACGCCGGGACGGTTCAGCTCTCGTACCCCTCGACCTCCCAGGCCGGCCGCTCGGTCGCGCCGGCCGGGTCCTCGCCGAACTCCAGGCGGGCGCGGCGCTGGCGCAGCAGGTCCCAGCACTGGTCGAGTCTGGCCTCGACGTCGGTCAGCCGGATCCGCTCGCCCTCCTGGAGCCCGTGGCCGACGGAACGCTCGCGCAGCGCGCGCTCCTCGGCCACGAGCTCACCGACACGGGCAAGGATGTCCTTGTCGTCCATTGAGTCAGATTAGGTGCGAAACGGACGCCGGGCCACCGGGCCGGGAGCCAGCCGAGGGCCGGCGCCCCGGCCGTCACCGCGGCGCGGCGTCGAGCAGCCGGGAGACGTAGGCGTTGCGGAACCGGCCGTCGGGGTCGTGGTCGAGCACCAGCCGGCGGAAGTCGGCGAACCGCTCGTAGCCGGCCACGACCACGGCCGGCGCGGCCGCCGTCACCTTGCCCCAGTGCGGGCGGGCGCCGAGCGGCAGCAGCCGCTCCTCGATGGCGGCGACCACCTCGAGCACCGCCTCGGGCCTGCGGTGCCAGGTGAAGTGGAAGGCCACCGAGTCGCGGCCCTGGGTGGGGGAGAGCCAGAGCTCGTCGGCGGCGATGGTGCGCACCTCGGAGACGTACAGCAGAGGCGCGATCCGGTCGCCGAGCTCGCGCAGCGCCGCGAACGCCTCGCGCACGGCGGACCTCGGCAGGAACAGCTCGGACTGGATCTCGTCGCCCTCGCGCTGGAAGAACGCCAGCCGGAAGTGCGGCAGCCGGTCGTACCAGGGGCCCGGCACGCCCAGTTGCGGGGTGCAGGTCTCGGGCGGCATGCCGGGGATGGGGTGGATGGCGGTCTCGGACAGCCGGCCGCCGTGCCAGTCGACCCCCGGGTGGCCGGCGCCCTGCCGGTCGACCCGGCGCTTGAGCCAGACGCCGCCCTCGCCGCCGCGCCAGTCGGTGAAGGTGCTGACGCTGTGACCGGCGCCGCTGATGTCGTCGAACTCGGCGGCCACCGTGTCCAGCGGGACGCCGGTATAGACCCACTGGGCCACGTCGTAGGTCGGTTCCAGGTCCAGGGTGAGCGCGGTGACGGGGCCGAGCGCCCCCAGGTTCACCACCGCGCCGGCGAAGCGCTCCGGGTCCTCGGCCCGGCTCAACCGCAGCGGGTCGCCCTCGGGGCCGATGAGCTCGATCGCCGCCACCGAACTGGCGAGGCCGCGCAGTTCGTTCCCCGAGCCGTGGGTGCCGGTGGCCACGGCGCCGGCGACGGTGATGTGCGGGAGCGAGGCGAGGTTGGGCAGCGCGAAACCGGCGGCGTGCACCTCGGCGCAGAAGTCGGCGTACCGCAGCCCGCCGCCCACGGTCACGGTGGCGGCGTCCCGGTCGATCTCCACGCGCCGCGGCAGGCCGTCGAGCCGCACCTGGTCCTCGGTGGTGTCCGCGATGTCGCTGAACGAGTGGCCGGCCCCCAGGACCCGCACGCTCCGCGCCGTGGCGACGACGCGCCGCAGTTCGTCGATGGTGCTCGGGCGGTGCGACCGCGCGGCGCCGAAGGTGATGTTCCCCGCCCAGTTGCGCGCGGGCGTCCCGGTTGTCAGCATGCGGCGACCGTAATACGAATCCCTGTGCGACGGGTAGCGGCCACCGCCGGTCACCGGGGGGCACCGGCGGGCAGCGCCACGATCCGGTGCGCGACGTCAATGCGGCGCCCGCGCCGTTCATGCGATCAGGTGGCCCGATCCGAGTGGCGGAACGATTTGGCGGCGTGCGAACCGGCCAGTTTCCCCGCCTCCGCCGCCCCGCCCCGCGGGCCCCGGTGCCCCTCCGGGGCGCCCGGAGGACGGGAAAGCGTGGCGCCCCGCCGATCGGACGGTCTGCTTACCGTTGATCGGTAGATCACAAACCCCGCTGGGCGACTTGTCCGAAAAGCTGCTGAGAGTGCTGCGTTCGGCGACGTTTCTGCGCTCTGATATGCGAAGGCGCGAGCGGTGGGAGCGCGCGCCGACCACGTCCTGGCAGGGCCGCGTTCAGGTCGTTGAGCGACGTCCGGGAGATCCCGCGGAGCCCGCGGGGCACGAAGCGAGAGGCTGACATGAACGAGGCTGCGCCGACAGCCACGGCGGCCGCCGGGGGAGCGCGCCGTCACAGCCGCGCCCCAGCCGGCGGCGCTCGCCCACCCCTGCCCGCTCGCCGTCCACGCGCCGGCTTATCCGCGCCGGCCGGGTAGCCGGCGCCCGCGCACCCGCCTCCCCCCTCCCTCTCCAGCCCCCTCCGGCCACCACGGAGGGCGCCGTCTCCGTGCCGGCGCACGCCCAGCGCCCGGTCGGACCGTTCCACCGCGCAGGTCGGTGCCGCCCCACGGGCGCGGCCCCGGTCGGCGGCGGGGACGCCCCGGCCCGGAGGCGGCTTGGCCGGCCGGCCTCGCGCTCCGAACGAGCGGCCACGGACGCGAGGCCCGGCTGTCCGAACCCACACGCCCCGGACCACCGCACACCGCGAGCGAAGGAAAGCGACCCCTCCATGACCGACCAAGCCGCTCCGACGGCCCCGGCCGACACCGACCGCTGGATCCGCCGCTACCACCCCCAGCCGGACGCCCCCGTCCGGCTGGTCTGCCTGCCGCACGCGGGCGGCTCGGCCAGCTTCTACTTCTCGATGTCCCGGGCGCTCGCCGGCACGGCCGAGGTGCTGGCGGTCCAGTACCCGGGCCGTCAGGACCGGCTCAAGGAGCCGCCGTTGGAGACTGTCCCGCAGCTGGCCGACGCCGTCTACGCGGCCCTGCTGCCCTGGGCCGACCGCCCGCTCGCCTTCTTCGGCCACAGCATGGGCGCCATCGTCGCCTTCGAGACGGCCCGCCGGCTGGAGCGTGAGAAGGGCCTGGTCGCCCCGGCGCTCTTCGCCTCGGGGCGCCGCGCGCCCGCCACCCGGCGCGCCGAGACGGTCCACGAGCGCGACGACGCGGGTCTGGTGGCCGAGCTGCGGAAACTGAGCGGCACCAACGCCCAGCTCCTCGCCGACAGCGAGATCATGCGCATGGTGCTGCCCGCCATCCGCGCCGACTACCGGGCCATCGAGACCTATGTCCGGCCCCCGGGCCCTGGCCTGCGCTGCCCGCTCCACGTGCTGACCGGCGACGCCGACCCCAAGGTCACCGAGGCCGAGGCCGAGGCGTGGCGGGAGGAGACCGAGGGCCCCTTCGACCTGCGGGTCTTCCCCGGGGGCCACTTCTACCTGACCGAACATCAGGAGGCGGTCACCGCGACGGTCGCCGCCACCCTGCGGTCCGCGCCGGCGTGAGCGGCAGCCGGCTCCCGGCGCCATGTCGTGATCCACGCCCACCGGGTAGCGTGCCGTCCCGGGGGTGAGCCATGCGGCCGGAACGGGAGACCACGCTGGACACGGACGTCACGCGGCTCACCGGGGTTCCCGACCTGCGCTCGGCCGGCCGGTACCTGTGGTGGCTGGCCCGCCGGCAACGCGGCCGGGTGGCCGCCGGGATGCTGTTCGGCTCCTCCTGGATGGCGGGCCTCACGCTGGCGCCGCTGGTGCTGGCCCGCGCCATCGACGAAGGACTGGTCCCGGGCCGTCCCGGCGTGCTCGCGGGCTGGTGCGCGGCGCTGTTCGCCCTCAACGGGCTGAGCGCCTGGTGCGGCATGATGCGACACCGCACCATGACCCGGGTCAGGATGGACGCCGCCTTCCGCACCGCGCGGCTGGTGAACGACCAGGCGACCCGGCTCGGCGCCACGCTGCCGCGCCGGGTGACCGCGGGCGAGGTGGTCACCATCGGGATGCGCGACGTCGGCGTCGCGGGCCAGGCCCTGACCATGGCCAGCTCCGGCGCGTCCGGGGTGCTCGCCTTCGGCGCGGTGGCCGTGCTGCTGCTGACCGTCTCGCCACCGCTCGCCGCCGTGGTGCTGCTCGGGGTGCCGGTGCTCGCGCTGCTCGTCGGGCCGCTGCTCGGGCCGCTGCGCGGCTCCGAGGCCGCCTACCGGGAACGGGAGAGCGGCCTCACGGCCCGGGTGCTGGACATCGTCGGCGGGCTGCGCGTGCTGGGCGGGCTCGGCGGCAAGGACGTGCACGCCGAGCGCTTCCGGCGCGACTCGGCGCGGCTGCGCGCCGAGGGCTACCGGGTCGCCGCGGTCACCAGCTGGATCCAGGCGCTCGCCGGCGGCCTGCCGGTGCTGTTCCTGGCCGTCGTGACCTGGCTGGCCGCCAGGATGGCCGCCCAGGGCTCCATCACCGTGGGCGAACTCGTCGCCGTCTACGGCTACGTGGCGGTGCTCTCCATCCCCGTCAACTACCTGATCGAGGGCGCGTACGACGTCAGCCGCGGCCTCGTCGCGGCCCGCCGGATCATCCGCTTCCTGGACCTGGAGCCGGAGGGCACCACCACAGGACCCGGCCAGGCCCCGCCACCCGCCGACTCCCCGCTGCACGACCCGGACTCGGGGGTCAGGGTGGCGCCGGGACGGCTGACCGCGCTGGTCAGCGCCAGAACCGCCGAGACCGGCGCGGTGCTGACGCGGCTCGCCGGCTTCGCGCCCTCGGCGGTGACCTGGGGCAGCGTCCGGCTCGACGGCATCGCGCGGGCGCGGGTCCTGGACCGGATCCTGCTCGCGGAGAACGAGGCCGACCTCTTCGCCGGCCCGCTGCGCGCCGTGCTCTCCGGCCGCCGGCGGCCCGACGACGCGGCGATCGCCGACGCCGTGCGGGCGGCCGCCGCCGAGGACGTGGTGCGCGGCCTGCCGGCCGGGCTCGACACCCCGCTGCTGGCCCAGGCCAGGAACCTCTCGGGCGGCCAGCGGCTGGGGGCACCGCCCAGCGTTAGCTGGGGGAGGATCAGGCTGGCCAGGGCGCTGCTCGCCGGCCCCGAGGTGCTGCTCGCGGCCGAACCCACCTCGGCCGTCGACGCGCACACCGAGGCCGCCATGGCCGCCGGGCTGCGCGCCGCGCGCGCCGGCCGCACCACCGTGGTCGGCACCGCGTCGCCGCTGCTGCTCGACCGGGCGGACACCGTGTACCTCCTGGTCGACGGCCGGGTCGCGGCCGTCGGGACCCACCGCGAACTGCTGGCCGGCGAACCCGAGTACCGGCGTCTCGTGGCGCGCGGCGAGGACCCGGCGGCCGGCGCGGACGCCGACCGGCGCGGTGACCTCGACGGAGACGGCGCGCCGGCCCGGGAGGTCCTCCGATGAGCGCCGGCGCCGGCGACGCCGCCTCCGGGCTGCCGGTCGCCGAGCCCGCCGCCGTCGCCCGGGCCGCGGTCGGCCTGGTCCGCCGGGACGGCCGTGCCTTCGCCGCCCTGCTCGGGCTCAACGCGCTGGCCGCCGGCGCCGGCCTGGTCGCCCCCTGGCTGCTCGGCCGCGTCATCGACGAGGTCGGGGCGGGCGCCGGGGTGGCGACCGTCGACCGGCTGGCGCTGGCCATCCTGCTGTGCGGGCTCGCGCAGCTGCTGCTGATCCGTTGGGCGCGCCTGGTCGGGCACCGGTTCGGCGAGCGGACCCTGGCCCGGGTGCGCGAGGGGTACGTGACGCGGGCGTTGGCGCTGCCGCCCTCGGTCGTGGAGCGCGCCGGCCAGGGCGACCTGGCGGCGCGTGGCACCACCGACGTCTCGGCGGTGGGCTACACGCTGCGGGACGCCGCGCCCGACGTGCTGATCGCCGCGCTCCAGGCGCTGTTCGTGCTGGGCGCGGTCTTCGCCCTCGACCCACGGCTCGGCGCCTGCGGCCTGCTCGGCCTGGTCGGCTGCTGGTTCTCGCTGCGCTGGTACCTGCGCCGGGCCCGCACCGCCTACCTCGCCGAGGGCGCGGCCAACTCGGAGCTGGCCGAGCTGCTCGCCGCCACCGCCTCGGGCGCCCGCACCGTGGAGGCGCTCGGGCTGCGCGCACAGCGCCTCGCCGCCTGCGAGGCGGCCGTCGAGCGGTGCCGGACCACCAGGACGCGCACGCTGTTCCTGCGCGGCGTGCTGTTCCCCACCACCGACCTGTCGTTCGTGGTGCCGGTGGTCGCGGCGCTGCTGGTGGGCGGCGCGCTGCACGCGCGCGACGCGGTGAGCCTCGGCACGGTCGTGGCCGCCGCCCTCTACCTCCAGCAACTCGCCAACCCGCTCGAGGTCATCCTGATGTGGGCCGAGCAACTGCAGAGCAGCGGCGCCTCCTTCGCCCGGGTCGAGGGCGTCGGCCTGGCCGCGGGGCCGCCCCCGGCGGCCGGCGGTCGCGCCCCGGACGGCGACCTGATCGAGCTGACGGGCGTGGGCTACGCGTACGGCACGGGGCGGGACGTGCTGCGCGACATCGACCTGACCGTGCGTCCCGGCGAGCGGCTGGCCGTGGTGGGCCCCTCGGGCGCGGGCAAGACGACGCTGAGCCGGCTGCTCGCCGGCGTCGACGCGCCGCGCACCGGCAGCGTGACGGTGGGCGGGGTGCCGGTCGCCGAGCTCGCCCCCGACCAACTGCGCCGACAGATCCTGCTGGTCACGCAGGAGCACCACGTCTTCCTCGGCACCGTCCGGGACAACCTGCTGATCGCCGCGCCGGCCGCCGGGGACGGCGAGCTGTGGGCGGCGCTGGAGACGGTCGGCGCCGACTGGGTCGCCGAGCTGCCGGCCGGCCTCGACACCGGTCTCGGGCCCACCGGGCACCGTGCCGACGCCGCGCAGGCCCAACAACTCGCCCTGGCGCGCGTGGTGTTGGCCGATCCCCACACGCTGGTGCTGGACGAGGCGACCGCCCTGCTCGACCCGGCGACCGCACGCCACACGGAGCGCGCGCTGGCCGCCGTGCTGCGCGGCCGCACGGTCGTCGCCATCGCGCACCGGCTGCACACCGCCCACGACGCGGACCGGGTCGCGGTGCTCCAGGACGGCCGGCTGACCGAGCTCGGCCCGCACCACGAACTGGTCGCGGCGGACGGGGCCTACGCCGCGCTCTGGCGGTCCTGGCACGGCCGCTGACGACCCCTCGCCCCGGCGACCGGTCGTCTCGTATGACGAACCGGGCATTGACGGTCAGGGGTGGTCATGCTTGCATCGAACCATGTCCGGTGCCCGGATCCTGACCCGCCGCCGCTGCGTGGACTTCCTCCGCGTGGCCGCCGCGATCTGTCGCGCTTCCAGCTGACGCCTCCGCGCCGCGCGCCGTGCGCGCCCCCGCGCCCGGCGCGTCCGTGACCACGCTCCGACCGGCCGTCCCGCCCCACCTACCGCTCGCTCCCGCCGAGCGCGTTCCCGCCTGCCCGCGCGCCGCCGCCGGCCGGGCGGTCCGCCGTGCCCGCGCGCCGCCGCACCCCCATCCGTAAGGACCCATCCGTAAGGAGACCGCATGCCGGGGTCCGCCCCTGCCGCCGCCCATGTGATCGAGGACGACACCGAGGCGCTGAAGGTCGCGGCCGAACTCGCCGACGCCTTCCGGGCCGGTGCCGCCCGCCGGGACGCGGAGCGCGAACTGCCGCGCGCCGAGCTCGACCGGCTCTCGGCGAGCGGCCTGCTCGCGGTCACCGTGCCGACCGAGCACGGCGGGGCCGACGTCACCGTCGTCACCCTCGCCGAGATCTTCCGGCTCCTGGCCACCGCCGACGCCAGCCTCGCCCAGATCCCGCAGAGCCACTTCGTCTACGTCAACGTGCTGCGCCGGCAGGGCACCCCGGAGCAGCGGGCGTTCCTCCTCGGCGAGGTGCTGGCCGGCCGGCGGTTCGGCAACGCCCAGTCGGAGGCCGGCACCCGGCACGTCCAGGACTTCCGCACCCGCCTCGAACCCGAGCCGGACGGCGACGGCTACACGCTGACCGGCGTCAAGCACTACACGACCGGCGCGCTGTTCGCGGACTGGATCCCGGTGCTGGCCAAGGCGGCCCACGACGGCGACCGGCTGCACGTGGCCTACGTGCCGCGCGACGAGCCGGGGGTGACCGTCGTCGACGACTGGGACGGCATGGGCCAGCGCACCACCGCGAGCGGCACCGTCCGCCTCGACCGGGTGCACGTGCCCGCCGACCGCGTGGTGCCCCACCACCGCACCTTCACCGGGCCGCAGCTGCACGGCGCCACGGCCCAGTTGCTGCACGCCGCGATCGACGTCGGGATCGCTGGCGGGGCGCTGGCCGAGGCCGCCGAGTTCGTCCGCACCAGGAGCCGCCCCTGGTTCGAGAGCGGGCTGGAGCGGGCCGCCGACGACCCGCTGTTGATCCAGCGGTTCGGCGAACTCGCCGTCCAGCTGCGGGCGGCCGAGGCGCTGCTCACCACGGCCGCCCGGGCCGTGGACGTGGCGCGCGCCGGGCTCACCGACGGCAGCGCCGCCGAGGCGTCGATCGCGGTCGCCGCCGCCAAGGCGTTCTCCGCCACCGCGGCCGTCGAGATCTCCTCCGCGCTCTTCGAGGTCGCCGGCACCCGCGCGGCGCTGAACGGCCTCAACCTGCACCGCCACTGGCGCGACGCCCGCACCCACACCCTGCACGATCCGGCCCGCTGGAAGGTGCAGCACATCGGCCGCCACCTGCTCAACGGCACGCCGCCGCCCCGGCACGGCCTGCTGTGACGCCCCCTCGCCGACCCCGCCTCGCTGACAACGCCCGCGAAAGAACGGAGAGTTCCGTGCCCCTCACCTTCCACTGGTTCCTGCCGACCAACGGCGACAGCCGGCACGTCGTGGGCGGCGGCCACGGCGCCGCCGTCACGGCCGCCGGGCGCGACCGGCCGCCGACGGTCGGCTACCTCGGTCAGATCGCGCGCGCCGCCGAGCAGTTGGGCTTCGTCGGCGCGCTGACCCCGACCGGCGCCTGGTGCGAGGACGCGTGGCTCACCACCGCGATGATCAGCCAGCACACCGAACGCCTCAAGTTCCTGGTCGCGTTCCGGCCCGGCTTCGTCTCGCCGACGCTCGCGGCCCAGATGGCGAGCACCTACCAACGGCACACCGGCGGCCGGCTGCTGCTGAACATCGTGACCGGTGGCGAGAGCGCCGAGCAGCGCGCCTACGGCGACTTCCTCGACAAGGACGCGCGCTACGAGCGGACCGGCGAGTTCCTGCACGTGGTCCGGCAGTTGTGGGACGGCAAGACCGTCGACCTGGCCGGCGAGCGGCTGAGCGTGGAGGGCGCGCGCCTGACCCGGCTGCCGGAACCGGTGCCCGAGGTCTACTTCGGCGGCTCCTCGCCCGCCGCCCTCGAGGTCGCCGCCCGCCACGTCGACGTGTACCTCACCTGGGGCGAACCGCCCGCCCAGGTCGCGCGGAAGATCGCCCGGGTGCGGGAGCTGGCCGCCGCGCACGGCCGCACCCCGCGCTTCGGCATCCGGCTGCACGTCATCAACCGCGACACCTCCGAGGAGGCGTGGGCCGAGGCACGACGGCTGCTCGACGGCTTCGACCCGGCGACCGTGGCGGCCGTCCAGGAGGGCCTCGGCCGCAGCGAGTCCGAGGGGCAGCGCCGCATGCTGGCGCTGCACGGCGGCAGCCGCGACGGCCTGGAGATCCACCCCAACCTGTGGGCCGGGATCGGGCTGGTGCGCGGTGGCGCGGGCACCGCGCTGGTCGGCGGTCACGAGGAGGTCGCCGAGCGGATCCTCGAGTACCACGCGCTCGGCATCGAGGAGTTCGTGCTCTCCGGCTACCCCCACCTGGAGGCCGCGTACTGGTTCGGCGAGGGGGTGCTCCCCGTGCTCGAACGCCGTGGCCTGTGGCGGCACCCGGCCCGCCGCACCGGTGAACCCGTGACCGCCCAGGTCCCGTTCGCCGCCGCCCGACCCTGACCCGACACCGCGAGGTAGAACCATGGCCGTCGTCCTGTCCGTATCCGGAAGCCCCTCACCCACCTCCCGCACCGCCCGCCTCCTGCGCCACCTGGACGCGCGCCTCGCACTCCAGGGCCACGACGTGATCCCGCTCGACGTCCGCACCCTGCCGGCCGAGGCCCTGCTCGGCGCGGACCTCGCGCACCCGGCGATCACCGAGGTCGCCGAACTCCTCGCCCGGGCCGACGGGGTGGTCATCGGCACCCCCGTCTACAAGGCCGCCTACTCCGGGCTGCTGAAGACCCTGCTCGACCTGCTGCCGCAGTACGCGCTGGCCGGCAAGACCGTGCTGCCGCTGGCCACCGGCGGCAGCACCGCCCATGTGCTGGCCATCGACTACGCGCTGCGCCCCGTACTCTCCTCGATGGGCGCCACCCACATCACCCCCGGCTGGTTCGTCCTCGACCGCCACATCCTGACCGCCGACGACGGCTCGCTCACCCTCGACCCCACGGCCGCCGAGCCGTTGACCCAGGTCGTCGACCAGTTCTCCCTCCACCTCGGGGCCCGGCTGCTGCGCCGCGTCTCCTGACGACGACCGCGCGGGCCGGCGCGCGGCGCCGGCGGTCGCCGTCCGTGTGCGCGCCGTTCCGCCGCGTGGTGGCCCGTGTCACACTCCGTGGTATGCGACGTGGTGGTGTGCGACGTGCGGACGTGGTGGTGGTCGGCAGCGGCCACAACGCGCTGGTCGCGGCGGCCTACCTGGCCAGGGCCGGCCGGGAGGTCGTCGTGCTGGAGGGGAACGACCGGGCCGGCGGCCTGGTGCGCACCGACGAACTGACCCTGCCCGGCTTCCTGCACGACACCTACTCCTCGCTCCACCCACTGTTCGTCTCCGGCCCCGCCTACGCCGAACTGGGCCCGGAGCTCGCCCGGTTCGGCCTGACGTACCGCGGCTTCCGCCACAGCTTCGGTGTCTCGCTGCCCGGCGCGGGCGGCAGCGCCGTCCTCTCCACGGACGCGGCCGAGAACGTGGCGGAGTTCGAGCGGCTGGCCCCCGGCGACGGCGCGGCGCTCACCGAGCTGCTGGCCGACTTCGAGCCCCATGTCGGCCCGGTCTTCGGCCTCTTCGGGGCCGAGTTGGCCGGCCGCGCGTCGGCCCGCGTCATCCACGACCTGATGCACGAGGGACGCACGTATTCCACGTTCGCCCGCGACTTCCTGCGCACCGCCCGCGACCTGCTCGAACACCGATTCCGCTCGCCGGTGTCGCGCGCCCTGCTGGCGCCGTGGACGCTGCACCTCGGCCGCGGCCCCGACGAGGTGAACAGCGCCTTCTGGGTGCTGCTCGTGCTGATCGCGGAGACCTCGGTCGGCTCGCCCACGCCCGAGGGCGGCGGCGAGCGGCTGGTGCGGGCGCTGGTCGCGCTGATCGAGGCACACGGCGGGCGGGTGGAGACCGGGCGCCGGGTGGACCGGATCCTGCTGCGGAACGGCCGGGCGGCCGGGGTCCGGACAGCGGACGGCGAGGTGGTGGCGGCCCGGCACGCGGTCGTCGCCTCGGTCAACCCCGACCAGCTGTACCTGCGGCTCCTCGCCCACGAGCCCGACGCCGTCCCGCCGCTGCTCCGGCGGCAGGCGGGCGAGTTCCGGTACGGGCGCGGCTGCGTGCAGCTGCACCTGGCGCTGTCCGAGCCGCCACGGTTCGCGGACGAGCGGCTCGCCGCCGCCGGCCTCAACCACCTGACCGCCGGCCTCGACGGGGTGTCCCGCGCGGTCAACGAGGCCACCAGGGGACTGCTGCCGGCCGAGCCGACGATCTCCCTCGACACCCCCTCCGTCGCCGACCCGTCCCGCTGCCCACCGGGAGCGGCGGTGGCGCGCCTGCAGATCCTCGACGTGCCGCTGCGCCCGCGCGGCGACGCGGCGGGCGAGATCGAGGTGGGCGACGCGGGCTGGACGACCGGGATCAAGGAGGCGTTCGCCGACCGGGTGATCGCGCTGGCCGGCCGGCACGCGCCGAACCTGCCGGGCGCGATCCTCGGCCGGTACGTGATCGGGCCCGACGACCTGGCCCGGTTCAACCCGAACTGCGGCCCCGGCGACCCCTACGGCGGCAGCCACGAGCTGGCCCAGAGCTACCTGCTGCGGCCCCTGCCCGCCCAGCCCTCGCACCGCACGGTGGTGCCGAACCTCTACACCCTCGGCGCCGCCACCTGGCCGGGCCACGGCGTCAACGGCGCCTCCGGGTACATCGTGGCGCGCGAACTGCTGGGGCTCAGCCCCACCGCAGCTTGACCCGGCGCTCGGCCAGGCCGAGGAGCGCGTCGCTCGCCTTGCCCAGCAGGGCGAGCAGGACGATGGTCAGCAGCAGCACGTCGGTGCGGCCGGTGTTCTGGCTGTCGATCAGCAGGTAGCCGAGGCCCATCGAGGAGGCGATCAGCTCGGCGGCCACCAGGAAGAGCCAGCTCTGCGCCAGGGCGAGCCGGACGCCGGACAGGACGGCGGGGGCCGCGGCGGGGAGGAGGACCTGGGCGAGCAGGGCGGGGCCCGTCCGGCCGTAGGCGTGGCCGAGTTCGACCAGGCGGCGGTCGGCGTGGTCGAGGGCCGAGGCGACCGTCGTGTGGACGGGGAAGAAGGCGCCGATCGCCACCAGGGTGAGCTTCGGGGACTCGCCGATGCCGAGCCAGAGCAGCAGCAGCGGCACCCAGGCCAGCGAGGGCACGGCGCGCAGCGCGCCCACCGTGGGCGCGAGGAGGGCGCGGGCCGGCCGGGAGAGGCCGACCAGGCCGCCGAGCAGCAGACCGGCCACCGTGCCGATCGAGAAACCGATCAGCACCCGCTGCACGCTGATCGCGACGTGGTGCCGCAGGTCGCCGTGGGCCAGCAGGTCGCCCAACGCGCGCCACACGTCGCCGGGCGGCGGCAGTTGGGCGCGCGTGTAGGCGCCGGAGGCGGCGGCCGACTGCCAGGCGAGCAGCAGCAGGAGGGGGATCAGCAGCCCGGCCGAGGCGCGCGCGAGACGACGGCTCAACGGTCCGCCGCCGCCGTCGCGAACTCCGGCGCGAAGAGGGTGTCGAGGGCCTCGGTCACGGACTCCTCGTCGGGCACCTGGCGTTCGGCGACCAGCAGCGGTGCCACGCGTTCCAGGACCGCGCGGTGCTCGTCGCCCGGCACCGGGGAGATGTCGAGCCGGGTGCGGTCCAGCAGCTGGCGTTCGGCGACCTCGGTGGAGACGCCGGCGGCCTCGGCCAGGATGTCGACCGCCTCGTCCGGGTGGTCGAGGATCCAGGCGCGGGCCCGCTCGTAGGCGTCGACCACCGTCTGCACCAGCTCGGGGTGGGCGTCGAGGAACTCCTCCGACACGTTGAGGAAGCCGTAGGAGTTGAAGTCCAGGTTGCGGTAGACGAGACGGGAGCCGGCCTCCAGCTCGGTCTGCGCGGTGTACGGGTCGAGGCCGGCCCAGGCGTCGACCTGGCCGCGTTCCAACGCCGTCCTGCCGTCCGGGTGCTGGAGGTTGACGACGGACACGTCCGCGGCGTCGAGCCCGGCCTCGCGCAGCGCCTGGAGCAGGAAGAAGTACGGGTCGGTGCCCCGGGTGGCGGCCACCTGGCGGCCGGCGAGCTCAGCGACCGAGTCGATGTCCGAGTCGGCCGGCACCACGATCGCCGACCATTCCGGCTGGCTGTAGACGCTGACGGTGCGCAGCTCGGTCCCGTTGGCGCGGGCGAGCAGCGCCGGGGTGCCGGCCGTCGAGCCGAAGTCGACCGCGCCGGCCCGCAGGTTCTCGTTGGCCTTGTTGCTGCCGAGCGACTGCAACCAGCTGACGGTCACGTCCTGGTCGGCCAACTCGTCCTCCAGCCAACCCTGTTCCCTGATGACGAGCGACTCGGGGTTGTAGTAGGCCCAGTCCAGGCGGAGTTCGACGGACGCGCCGTCGGAGCCCGAGCCGCCGCCGGAGTCCTCGCCCGCCACGCAGCCGGTGACGGCGAGCAGCAGGACGGCGGAGACGGCGGCGGGGCCGAGGCGGGTGCTTGTGGTCATCGCAGGGCTTCCCGGGAGGCGGAGCGGTGGTCGGACACGCCGAGCCGGCGCAGGAGTTCACCGCGCAGCGGCGGCAGCGTGGGGTCGTCGTGGGCGCGCGGACGCGGCGCCGGAACGTCGAGGGCGGCGACAACGGAGGCCGGCCGGTCGCCGAGCAGCAGCACGCGGTCGGCCAGCCGCAGCGCCTCGTCCACGTCGTGGGTGACGAGCAGCACCGTGGTGCCCTGGGCCCGCTGGACCTCGTCCAGCAGGTCCTGCATGCGCAGCCTGGTCAGCGCGTCGAGCGCCGCGAACGGCTCGTCGAGCAGCAGCACCCCGGGGCGCCGCGCCAGCGCCCTGGCCAGCGCGGCGCGCCCCGCCATGCCGCCGGACACCTGGCTCGGCCGGTGCCCGGCGTAGTCGGCCAGGCCCACCACCCCCAGCCAGTACGCGACCTCGGCCGCCCGCCGGTGCCGCGGGGTGCCGGGCGGCAGGCCGAAGGCCACGTTGGAGGCGAGGCCGCGCCAGGACAGCAGCCTGGCGTCCTGGAAGACGACCGCCGCCCGCTGGTGGGGCCGCCGCACGGGAGCGCCGTCCACCAGCACCTCGCCCGCGCTCGGCCGGTCGAGCCCCGCGATCAGCCGGAGCACCGTGGACTTGCCGGAGCCCGAGGCGCCGAGCAGCGCCACCGTCTCGCCGGCCGCGATCGTCAGGTCGACGCCCGACAGCACCCGGTGGTCGCCGAAGTGCCGTGCCACGCCGCGCAGTTCCACCGAGGCCGGGCGGGCGGTGGGGGCGCTCACGCGCCCAGCTCCGCCCATGCCGACGCCAGCAGCTCGTAGGAGCGCACCCGGTCGCGGTGGTCGTGGGTGATGGTGGTGACCAGCAGTTCGTCGGCCTCGGTGGCGTCGCGCAGCTCGCGCAGCAGCCCCGCGACCCGCTCCGGGGAGCCGACGAACTGGGTGTCGACGCGGTCGGCGACCAGCGCCCGGTCCGCTTCCGTCCACGGCTCGCCGCCGACCTCGCCGGGGGCCGGGAACGGGCGCGCGCCGCCGCCGGCGCGGATGCTCCGCACCCAGGGGCCGTAGCCGGCGGCCAGCTCGCGTGCGGTGTGGTCGTCCGGCGCCACCACCACGTCGGCCGAGACCTGCACGTGCGGCCGGTCGAGGTCGGCCGAGGGGCGGAACGCCGCCCGGTAGGCGGCCACCGTCTCCAGCACGGTGCCGGGGCTGACGTGGTAGTTGGCGGCGAAGCGCAGCCCGCGCTCGCCGGCCACCCGGGCGCTCTCGCCGGCGCTGCTGCCCAGGATCCACAACTGCACCTCCGCGCCCTCGCCGGGCACGGCGTGCGCGGCCAGGCCCTCGGGGGAGCGGTAGTCGCCGGCCAGCAGGGCCCGGATGTCGTCCACCTGCGCGGCGTAGTCCCGGGGTTCCGCGCCCGGCGGGAAGAGCAGCTCCTGGTGGAGCCGGAAGCGGGGCGAGTCGAGCAGCCCGGCCGGGTCGAACGGCCGCGGGATCAGCAGCGTGCCGACGCGGCGGGCCTCGGCCGGTGCGGCCCGGGGCGCCGGCGGGCGGGCGCCGTACGACGGCGGCTTGCGGTGTCCGGAACGGCCGAGCCCCAGGTCGATCCGCCCCGGGTGCAGCGCGTCGACGAGGCCGAACTGCTCGACGACCGACAGCGCGGTCTGGTGGCCGAGCTGCACGGCGCCCGAGCCGACCCTGATCCGCCGCGTCGCGCCGGCGACCAGCGCGATCACCAGCGCCGGCTGGGAGCCGGCCACCCCGGGCGCCAGGTGGTGCTCGGCGATCCAGTACCTGTGGTAGCCGAACTCCTCGGCGCGGCGCGCCAGATCGACCGTGTTGGCGAGGGCGGCCGAGGCCGTGGAGCCGGAGCTGATCGGCACCAGGTCGAGAACGGACAGTGGCACGGGCCGCGCGGACATGGCACACCCTTTCGCTGCGTCGGATGAGTGGGCGGCCGGCACACCGGAGGGGATCGGTGGCCGGCCGCCGGCCCGGGCGGTCGTCCGCCGCCCGGGCCGGTCAGGGCGCGGGCGCCGCCGTGGTCGACAGCGGCGCGCGCCGGCCGGCGAACGTGCTACGCGGCCGCGGGAGGCCGTAGTGGTCGCGCAGCGTCGTGCCGGTGTACTCGGTGCGGAACAGGCCCCGGCGGCGCAGGATCGGCACCACCTCGTCGGCGAACACGTCGAAGCCGCCGCTGAGCCAGGGCGGCATGACGTTGAAGCCGTCGGCGGCGCCGCCGGTGAACCACTCCTCGATCCGGTCGGCGACCTGCTCGGGCGTGCCGGCCACCACCCAGTGGCCGCGTGCCCCCGCGAGCCGGTGCAACAGCTGCCGCAGCGTGGGGCGTTCCCGCTCGATGACGTCGACGATCAGCTGGAAGCGGCTGGACGCGCCACGCTCCCCGCCGGTGTCGATCGCCTCGCGCGGCACCGGCCGGTCGAGGTCGGCGACATCGAACCTGACGCCGAGCAGCCGTTCGAGGAGTTGCAGCGAGTACTCGGGCTGGGTCAGCTCGTTGAACTCGTCCCGCAGCGCCCGTGCCTCCGCCTCCGTCGAGCCGATGAACGGGCTGATGCCCGGCAGCACCAGCACCCGGTCGGGGTCACGACCGAGCGCCGCCGCGCGCCGCTTGAGGTCGGCGTAGAAGTCCCGCGCCGAACCGAGCGTCTGGTGCGCGGTGAACACCGCCTCGGCGTAGCGGGCCGCGAAGCCGCGACCGTCCTCGGATGAGCCGGCCTGCACGTAGACCGGGCGGCCCTGCGGGGTGCGCGGCGTGTTGAGCGGGCCCCGCACCCTCAGGTGCCGGCCCTCGTGGTCGATCGGGTGGATCCGGTCGGTGTCGGCGAAGACGCCCGACGCCTGGTCGGCGATCAGCGCCTCGTCCTCCCAGCTGTCCCACAGCTTCGTCACCACGTCGACGAACTCCCGTGCCCGGTCGTACCGTTCGGCGTGCACCGGGTGCGCGTCGAGGCCGAAGTTCCCCGCCGCCTGCGGGGCGCCCGTGGTGACGATGTTCCAGCCGGCGCGGCCCCGGCTCAGGTGGTCGAGCGAGGCGAAGAGCCGGGCCAGGTTGTACGGCTCGGTGTAGGTGGTGGAGGCGGTCGCGATCAGCCCGATCCGGCTGGTGACGGCCGCCACCGCCGCCAGCCAGGTGAACGGCTCCAGGCGGAACCGGCTGGCGTAGCGCACGTTGTCCGGCAGCGAGGGCCCGTCGGCGAGGAACACCGCGTCCAGCGTGGCGGCCTCGGCGCGGCGGGCCAGCTCCTGGTAGAGGCCGATGTCCAAAAGCCGGTCGGGACGTGAGCCGTGGTAACGCCAGGCCGCCTCGTGGTGGCCGCCCGGGTAGATGAACAGGTTGAGCCGCAACCGGCGTTCGGCGGTCCCGGTCATGGTGTCCCGCCCTCCGCCGGCTCGACGCCGCCCCGGTCCGCGTCCGGCCCGTCGGCGTCCGCCGGCTCGACGTCGACCCCGAGGCGGGCCAGCAGGTCGGCACGGAGCGCCGCGTACGCGGGGCTGCCCGGCGCGCGCGGCGCGGGCAGCGTGATCGGCAGGTCGGCGGCGATCCGGCCCGCGTCCAGCACCAGGACCCGGTCGGCGAGCGCGATCGCCTCGTCCACGTCGTGCGTGACCAGCAGCACCGCGGGGCGGTGCGCCTCGCACAGCCGCCGCAGCAGCGCGTGCATCCGGATCCTGGTCAGCGCGTCCAGCGCGCCGAACGGCTCGTCGGCCAGCAGCAGTTCCGGCTCCCGCACCAGCGAGCGGGCCAGCGCCACGCGCTGCTGCTCGCCACCCGACAACTCCACCGGCCAGGCGCGCTCCCGGCCGGCGAGGCCGACCTCGGCCAGCGCGGTGCGGCCCCGCCGGGTCGCGTCAGGACCGTCGAGGCCCAGCGTCACGTTCTCCAACAGCCGCTTCCACGGGAGCAGTCGGGCGTCCTGGAAGACCACCGAGACGTTCTCGGGCGCGTCCAGGCGCTGGTAGCCGGTCACGTCGTGGTCGATGCCGGCCAGCACCCGCAGCAGGGTGCTCTTGCCCGAGCCGCTGCGCCCGATCAGGGCCACGAACTCGCCCGGAGCGACGGTCAGGTCGAGCGCGTCGAGCACCCGCCGGTCCCCGAACGCCCGGACCAGGCCCTCGATCCGGACCGCGGCCCCGGTCGTCAGGCCGCCCTTCAGGCCGTCCTTCAGTCCGCCAGCGTGCGTCGCCATGACAGCGCCCTCCTCTGCACGAGCCGCACCAGGCCGTCGGAGACGAGCCCGAGCAGGCCGTAGACCACCAGGCCCACGATGATCACGTCGGTCTGTCCGTAGGTACGCGCCAGCTCCATCATGTAGCCGATGCCGCTGGTGGCGTTGACCTGCTCGACCACCACCAGGGCGAGCCAGGCGTTGGTGACGGCGAACCGCATGCCGAGCAGGAAGCCCGGCAGCGCGCCCGGCAGCACCACGTGCCGCAGGAACGCGACCCGGCCGAGGCGCACGGTCTCGGCCAGCTCGACATAGCGACTGTCGATCGTGCGCAGCCCGTTGTGGGTGTGGACGTAGATCGGGACCAGCACGCCGAGGGTGATGGTGACGATCTTCATGGTCTCGCCGATGCCGAACCACAGGATCAGCAGCGGGATGAGGGCCAGCGACGGGATGGACCGCTTGATCTGCACGGGGCCGTCGATCACCCCCTCGCCGAGCCGGCTCAACCCGGCGATCACGGCCAGCACCAGGCCGGCCGCCACCCCGAACCCGAGCCCGGCCAGGGCGCGTTGTGCCGACGTCCACAGGTTCTCCTGGAGCCGGCCGTCCTCGATCAGCTCCTGGGCGGTCGTCACCACCTCCCAGGGCGCCGACAGGTTCCGCTCGTCGATCCAGCCCGCGGCCGAGCCGACCGACCAGATAAGGAGCAGCAGCAGCGGTCCGACGGCCCAGCCGTAGCGGATGGGTCGCCCGGGCCCGAGCCGCCGCCTGCGCCGCCGGGGCGCCGGGGGCGGCTCGGCCGCCCGCGGCGTGGCCGTCGGGATCTCGGTCGCCGTCACGACCCACCACCCTCCGCGTCCGCGATGGCGTCGGCCGCCACCGTCTCGTAGCGCCGGTCGAACAGGGTCCCGGCGTCGAACGACTCGCGGTCGAGCTCGGCGGCCAGCAGCTCGATGGTCTGCTGCTGCCGCTCGATGGCGCCCGACCAGTCGGCCGGGAACTCCGGGTGCCCGTTCTGCTCGACCAGGTACTCGCCGTCCTCGGTGCTCAGCCCCTGGTCCTCGACGTAGTAGCCCTGGATCCACTCCTCGGGATGCTCGTCGGCCCAGGTCAGCGCGCGCGCCCAGAGGCCGATGAACTCCCGGATGGCCGCCGCCTTCTGTGGGTCGCTCACGGCCGACGTCGGCACCCACAGGTGGGTCGGGTCGTCGCGCAGCCCGTGGTGGAAGGTGGTGCCGCCGTCCGGCCCGTACTGCTCCAGGTAGCGACGGATGTTGACGCCGCCGAGCGGCGCCACGTCCACCTCGCCGTTGCCGAGCGCCGTGGGGTACACATCCCCGGTGCTGGGGATCTCCACGAGCTCCACGTCCTCCGTGGTGAGGCCCGCCGCGTCCAACACCCGCAGGACCAGCGCCCCCTGCGCCTGCCCGGGGCTGAACGCGATGCGCTTGCCGCGCAGGTCCTCCAGCGAGTCGACGTCCGCGCCCGGCGCGACGCCGAGTTGGTAGATCGGGTGCTCGACCGGGTCCTGCCGGAACTGCGTCGCCACCAGCTTGGTGTCGAGCCCCGTCCAGTGCGCGTGGATCGACGGGATCTCGGCCGCCGAGCACACGTCCAGCGCGTTGGCCCGGAACGCCTCGGAGCACTGCGGCCCGCCGCTGATGTTGGCCCACTCCACGGTGAACGGGATCTCGTCGATCAGCCCGGACAGCTCCAGCGCGACCTGCGCCTCCGGGGTGCCGATGGTCAGGGTCGTCTCGGGATCGACGGTCGCTGGAATCTCCGCCGCGGCCAACTCCTCGTCGCTCGCGCCGCCCTCCGCGTCGTCGGAGGCGCAGCCGGCGAGCAGCAGCGGAGCGACGAGGGCGGCGGCGAGCGCGATGGGTCCAAATCTGGGCATGGTGGTTCCCGGGAATCGTGTGCGTGAACAGCCGAACGCCGGCGAGAACGCGGCGGAAACGCGGCGTCGCCGGAAAGGGAGGATCCGTGGGGGGGAAATACGCGGAGAAGAAGAGATCAGCGACACATGGCGGTGGCGACGCGCATCAGATCGACGGCGCGCCGCTGGCTGAGCTGGGCGAAGGTCCGCATGTCCGAGAAAGTAGCGAACACCTGGGCGAACGGTCAACGACGTGCACGGGCGGGAGTTTCCGACGTGGGGCCGGTGTAACACGGCTTCAACATCCGAAGCGGATCCGCCGATGTCAGAAGGCTCGATGAACGCGTGCGAACGGAACATGAAATCCGCCGCGCAGCGCTGGCGGGCGCCGCGCGGAGATCCCAGCGGCGAGCGGCTTCGGCAACGTGGCTGGCGCGAGACCTCAACGGATGTGCGTTGAGATCCGGCGGCTCGGCGACAACGGCATAGCCATTCGAGACTCCAAGGACCGTGCGAGGGGCGCGTTTACCTTCACCGGCGCGGCTGGTCCACCTTTGTCACTCACCTCAAGGATGACCAGAACGCACGTTCCTGAAGGGGGCGGGACGCGGGATGGATGAGCTCGTCTCGATGCCGGCCTGGGAGAGATCAGGTTCGGCCCTTCGCCGCGCGGACGATCAGCGTCCCGATATGGCCGGGGGTGGGCGCGTCAAGCAGCTGGGCCTCGGCGGTGCGGAAGCCGGCCCTCAGGAGTAGCCTCTCCCACTTCCTCGGCGTGTAGCTGTAGCGATACGTATACCTCGCCCTGCCGGCGAAGCCGCCCTTGTACATGCCCTGCGGGCCGTAGGCGCCCGGGATGGCCGGGGGCTGGGAGAAGACCAGCACCCCTCCGGGGTTGAGGCGTTCAGCGACGAGCGGTAGGAGTTCCGCGGGATCGGTGAACCAGATGGCGCCGAAGATCGAGTAGATGGCGTCGTAGGTCTCGGTGCTGCTCCGTAGGTGTTCCAGGACCTCGGAGCACACGAACCGAGCGCCCAGCGGTGCCCAGCGCTCGGTGACGTTCTCGATCATGACCGGTGACAGGTCGACTCCCGTCGCCTTGATCCCTTGCCGTGCCAGGTAGGCGAGGGCCCGGCCCGTGCCACAGCCGATCTCCAGGACGGTCGTCGGTTCGCCGAGGAGTTCGGGGCCCGGCCCGTGCCCGGCGTACTGCGTCCAGCCGAAGTCGGGATCGGCGTCGAACACCTTGCTCGTGGTGCTTCTGGCGTAGGCGTCCCACAGTTCACGTTCGTGGTCGATGTTGTGCTCGGCGGGCAAGACGCTTCCTTGGCGATGGGGGCGGTGTCCTGCCACGTCTCTCACTGGAGGTGACAGGACACCGTCGGGGGATCGGATCAGTGGCTGTCGGGCACCTGGTTGTCGCAGGGTGAGCAGTCGGAGGCGTCCACCGACCACAGTTCCTCGTCGACCGCGAAGCCGCTCCTGCGAAGCAGTTCGGCGGTGCGCAGCACGGTGCCGTCGCGCCGGCGCTCGATCAGCGGCGCGTGGTGTTTGTAAACCCCTCGGTTGTACTCGTCGCAGAAGGCGAAGTAGAGGGGCGTGTCGAGGATGATCTGATGGACTCCGAGGTCCACGGTGTAGCCGACTCCCATGTCGACGCCCGGGTTCTCCATCGCGGTGACGAGATACGCGACGCCCTGGCCGAGGATGCGTTCGGCGAGGCTCCGGACGGCGACGCTGTCGCGGAGCAGTAGGCGCACTTCCCGCTCCCAGAGGCTGTCGACGCCGACATCGGTGATGAGGTGGGGAACGCGGTCCCGAAGCGCGTTCAGGATGATCTGAGGGTCGCGGGTCAGGGGTTTCGTTTCGACGGCTGTGCCCATGTGCTTTTCGCCTCCGGCTTGGGTGTGTGGAGGTGCGAGGGTTGGTTGGTACGGGCCCGTGTCAAGCACGTTAGGAGAGGCGTGCGCGGCCGGCGAGGATATTGCACGAGATTGCTGACGTTCACCCGAACGTGGCCATGGCGTCCAGGATGAGCGCCCGGGCTCTTGCCCCATGTACGGCTATTCCGGACAGGCGCTCGAACGCTCGCAGATACAGCCGGATCTCGCTCGGAGCGGTGATGTTGATGTTTGCCGACAGCGTCTCGACCTGTACCTGGGCGTCGTCGAAGGCCAGGAAGCCTTCGAGTGTCCACATGTGTCGGGGCGCCGTCCGTGGAATCACTCCCAGCGAGACGGTCGGCAGCGCCATCACGGTCAGCAGGTAGCCGAGCTGACCAGCCATCGTCTCGGCATCGCCGAAAGGGAAGTAGAGGACATCCTCCTCCATGAGGAGGGCGAAGCGTTTCGTGCCGTCGTACAGCACCTTTGAACGCTCGACACGTGCCGTCGCCGCCTCGGTCGCGTCGTTCACCGTGCCTTCGAACTCGGCGATGGTGGCGAGCAGCGCCTCCGCGTAGCCATGTGTCTGCAACAGGCCAGGGACGACGTTGGAGCAGTACACCCGCATGTGCCGGGTGCGTTGGTACAACGGCACGACCGACGTCTGGTTGCGTTTCAGTCCCGTGCCCTGCAGGTGGCGCCACTCGCGATACATGGAATCCGCGGTGCGGGAGGCGGCGATGAGATCGGCGATCTGGTCCTCGGCACCGCAGGCCCGACACCAGGCGCCGATGTCCGCGTCCGACGGGCGGGTTCTGGCGTTCTCGATGCGCGACGCCTTCGCGGGGTGCCACCCGCATCGGATGGCCAGTTCACGTCCGGTGAGACCGGCGTCGCGGCGGAGGTGTCCGAGGCGGGTGGCGACGGCCTTGTGGGCCTCCTGAACGCTCGACGAGGGGGAGACGGGCATGGAGTTGACTGTCCGGACGTGGGGGATGAGCGGCTAGACGTAGTAGTCCTCATGCACAATAGCCTTCTGCCACACGGCCTCGAAGGCCGATGCGCACAGCGAGGCGACGGTCGGGTCGTCGCTCAGTACGGGCTCGACCGCGTCACCGTCGCCCGAGAAGAGGTTGAAGCGGACGAGCCGAGCGTCGATGAGCCAGAAGTCGGCGGCCGGCAGGGGGATGTCAAGTGCCAGGCGGCGCGGCAGCCAGCGGACATCCTCGCCGGCCTCGATGTTCAGTGGCGTCGTGAAATGCTCGAACCTGACGTACTCGGAGACCGGCTCGGAGACGATACGCGCCCTGCGGACGGTAACGCCGCGCCCGACCGTCCGAGAGACCAGGGCGAACCAGTCGGCGAGGGCGTCGCGTGCGTGATCGTGGGTCCACTTGCCAGCGTGCCAGAGTGCCAGGTCCTCCTCTTCCTCGAGCACGGCATACGTGTCCCTCATCTCCAGGTGAACGGCCGAGTGCCGGGCGGAAGCCAGCAGTTCATCGAAGCTGGGGGCCTTCGGCTTCATCACACGCCTTCCTGATGAGCTGGATCATGCGGTAGGGGAGGCGGACGACACCCTCCGACGACGGAAGCGGACTGTTCTCGGCGCAGGCCGCCTCCGTCTCGGCGTCGGGTTTCCAGCTTTGGAAGAGCACTTCCTTCTTCACGTCGTCGATCCATACCCCCGGGCAGTTGCCGCCGTTGGTGTTCGGGTCGATCCCGATGAACCGGAGAGCCATGGATGCCCTCGCCTTCCGAGAGAGTTGCAGGGCCATGCACGACAGTCACCGAGCGCAGCGGAGGGCGTCAAGAGCGCAGAAGCAGCACGGGGGGCTCGTGCCCGTGGCGGAGAGCATGAGGAGTCGAACAGAGGTAGGGGCGGTCGGCCGTGATCTCGCACCCTCGTGGGTCACCGCCGTGTCGCCCGCCGCCGGGGGCGCCGAGCGTACCTGGCGGCGAGCCGGCTCATTGCGGGGTACGCGCGGACGGCCAGGAGCTGAGCGCCTCTCGCTCGGGGCCCGCGGCCGCCAGGGCCTCGCGGTGGGCGGCGTCGAGGAGTTCGGCCACCAGCACGCGGCGGTCGGTGCGGGCGGAGAGCACGGCCGCGTCGACCATGGCGAGGCTCAGCAGGTTCTCGTGGATCTCGCCGCGCGGCGGGGTGCCGGTGCGCAGGGCGTGGACGAAGGCGGCGAGCGCGCCGGCGATGCCGCCCGGCGCCCCGTCGTCGGCCGGTTCCGGCGCCGGGTCGAGCGACGACCGGGGCGGTCCCTCGCCGTCCCAGGTGGCGGTGCCGTGGGCGCCGCTGAGCCGCCAGCCGCCGTTCCAGGAGGTCTCGAGCCCCGGGCTGCACCAGCTGCCGGTGTAGACGTAGCGGACGCCGCCGGTCATCTCGAAGACGGCGGTGGCGGCCGCGTCGCCCGCGTACCAGCTCCAGGACGGGTTGTACTCCTGGCAGTAGACCGAGACGGGTTCGGCGTCGAGGACGTAGCGGGCGGCGTCGAAGGGGTGGATCGCCATGTCCAGGAGCAGCGGGTGCGCCATGGCGTCGCGGAAGCCGCCGAAGCGCGGGGCGAGGAAGAACTCCGTGGTGAGGACGCCGAGCGGGCCGAGCCGGCGGGCCTGGTCGCGGAAGCGCCGCAGGTGGCGGTCGTGGCTGCGGGACTGGCTGACCATGAACAGCTGGCCGGCGAGCTCGGCCGCCGCCGCGAGCCGGAGCGCCTCGGCGACCGAGGCGGCGGCCGGCTTCTCGCCCAGCACGGGCAGGCCGAGCCCGAGGGCCTGGAGGGTGACCGGCAGGTGGGCGGCCGGCGTCGTCACGTTGATGACGGCCTGCGCGCCGGACGCGGCGGCCACCGCCGCCAGGTCGGTGCCGGCGACGGCGCCCGGCACGCCGTCGGCCGCCGCCGTGGCCGCGTCCGGGTCGAGGTCGACGACGCCGACCAGCGTGACGTCGGGCGAGGCGGCGACGGTGCCCAGCCAGGCCCGGCCCATCCCGCCGGCGCCGACGAGGAGGACCCGCAGCGGGTCGCCGTCGGCCGGGAGGGCGCGGAAGCGGGGGCCGGTCACGCGGGGCCGCCCTCGTCCTCGAACCAGCCGGTCTCGCTGCGGACCAGCGTCGGGGTGGTGCGGGGCGCGGCCGGCGCGGCCCAGGTGACGGCGTTGGCGATGACGCGGCGCACGTCCGGGTGGTGGTAGACGGGGTAGTCCTGGTCGCCGGGGCTGAAGTAGAAGATCTTCCCGTGGCCGCGCCGGAACGTGCAGCCGCTGCGGAACACCTCGCCGCCGGAGAAGGAGCTCACGAACACCAGCTCGTCGGGGGCCGGGATGTCGAAGAACTCCCCGTACATCTCCTGCTCCTCGATGACGATCGGGTGGGGCACGCCGGCCGCGATGGGGTGCGAGGGGGCGACCGTCCACACCAGCTCGCGGTCCCTGCCGTTGCGCCAGCGCAGCGTGCAGGTGGTCCCCATCAGCCGGGTGAAGATCTTCGACCAGTGCCCCGAGTGCAGCACGATCAGGCCCATCCCGGCCAGCACGTGCCGGTGCACCCGGTCCACGACCTCGTCCGCCACCTCGCCGTGGGCGATGTGGCCCCACCAGGTCAGCACGTCGGTCTCGGCCAACACCTCCTCGGTCAGGCCGTGTTCCGGCTCGTCCAGGGTGGCGGTGCGCACCGTGGCCGCGGCGCCGAGGTGCTCGGTCACGCCCTCGGCGACGGCCGCGTGCATGCCCTTCGGGTACAGGCGGGCGACCTTCTCGTCCCGCTGCTCGTGACGGCCCTCGCTCCAGACGGTGACCCGCAGGGGGGAGACGGGCGACGACATGGCCTCACTCCGGTCCTGCCCGGGCCGCCGAAAAAAATTTCGCCAACACCGGGCCTAGTTTTCGCAACAAACGGCAGCCAAGCTAGGTCGCGGGGCGCGGCCTGTCAAGGGAGGCTGGGGCGGGCCGAGGGGCCGAAAGAGCGTGAGGGCCTAGGGTGGGTGTTTCGAAAACTGTCGGCACCCAGCGGAGGCGGACTCATGACCGATGGCCGGGCGGCGCGCCTCACCCTCGCCCAGATCGCCGAGACGGCCGGGGTGTCGGTCTCCACCGTCTCCAAGGTCCTCAACGGCCGGGACGACGTCTCCGCCGACACCCGCGCCCGGGTCGACGCCGTGCTCCGCAGGAACCGGTACGTGCGCCGCGGCGCGCCCGCCACCGAGCCGGCGGCGCCCGGCCCCCGCACCGTGGATCTGGTGCTCGGCGGGATCGACGGCTCCTGGCCGGCGAGCGTCGCCAGCGGCATGGAGGCCGCGGCCCACGACGCGGGACTGCACGTGGTGATCTCCGTCGCCCGCGCGGAGGGCCGCGGCCCCGACTGGGTGGACCGCGCGCTGGAGCGGGGCAGCTCGGGCGTGGTCGTCGGCCTCGCCGAGCCGACCGAGGACCAGCTGCGGCGACTGGCGCGGGCCCGGATCCCCTGCGTCGTCATCGATCCGCTCAGCGACCCGCCGCCCGGCGTGTGGTCCGTCGGCACCACCAACTGGTCGGGCGCCTACGAGGCGACCAGCCACCTGCTCGACCAGGGCCACCGGCGGATCGGCCTGGTCACCGGCCCTCCCGGGCACCTCTTCGCCCGGGCCCGCATCGCCGGCTACCGCTCCGCGATGTCGGCGGCCGGCGCGGAGGCCCCACCCGAACTGCTGCGACACGGCACCTACGACCGGGCCAGCGGCCGCGCCCAGGTGCGGGCGCTCATCGACCTGCCGGAACCGCCGACCGCGGTGTTCGTCTGCTCCGACCACATGGCGATCGGCGGCTACGAGGCCCTCGCCGAGGCCGGTCTCCGGGTGCCGGACGACGTCAGCGTCGTCGGCTTCGACGACCTGCCGGAGGCCCGCTGGGTCACCCCGCCCCTGACGACGGTGCGCCAACCCCTCAAGGAGATGGGCGGCGCGGCCCTCCGCACCCTCGCCCGGCTGATCGCGGGTGAGGACGTCGAGAGCCCGCGAACCGAGCTGGCCACCACGCTGGTGCCACGCGGCAGCACGGCGAAACGGCGCTGAGCGGACGTGCCGCGCCGGCCCCCGCCGCGGCGGGGGCGGGCATGGTTCGGCGGGCGCCGAACCGTTCGGCGCCTAGCGTCGGGGCATGACAGGCGGAGTGCACGAGATCCATGACCACGCGGGCGTGTCGGCGGCGCTCGCCGACCCGGCGCTGGTTCCGCAACGGCCCGCGGGTGAGGGGGCGGTCGGGGCGAGCGTCGGCTGGTTGCGGGCCACGGTGGCCCGGTTCGCCTCGGGCGAGGCGCACCTGCGGTGGCGCGCCCTGGTGACGGCGGAGCTGGCCCGGGTCGAGCCCGCCGAGTTGCTGCGGGCCGCCACGGCGGAGGAGGGGGCGGGGGAGACCCGCGTCCGGGTGGTGCGGGTGCTCGCCCGGGCCCTCGGGATGCCGGATCCCCAGGCGGTGGCCGAGGACGTGGTCGCGGTGGCCGGAAGCTACTTCGGCGGCCAGGACCGGGCCGCCGACGAGGCGGTCGGCCGGCTGGTGGACCGGTTGGCCCCCGCGGGGGCCGGCGAGGCGGAGCTGGAGGCGGTGGCCAACCGGGTCGGGCTGCTGGTCCAGGCGTGCGAGGCGACGGCCGCGCTGGTCGAGGCCGCCGCCGGAGGCGACGCGCCGCTGGCCCGGGTCCTCAGGGACACCCCGCCGGTGCGGACCATGCGGCGCGTCGCCGCCCGGGCCACCCGGGTCGCGGGCCGCGAGATCGCCGAGGGCGACGTGGTGCTCCTGGACCTCGCGACCGCCAACCGGGCGCACCCCGCGCCGCTCACCTTCGGTGGCCCGCCCCGCGTCTGCCCGGGCCGGGCCCACGCCCTCGCGCTGACCCACGGCCTGACGCGCCGCCCGATGACCGCCTTCGCCCGACTGCACCACCTGCGGGCGCCGCTGCTGCTGCCCAACGCCTGGGACCACGCCTCGGCCGCCGCGTTGGCGGCGCGCGGCTTCGCCGCCGTCGGCACCACCAGTCTCGGGGTGGCCGCGGCGGCCGGGGTGCCGGACGGGGCGGGCGTCACCGCCGAGGAGACCCTGGCGCTGGCCCGGCGCCTCGGCCGTGGCTCGTTACTGTTCACCGTGGACGTCGAGGGCGGCTTCAGCGACGACCCGGGGGAGGTCGCCGAGCTGGCGCGGAGGCTGCGCGAGGCCGGCGCCGCCGGGATCAACATCGAGGACGGCCGCCCCGACGGCACACTCGCCCCACCGGCCTCGCACGCGGCGAAGATCGCCGCCGTGAAGGCCGCCGTGCCCGAGCTCTTCGTGAACGCCCGGACCGACACCCACTGGCTCGGCCGCCAGCGGGCGGAGACCGCGACCCGCCTCGCCGTCTACGAACAGGCCGGCGCGGACGGCGTGTTCGTGCCCGGTCTGGTGGACCGGGACACGATCGCCGCGCTGACGTCCCTGCTCGTCACCCCGTTGAACGTCCTGTACGCGCCGACCGGCCCGAGCGTCGCCGAGTTGGCGGCCCTCGGCGTGCGCCGGATCAGCCTCGGCTCGCTGCTCTACCGCACCGCCCTCGGCGCGGCCGTGGACGCCGCGACCGCCGTCCGGGACGGCCGGCGGCCGGCCGGTTCCGGCGTGCCGTCGTACGCCGAGGTGCGGCGACTCGGGCGGTGACTCGGTCGGTGGTCGAGGGGGAAGGATCTTCGACGGCGGGGGATTGTCAGCGGCGGTAAATCGATTCATCCTCGTGAAGGACGCAGATCGGACGCCTCGAAAGGCACTCCAAACATGGCAACACCATTGGGTGTTCAGCTCTACACGGTGCGTGACGCGCTCGCCGCCGACCGGGACGGCGTGCTCGCGCGGCTCGCCGGGATCGGCTACACGGCGGTCGAGCCCTTCAACCCCACCGACGACCCAGCGGGCTTCCGGCGGGTCGCCGACGACCTCGGGCTCGCCGTGTCGGGGACGCACGCCATCCAGCTACTCGACGGGGAGACGGCACCGGTCTTCGAGGCGGTGGCCACCCTCGGCACCGACCTGGCCATCCTGCCGGCCGGCATCCCGCAGGAGGACTTCGCCGGTCGGGACGGGATAGCCAGGGCCGCCGACCTGCTCAACGGGCTCGCGGAGGACGCGGCCAAGCACGGGCTGCGGATCGGCTACCACAACCACTGGTGGGAGATAGAGCCGGTCTTCGACGGCCGGCACGCCATCGAGCTGCTGGCCGAACTCCTCGCCCCCGAGGTGGAGTTGGAGATCGACACCTACTGGGCCGCGGTCGGCGGCGCCGACGTGCCGGCGCTGCTCGGCCGGCTCGGGAACCGGGTGACGGCGCTGCACGTCAAGGACGGTCCCGCGGTGAAGGACGAGCCGCACGTGGCCGTGGGGGCCGGGGTGATGCCGGTGCCCGAGGTGCTGGCCGCGGCCCCCGGCGCGCAGCGGATCGTGGAACTCGACTCCTGCGCCACCGACCTGTTCGACGCGCTGGCCGCCAGCCGCGCCTACCTCGCCGGGCTGGGGGAGGCATGACCGGAGGCCCCGTGGGCGTCGCCATCGTCGGCGCCGGCAACATCAGCGGACAGTACCTGCGCACCCTCGGCAGCTTCCCGGACGTCCGGGTGCTCGGCATCGCCGACCTGGACGCGGAGCGCGCCCGGGCGGCCGCCGCCGAGCACGGCGTCCCGGTGGCCGGCGACCTCGACACCGTGCTCGCCGTGGACGAGGTGGAGATCGTCGTCAACCTGACCGTGCCCGTGGCGCACGCCCAGGTGGCCACGGCGGCGCTGCGCGCCGGCAAGCACGTCTACGGCGAGAAGCCGTTCACCGCGACGCCCGCCGAGGGCGAGAAGGTGTTCGCCGAGGCGGCCGAGCGCGGGCTGCTGCTCGGCGGCGCGCCGGACACCTTCCTCGGCGCCGGCATCCAGTCCGCGCTGCGCGCCGTGCGGGAGGGGAGGATCGGCACGCCGGTCGGCGTGGCGACCGCCACCCAGAGCCTGGGCCCCGAGGGCTGGCACCCCGATCCGGCCTTCTTCTACCAGCCGGGCGCCGGGCCGCTGTTCGACATCGGCCCCTACTACCTGACCACGCTGGTGGCGCTGTTCGGCCCGGTCTCCGAGGTGTACGCGACCGGCGCGCGGGGGCGGGCGGTGCGCGTCGTCGGCTCCGGGCCCAAGGCCGGGCAGGAGTTCCCGGTGGACGTGCCCACCCACGTGCAGGCGCTCCTCACGTTCGCCTCCGGGGTCACCGCCAGCTCGCTGTTCAGCTTCGACTCCTCGATCTGGCGGACCTCCATCGAGATCGTCGGCAGCGAGGGCGCGTTGGCCCTGCCCGACCCCAACACCTTCGAGGGGCCACTGCGGTTGCTGACCAACGGCACCAAGGAGTGGGTGGAGCTCCCGGTGGAGGGTTCGACGGCCGGCCGTGGGCTCGGCGTTCTCGACATGGCGCGGGCGCTGCGCCGGGGCGTGCCGCACCGGGCCTCGGGGGCGCTGGCGCTGCACGTGCTCAAGGTGATGGCGGCGATCGCGGAGGCGGCGGAGAGCGGCGAGCCGCGCCGGCTCGACACGGCCGGCGCGGCCCCGCTGACGGCCCCCGAGCCGCTGCCGGCGGGCTGGGACCCGTACGCGGCCGAGCTGTAGGCGGGCCCTGGTCGTGAGCGCGCGACGGGCCGCCGTCCCCCCGGGGACGGCGGCCCGTCCCGCCGCCGAGCGGCCCTCTCCGGGCCGCGCGGCGTCTCGATGGCCGGGGCGATCGGCTGGAACCAGCCCGGGCCGGGCGGTGTCACTCGCAGAAGACCCGCACCGTGGTGTCGGGGTCGTCGACATCGACGGTGAGCTCGTCGAGCTGGTCGACGAGATCCTCGAGGTGCTGCGGCTTGAGCTCGGTGAGGTCGATCGGCACCCCCGCCCTGTGCAACTCCGCGTTGGCCTTGCTGAGTGCCTGCGGAGGGACGAGGGTCGTCAGCCGGACCCCGGCGCGCAGCAGTTGTAGCGGGACCCGGACGTTGATCCGGCTCGACCCGTCGCCGCCCGAGTCGTCCGCCGCGTTCACCACCACGCGCAGGTACTTGGGTCGGGCTTTCGAGCGGGACGCGGCTCGCGGTGACGACTCCGGCTGCTCCCGCTCGACCGCGTCGATCAGCCGCTCGGCCTCGTCCGCGGTGATCTTGCCCTCGGCCAGCATCTCGAGGATCTGGCGGCGCTGCTCATTCACTGTCCACTCCTGCTCTCCGACTCATCTGACGCACACCAGCAGGGCCGTTGGGCCCTGCTCGAACTCGACCCGCGTGCCGGGCAGCGCCCACAGCAACCGCCCGGCGCCGCGCAGCGCGCCCACCGGGCTGATCCGGAAGACGAGGCAGGCGACCAACCCGCCCAGCACGGCGAGCAACAGCAGCGGTGACAGCAGCAACAGAGCCGGCGGAACGGGGACATGAAGCCGCCGCCAGCGCCCGTCGGGCCGGCGACGGCGCACCGTCACCAGGTACGGGATCACCGCGGTCCCTCCAACTCGGCCAGCGCCTCCCGGGCGCTGATCTCCCCCCGGCGCAGGCGGTCGACGACATCGGCGGCGCCGGTGGGCGCCGGGTCCGTGTCCACGAAGTCGAGCTGCTCGGCGATCCGCTTCAGCCGGGACTTGACCGTCGGGTAGCTCACCCCGAAGATCCGCTCCATCTCCTTGATCGAACCGTGCGCCCGCACGAACGCGGCGACGAACACCTGGTCGTCGGCGCTGAGTTGAGCCAACTGCGGTGGCTCGAACTCCCCCTCGACCGCGACGCCACTGCCGACGAGCCGGACCCGCTCGACCACGAACGGCTGCCCACGCGTCAGATCCGTCAGCTCCTGCCAGTCCACCCTGGCCCCCTTGCTCTCGGCGACGAGCTCATAGTTCATTTCTATCTTGACTTTTTTAATCGATCAACGCGGTAACATTGATTTTCTTAATATCGGCTTCGATGTGCTGGATGGGTCCGGCCGGCCCGGGCGGGATGGACAAGCCCGAAGTGCCCTTGTTAGCTTCGACGTCACGACGCTCGGCGATCCCTGCCGGGCGCGCCGCGTTCCGGGTGAGGAGGCACGCCATGCACGGACCCGCTCCGGCGACGGCGTCGCTCGTCCGGCGCCTCCCCATCGATCTGCGTCGCTCCGCCAGCTCCCTCTGTAGCTGAGCCCGCCGCACCCGTTCCCCACCGCCGCGCCCGGCGGCCTCCCGGCCTGCCCGCCGGCCCTGCTTCCCGCGTTTCCGCACTCGCGTTCCCCACCTGACCAGGAAGCGAGACCTCGCCATGACCACCGCACGCCACCTGCACCTGGCCGTCGCCCTGGACGGCGCCGGCTGGCACCCCGCCGCCTGGCGCGAGCCGACCGCCCGCCCCGAGGAACTGCTCACCGCCCGCTACTGGGCCGACCTGGTCGCCACGGCCGAGTCGGGGCTGCTCGACTTCGTCACCTTCGAGGACGCGCTGGCCCTCCAGTCCACCGACCTCAACCGGCACGACGACCGCGTCGACCAGGTCCGCGGCCGGCTCGACGCCGTCCTCATCGCCTCCCGCGTGGCGCCGCTGACCCACCACATCGGTCTTGTGCCGACCGCCACCACCACCCACACCGAGCCCTTCCACGTCTCCAAGGCGATCGCCACCCTCGACTTCGTCAGCGAGGGCAGGGCCGGCTGGCGCGCGCAGCTCTCGAAGCCGCTGGAGAACCCGCACTTCGGGCGGCGCCGGGTCCTCCCGCTCCCCGAGCCGGGGCCCGACGGCCTCCCCTCGCCGGACGAGATCGCCGACGCGTTCGCGGAGGCCGAGGACTTCGTCACCGTCGTGCGGCGGCTGTGGGACAGCTGGGAGGACGACGCCGAGATCCGCGACGCCGCCACCGAGCGGTTCGTCGACCGCGACAAGCTGCACTATGTCGACTTCGTCGGCCGCTGGTTCAGCGTCCGTGGCCCCTCCATCGTGCCCCGGCCGCCGCAGGGGCAGCCGCTGGTCACCGCGCTCGGCCACGCCTCCGTGCCCTACCGGTTCGGTGCCAGGTCCGCCGACGTCGTCCACGTCACGCCTCGGGACGCCGACCACGCGCGCGCCGTCGTCGGTGAGATCCGCGCCGCGCAGCAGGCCGCCGGGCGTGGCGAAGAGACCGTGCACGTCTTCGGCGACCTGGTGGTGCTCCTCGGCGCCACCCAGGCCGCGGCCGAGGACCGCAGGGCCAGGCTCGACGGTCTGGCCGGCGCCGAGTTCACCAGCGACGCCCCGATCGTCACCGGAACCGCCGCCCAACTCGCCGACCGACTCCTGGAGTTGCGCGAGGCCGGGCTCACCGGCTTCCGGCTGCGCCCCGCCGCGCTCCCCGACGACCTGGACGCCGTGGTCCGCGACCTGGTGCCCGAGCTGCGGCGCCGGGACGCCTTCCGCGCCGCCTACGAGGCGGACACCCTGCGCGGCCTGCTCGGCCTCGGCCGCCCCGCCAACCGCTACGCCGCCGCCCGCTCCTAGAACGGAGAGTCCCGTGAGCACCCCAGCGAAGCCCCGGAAGCAGGTCATACTCGGCGCCTACGTCGGCGGCGTCAACCACCACACCATCTGGTCGGATCCGGCGGCCGGCAGCCAGATCGCGTTCTCCACCTTCCGGCACGTCGCCACGACCGCCGAACGCGGCCGGTTCGACTTCTTCTTCCTCGCCGAGGGCCTGGCGCTGCGCGAGCGCCAGGGCAGGATCTTCGACCAGGACATCGTCGGCCGCCCCGACACCCTCCCGGTGCTGGCCGCGCTCGCCGCCGTCACCGAACACCTGGGCCTGGTCGGCACCCTCAACGCCACGTTCAACGAGCCATACGAGCTGGCCCGCCAACTCGCCTCCCTCGACCACCTGTCGGGCGGCCGGGCCGGCTGGAACGTCGTCACCTCCTTCGACGCGTTCACCGGCCGCAACTTCCGACGCGGCGGCTTCCTGGCCCGCGAGCAACGCTACGAGCGCGCCGGGGAGTTCCTGGCCGCCGCCCGCCAACTCTGGGACTCCTGGCCGGCCGACGCGATCGCCGCCGACCGGGACGGCGGCGCCTTCCTGCGCCACCCGGACGCCGGCTCCTTCGCCTTCTCCGGCGAACAGTTCGACATCCAGGGCCGGTTCACCACCCCGCGCGGCCCGCAGGGCCACCCGGTGATCCTGCAGGCCGGCGTCTCGCCCCAGGGACGCGACTTCGCCGCCGCCGGTGCCGACGCGATCTTCTCCCCCTACCGGACGCTGGCCGAGGCCCAGCCGTTCTACCGCGACATCCAGGCCAGGGCCACCCGCCTCGGCCGGCCGCCGGGCTCCGTGAAGGTGCTCCCCTCGGCGTCCTTCGTGCTCGGCGACACGGAGGCCGAGGCCGTCGAACGGCACCGGGACATCGCCCGCCGGCAGGTCACGGGGCAGACCGCCCAGATCCTGCTGGAGTCCGTCTGGAACCGTGACCTGTCCGGCTACGACCCGGACGGACCGCTGCCCGACATCGACCCGGACCCGGCCGGTCCCCGCGTGATCCAGGGCCGGGCCGTCCTGCACCAGGACCCGTTCGCCACCGTCGCCGAGTGGCGCGAACTCGCCGCCGCGCGCGGCTATTCGCTGCGGGACCTCGCCATCCACGTCTTCGGCAGGACGGAGTTCGTCGGAACGCCCGCCCAGGTGGCCGACCGCATCGACGCGTTCGTGCAGCAGGACGGCTCCGACGGCTTCATCCTCGGCTCCCACCTGGTGCCGAGCGGCCTCGACGAGTTCGTGGACACGGTGGTGCCGCTCCTCCAGGAACGCGGCTCGCTGCGCGCCGAGTACGAGGGCCACACGCTCCGGGACAACCTGGGCATCCCGACACCGGCGGCCCACACCCCCGTGGCGGGTGGTCCGGCTCAGATCTGGTTGAGCCCGCCGTCGACGTAGAGATTGGCGCCGTAGACGAAGCTGCTGTCCGAGGAGGCGAGGAAGGTCACGGCGGCGGCGATCTCGTCCGGGTCGGCGACCCGCTTGCGGGGCAGGCCGGCCGCGACCGCCTCCAGCATCTCCCCGGCGCGCTCACCGAAGGCCGCGTCCCACAACGGGGTGTTCACCGGCCCCGGTGAGATCGCGTTGACCCGGATGCCGCGGCCGCCGAGCTCGCTGGCCCAGGCGCGCGCGTAGGCCCGCACAGCCGCCTTCGACGCGCCGTAGGCGCTCATGCCCGCGGCGCCCCCCTCGCCGGCGGTGGAGGCGGTGAGGATCACCGAGGCACCGTCGTTGAGCACCGGGAGTGCCTTCCGCACGGTGAGGAAGGTGCCCTTGACGTTGATGTCGAAGATCGCGTCGTGGATCTCCTCGGTGAGCTCCTCCAGCGTGGCGATCGGGTTGATGGCCGCGTTGGCGAACAGCACGTCCAGGCCCTGTCCGCGCTCCCGCACCCGCTCGTACAGGCGATCCACATCGGCCGCGACGCGGACGTCACCGGGCACCGCGGTGGCGTTGCCGATGGCGGCGACGGCCTTCTCCAGCTCGGCCGCGCGCCGGCCGGTGACGAACACGTGCGCGCCCCCGGCGGCGAGTCGCTTCGCGGTCGCCAGGCCGATCCCGGTGCTGCCGCCGGTGACGACGGCGGTCTTGCCTTCGAACTGTCCCATGCGCGTGAACTCCCCATATTTTGGTACCGGTCGGTACTGAATGAAACCGTACCACCTTCCGCATCGATCGGTACAGAAGGATGGGGTCGAGCGTGTGGACGGGACGCCGGCGAGGCCCGCGAGCCGCGATGAGTTCCGCGGCGTCCGGCGGTCGTACTGGCGAACCCGATACCGAGAGGACTTCCGATGCGCAGCGTGACCTACTCGATGAACGTCTCCCTCGACGGCTACATCGTCGGGCCGGACGGCGACTTCAACTGGACGGGGCCCGACGAGGAGGTCTTCCGCTCCTGGATCGACGAGATCCGCGGGCTCGGCGCCCACCTGTTGGGGCGACGGCTGTACGAGACGATGCTGTACTGGGAGGACCCCGCCCGGCACCCCTCGCTCGACGACGCACAGCTCGAGTGGGCCGCGCTCTGGAAGGCGCTCCCGAAGGTGGTGTTCTCCACCACACTGTCGGAGGTGCGGGGCAAGGCCCGGCTGGCCTCCGACGGGCTGGCGGAGGAGATCGCGCGGTTGCGGGCCGAGCCGGGGGAGGGCGACATCGCGATCGGCGGCGCGACGCTGGCGGCCGAGGCGGCCCGGTTGGGGCTGATCGACGAGTACCGGATCAGGGTCTACCCGGTGCTGGTCGGCGGTGGCATCCCGTTCTTCCCCCACCACGAGCGCCGGGTGGACCTCGAACTCGTCGAGACCCGCACCTTCAACTCGAAGGTCGTCTACCTGCGCTACCGCGTGGCGCGTAAGGCGCGGTGACCACGAGCGACGACCCGTGACCTCGGGCGGGCCCGGCCGACCCGCGGGCGCTACGCGGGCAGCGCCACCTCGGTGACCAGGCCGTCCGGCCAGCGCAGCGTGACCAGGTGGTCCGGGCCGACGGTGAGCTCCGGGGCGGCTGGCGACGGCGCGTCCGGGCGGTCCAGGACCACCAGGGCGGCGAGCACCTCGCCGGGTGCCGGCGGGCCGGCGGTGGCCAGCCAGGGTACGGCGGTGTGGCGGCCGAGCGGCGTCACGTCCGTCAACGACGTGACGCCCGACCGGTCGAGGCCGCGCAGGCCGCGCACCGTGGAGCGCAGGCCGCCGCCGACGGCCTGCCCGGCCGTCGCGTCGGGCGGCTCGTCGGCCGTCACCGGCCAGCCGCCCAGGCGGAGGCGGAGGGCGCCGCTCTCGCCCACGACGCGGGCGAGCCGTATTTCGACCCCGTCGCGGAGCACCGAGGCGACGGTCAGCACCGGTCCCGCGACCACCTCGCCGGCGCGGCCGGAACCGTGGTCGGGTCTTTCGTCGGCGCTGGCGTCCACCCAGCGGACCTGGCCGCCGGAGGCCGCGGCCAGCACTCCGCCGGGGAGTTCGCGCGCGTAGTGCGTGACGAAGCCGGCCCGGTGGGTGGCGCGGCCGGCGTGGTCGAGGAGCACCACCGCGTTGTCCAGCGGCTGGGCGGCGGCCGGCCCGACCAGCGGCGGCGCGGTGGCCGTGGAGTAGCCGAGTCTGGCGTACAGCGGCGCGTCGGCCGTCGTCGCGCCGGGCGCGGCGTGGTCGGTGCCGTGGTTGAGGACGAGCGCGATGCCGCTGTCCCGGCGGGCCGAGGCGAGCCAGCCGGGGGCCGCGATCAGCCGGGACCGGTCGCCGGTCTCGATCGGCAGCGGTTCCTCCCGCGCCGTCCACACCGGATGGTCGGCCGGCAGCGCGAGGCCCAGCAGACCCTTGGCCGCCCAGTAGGGCGATCCGGGACCCGAGTAGGACTGCCGCATCGCCGGCCACGCGTGGTGCCAGCCGATGGTCAGCAGACCGCGCCCGTCCGGCGCGCCGTGGTCCGCGAAGTGCCGCAGGACGCCGCTCGCGGCCCGCCGCAGCAGGCCCGGCGGCAGGGCGTCGACGCCGGTGAACGCGGCCGCCCAGAACGGGGCGGCGGCCGCGAACCGGTAGATCAGGCTGCGGCCCTGGAGCAGCGGCGAGCCGTCGGCGCCGAGCAGCCGGACCGCGTCCCGCAGGTAGCGGCCGAGGTCGGCGGCCCAGCGGTCGCGCAGCTCCCGCGGGCACAGGCTGCCGGTGACGTCGAAGAGCTCGGTCCACAGCAGCGGGTAGAGGTGCAGCGCCCAGCCGGTGTAGTGGTCGTAGGCGCGTTCGTCGGCGCCGTCCGAGAGCCAGCCGCCGGGGCGGCGCAGGGTGGCGTGGACGGCCAGGTCCTCCTCGATGTCGGCGGTCGACCAGGGGCCGCCGGCCTCGCGCAGGAAGGACTCCACGACGATCCGGAACCACACCCAGTTGATGGGCGGGTAGGGCTGGCCGACGACGGTGGCCAGCCAGTCCACCGTGCGCTCGCGCACCCCGTCGTCCAGCGCGTCCCACAGCCAGGGGCGGGTGAGTTGGAGGATCAGCGCGATGGAGGCCGCCTCGACCTTGGCCTGGCCGAGCCGGTCGGGGCGCGGCCAGCGCTCGGGGTGGCGCGGGTCGGTGCCCGCGGCCAGGCCGGCCGCGTACCGCTCGATCAACGCGGCCTGGCCGGCGCCGCGTTCGCCCGCGATCCGGAAGCCGGCCAGCAGGAAGGAGCGGGCGAAGCCCTCAAGACCGTCCGAGTCCGGGCCGTAGCGGCTGGCCGGGCCCGGCAGGTCGACCCGGGCGAGACCGGGGGAGCGGTACGGGTCGAGGGCGGCCAGCATCCGGTCGGCGTGCGCGGCCCAGTGCGCCCTGGTCCAGCCGGTGTGCGGGGAGCGCGCCCTGTCCTCCGGCGGGAGATCGGGCAGCCCGGTCACGCCTGCACCGCCAGCGACTCCCTGGTGACCGGGTCGAGCGGCGGCGAACCGGCGGCGTAGCGCTCCAGTTCGTCGAGCGCGGCGGCCGTCATCCGACGGGTCTCGGAGCCGAGCGAGCCGGCGATGTGCGGGGTGAGCACCACGTTGGGCAGGTCGTAGAGCGGCGAGGCGTCGGGCAGCGGCTCGGGCTCGGTGACGTCCAGGATGGCGTGCAACGCGCCTGCGGCGCAGGCGTGTTCGAGCGCGGCGGTGTCGACGAGCGCGCCCCGCGCGGTGTTGATCAGCACCGACTCGGGCGGCAGCGCGGCGAGTTCGGCGGCGCCGATGAGGTGACGGGTCTCCGGCAGCGCGGGCGCGTGCAGGCTGAGCACGTCGGCCCTGGGCAACGCGTCGGCCAGGGTGGCGGGTTCGGCGCCGGCCGCCCGGATGGCGGCCGGTTCGGCGACCGGGTCGACGACCAGTACCCGGGCCACGTCGAGCCGCACCAGCAGCTCGGTGACCCGGCGGCCGACCCGGGAGAAGCCGACCAGCACCACCGTGCGGTCCCGGCCGCTCAGCTCGCCGTGCGTGTCGCGGTAGCTCCAGTCGGTGCGGAACCGGCGCGCCTCGGCGGCCAGGAAGGGCACCTTCTTGAACGCCCACAGCACCGCGGCCAGCGTGTACTGGGCGACCGGCTCGGCGTTGGCCGCGGCGGCGGTGGTGACCAGGATGCCGCGGTCGAACACGGCGTCCGTGACGTGCGGCCGCACCGTGCCGGCCGCGTGCAGCACGGCGCGCAGCCGGGGCGCGGCGGCCAGCACCTCCGTGTCGAGCCGTGGGCAGCCCCACGAGGTGAGCAGCACCTCGGCGGTCGCGAGCCGGCGGCGCGCGGCCGGGGAGCTCAACTCGTGGGCGGCCAGCGGCTCCCCGAGGGTGGCGAGCTCGCCCAGCCTGGCCAGCTCGGCCTCGCCGAACAGGGTGCCGAGCCAGCCGGCGTCCATCACCAGCAGCGTGTCAGGGCGGCGGCGCCGCTCCGGCAGCGTCACCGCACGCTCCCCGCGGCAAGGCCTGAACGCCACTGGCGTTGCAGCACCACGAACGCCACCACCAGGGGGACGACGGCGAGCAGCGATCCGGTGACGACGAGGGGGGTGTACTGCGGGAACTGGGTCACGCGCGCGCTCCACTGGAAGAGGCCGAGGGTCATCGGGAACAGCTTGGGATCCGTCAGCATGACGAGGGGCAGGAAGAAGTTGTTCCAGATGCCCACGAACTGGAACAGCAGGATGGTCACCACGCCGGGCCGCATCATGGGCAGCGCGATGGTGAAGAAGGTGCGCAGCTCGCTGGAGCCGTCCATCCTGGCGGCCTCCAGCACCTCGTCCGGCACCGCGGCCTCGGCGTAGGCGCGGGCCAGGTAGACGCCGAAGGGGTTGGTGAGCAGCGGGATGAACACCGCCCAGAAGGTGTTGACCACGCGCAGTTCCGAGGCCATCAGGTAGAGCGGCAGGGCGAGCGCGGTGGTGGGCACCAGCACCCCGGCGAGGGTGACGGCGAACAGGGCGCGGCGGCCAGGGAAGTCGAGCTTGGCGATGGCGTATCCGCAGGCGGCGCAGATCAGCGCGCCGAGCAGGGAGCCGAGGCCGGCGTAGAGCAGGGAGTTGCGGGCCCAGTCGAGGAAGACGCCGTCCTCCTCGGCGAACAGGTCGCCCAGGTTGGTCCACAGGTTCCAGTCGCCGAGCTCGAAGGCGCCGGTGGTGGAGAAGTCGCCCACCGACTTGGTGGCCGAGGTGACCAGCCAGACCAGCGGCAGCACGCTGTAGAGGGCCGCGATGAGCAGCAGGGCGTGCACCGCGCCCCGGGACATCCAGCGCGACGAAGTCGACGTTCTCATCGGGTCCTCCGGGCGGACAGGCGCATCACCAGCGCCGAGAGCAGGGCCGAGGCGACCGCGAGCAGCAGCGAGGCGGCGGCGGCCCGGCCGTAGTCGTTGCTGATGAAGGCGGCCTCGTAGACGTAGAGGCTGGGGGTCCAGGTGCTGGTGACCGAGGGGGTGAAGTTGCGCAGCACCAGCGGCTCGGTGAAGAGCTGGAGCGAGCCGATGACGGTGAAGACCAGGGCGACGAACATGGTGGGCCTGATCATCGGGACCTTGATGCCGAGCGCGGTGCGGACGGCGCCCGCGCCGTCCACCCGGGCGGCCTCCAGCACCTCGCGGGGCACGGTGCGCAACGCGGTGTAGAAGATGATCATGTTGTAGCCCATCCACTGCCAGGTGGCCATGTTGACGATGGAGGGCAGCACGCCGTCGCTGCCCAGCGGGTCCCAGGGCAGCACGTCGTTGAGCGGGCCGATGTTGGGGCTGTAGAGATAGGCCCAGACCAGGCCCGCGATCACGCCGGGGACGGCGTAGGGCAGGAAGACGGCGAGCGACCAGACCTGGCGGAGCCGGACGGTGGCGGCGTCGAGCAGCAGGGCGAGCAGCAGCGCGCCGCCGAGCATCAGCGGCACGTGGATCAGCGCGTAGAGCGCGACGTTGGCGACGCTGTCGTGGAAGGCGGCGTCGCCGAGGACGTCCCCGTAGTTCTCCAGCCAGACGAAGACGTCGTGCGGCCCGTCGAAGCCGAGCCCGGAGAGGCGCTCGGTGAACAGGCTGAGGTAGAGCGCGTAGCCGACGGGCACCAGCACGGTGCCGGTGAGCAGCAGCGCGAAGGGGGCCACCAGCAGCAGGGTGGCGGGCGAGGTGCGCCGGCGGCGCGGCGCGCCGGGCGCGGCGGAGCCGCCGGCGGACTGGGGGGCGCGGGCGGGCGTGACGACGGTCATGCGGGGCTCCCCTCGCGGACGGACAGGCCCCGCCCGCGCATGCTGGAGACGGCGGCGGCCTGCACCTCGCGGACCGCGTCGGGGATGGTGGTGCCGCCGGTGCTCACCCGGCCGAGGGCGTCGGCGACGGTGGAGAACAGGCCGAGCGCGTTGGGCCCCCACGTCCAGTCGGGGACCCGGGCCGAGGCCTCGTCGAGCACGTCGTAGACGTCGTCGCCGACGAAGAAGTCGTTGGAGACCACCTCGCGGGCGACGTTCCTGATGGGCTGGTAGGCGGGGAACGGCGAGGTGAAGGTGGCGCCGATGCGCGGGTAGTCCTCGCCAGTGCACAGCCAGCGCAGGAAGGTGAGGGCCGCCTCCGGGACCGGGCTCTCCTCGGAGACGCCGAACGCGCTGCCGCCCTGCATCCCGTTGGCCGGCTCGCCGCCCCAGGTCGGCATGGTGGCCACGGCCCAACGCCCGGTGTCGTCGGGTATGGACCGCTTGAGCGTGCCGACGCTCCAGGCCGCGCCGAGCAGGCCCCAGAGCCGGCCCTCGTGCATGCCGGCGATCCAGTCCTGGGTGCCGGTGCCGCCGAAGCCGACCAGGTCGGCGGCTATCAGGTCCTGCCAGTAGGCGGCGGTGCGCAGGGTGCCCTCGCTGGCGACGTCGACCAGCCAGGTGTCGCCCTCGATCCGCCACCACGGGTCGCCGGCGCCCCAGCACATGCCGGCGAAGAAGGAGCCGTCGTTGAGCGGGAAGGTGGTGATCCTGGCGGCCGGGTCGGCCTCCCTGACGGCCTCGGCGGCGACGGCGAACTCGTCCCAGGTGCGCGGCACCGCGATGCCGTGCTCGTCGAAGAGGTCCTTGCGGTAGTAGAAGGCCATCGGGGCGAGGTCCATCGGCACGGCCCAGGTGCGCCCGTCGGGCCGCACCGCGCGCCAGGCGGCGGGGGAGTAGCCGTCGCCCAGGTCGGCGACGTCGTCGGTGATCTCGCGCAGTCCGCCGGTGGCCAGGACCTGGATCAGGCCCTGGTACTCGACGTGCAGGATGTCCGGGGCGTTGTGCGCGCGGATCGCGTTGGTCTGCTGCGCGTAGCCGCCGGAGAGGCCGCCGGCGATCACGTTGAGCTCGACGTGCACGTCCCGCTGGGCGGCGTTGAACGCGGCCACGTACTGGTCCATGCCGGTCAGCCAGGACCAGATGGTGACGCGGGTGGCCCCCGAGGCCGTGGTCCGCGAGGAACAGCCCGCCAGGGCGGTACCGCCCGCGGCGAGCGCCGCGGCGCCGGCCGAGGCGCGCAGCAGCGCGCGTCGCGACCAGCCGGTGTGAAGCGTCATTACTCCATCCCTCCGACGATCCCGTCCGACGGTCCCCGCCAGACGTCACTCCGCCCCTTTGGGAGTGGTGCCGGACACTCCAACCTGTGCGATAGTTCGAGGTCAATCATCCAGAACCAAATCGATCAGAATCGATCAGAAGCGAAGGTGGAGATGGAGGCGGGCGACGGTACGCCGGGGCCCGGCGGTCTGGCCTGGGAGCGGCAGGAGCACATCCTGGCCGCCGTCCGGCGCGCGGGCACCGTGCGCCTGTCCGATCTCGTGCGGCGGCTCGGCGTCTCGGCCGTGACCGTGCGGCGCGACGTCACCGCGCTCGCCGACCGCGGCCTGGTCCGCCGCGTGCACGGCGGCATCACCCTGCCCTACCGCGGCCTCGGCGAGCCCAACCGGGGCGGGCCGCCGGCTGTCTTCGTCGGCATGGTCGTGCCCTCCGCCGAGTACTACTGGCCCGAGGTGATCCAGGGCGCCCAGGCCGCCGTCTCCGCCGAGGGCGGCCGGCTGGTGATGCGCGCCTCCAGCTACGACCCGACCGACGACCGCCGCCAGGTGACCGCCCTGCTGGACCGCGGCATCCAGACGCTGCTGGTGGCGCCCACCATCGCCGGCGCCGCAGGTCTCGAACTGCTGCGCTGGCTCGGCTCCCTGCCCATCCCGGTGGTGCTGGTGGAGCGGCTGCCGCCGCCCGCCCTGCCCACCCTGGCGCTCGACGCGGCCACCACCGCGCACGCGCTGGGCGCCGGGCTCGCCGTGCGGCACCTGGTCACCCTCGGACACCGGCTGATCGCCCTGATCACCTCGCGCTCCAGCCCCACCAGCCGCGCGCTGCGGGCCGGTTGGCGCGAGACCACCGCCTCCCTCGACCTGCCGCCCCACGGCCACCTGGACGTCGACGTGCCCACCTACGGCACCCCCGGCTGGGTCGACGCCTACGACGAGGTGCTGGCCCGCTGCCGGGAGCGCGGGGTGCGGGCGCTGCTCGTCCACTCCGACCGGGAGGCCATCGGCATGGTGGAGCGCGCCCGCGACTCGGGTCTCCGGGTGCCGGAGGAGCTGGCCGTCGTCTCCTACGACGACGAGGTCGCCGCCGCCTCCGACCCGCCGCTCACCGCCGTGCGCCCGCAGAAGCACCGGCTCGGCGCGCTGGCCGCGGAGCTGGCCCTGGCCCGCTTCGCCGACACCGGCGAACGCCCGGTGCACCGCGTCCAGTTGTGGCCCACCCTGATCGTCAGGGAGTCCTGCGGCGGCCAGCAGGCCGAGCCGGTGACCCAGCCGGCCGGGTAGGCCCTAGCCGATGCCGGTCAGCTCCACCATCAGCGGCAGGCCCAGGATGATCACCACCGCGCCCAGCACGTCGAAGCAGAAGCCGGAGCGGATCATGGTGGTGATCGGCACCACGCCCGAGCCGTAGGCGATCGCGTTCTGCGGCGTGGAGACCGGCAGCATGAAGCCGAACGACGCCGCGAACGTCGCCGCGAGCGCCGGCACGAACGGGTCGACGTCCGCCGCCATCGCGATCGGCAGCACGATCGGCACCACCACCGCCGCCGACGCCGTGTTGCTGGTGGTCTCGGACACCAGGATCGCCAGGGCCACCGCGAAGGCGGTGATCCAGAACGAACTGCTCATCCCCAGCGCGTCGTTGGCCTCCGTGCCGATGGTCAGGGCCAGGCCCGTGGACTCCAGCAGCGAGCCGAAGATGATGCCGGTGCCGAACAGCAGGACGGTGCCCCAGTCGATCCGCGCCGCGTCGCTCCAGTTGAGCGTCGCCTCCCGGCGCGCGAAGTTCGTCGGCAGCAGGAACAGCAGCGACGCGCCGAGCACCGCCACGATCCCCTCGTTCAGCCGGCCGCTGACCGTCTCGTACACCGACGAGTCCGTGCCGGCGACCAGCGCCACCACGCCCGGCGTCACCCACAGCACCACCGTGATCCCGAAGGCGATCAGGGTGTTCCACTCGGCCCTGGACAGCCGCCCCAGCTCCGCCCGCTGCTCCGCCACGTACTCCTCGATGCCCTCGATCCGGCGGATCTCCGGGCGGTTGACGAGCAGCAGCACCACCGCGAGCACCACGAACATCAGCGCGCAGATCGGCAGCGCCGTCGCCATCCACTGGGCGAAGGAGATCCGCTCCCCGGTGGCCTCCTCGATCAGCCCGCGACCGATGAGGTTCGGCGGCGAACCCACCGGCGTCAGCAGCCCGCCCACGCTCGCGCCGTACGCCAGCATCAGCACCAGCGCCGCGCCCACCCGCAGCCGGGTCGGGTCGAAGTCCGGCTCGACCAGGCCCCGGTCCTGCAGCAGCTTCGCGATCACCGTCAGGATGCCGAGCGCCGTGGGCATCAGCATCGCCACGGTCGCCGTGTTGGACACGAAGGCCGACAGCACGCAGGTGATCCCGCCGAAGGCGACGATCACGCCCACCGTGGACCTGCCCACGCCGGGCAGCGCCAGGATCCGGAACGCGAACCGCCGCGCGAGGCCGTGCTTGAGCATGGCCTGGGCCAGGATGAACGCCCCGATGAACGTGAAGACGGTGGACGAACCGAACGGTGCCAGCGCCTCGTCCGAGGGCACCACGCCGAGCAGCACGACGCAGCCGACGCCGATCAGCCCGCCCACGGGTATCGGCACCGGCTCGGTCACCCACAGCACCACCACGCCGAGCAGGATCCCGGCCAGGGTCTGCTGGCTCGGCGCCATGTCGAGCGGCAGCGCCAGGAACACCAGCGCGACCAGCGGGGCAAGCCAGAGCCCCGTGGTTCTCCTGGCCCGCTCGAACCTCTCCTCGGCCGGCGAGAGCCGCTGCTCGCCGAGGCTCCGATAGGTCGCGTGGCCCAGCAGGGCCTGCTGTACGTCCGTCCTGGCCTTAGGACCGCTGTCGCCGGTTGTCATGGCGCCACCTCCCAGCTTCGGTGCCCGCCTCGTCGCGGGACACCAAGCAACCTGCCCGCCTTCCGCGCCGGCGTACAGGGGTGGCGCGTGAGAAAGGTGTGCCGCTGCGTCGAGCGCGCAGTGGAGCTGGCGCGTTTCGCGCGCCGCTGGTTAGAGTTCGGGCCACGCGCCCAGCACGGGCTCACGCGGCCGAGAGAGCCGAGAGAGAGCCGAGAGAGAGCGAGGACGGTCGGTTCGATGGCGATCCCAGGCAGCCGCGGCACGCTCAGGTCCCGCGAGCGGCGGGAACAGATCATCAGCCTGGCGACGGACGCCGGGCTGGCGAGCGTGGAGGAGCTGGCCGCCCGCTTCGGCGTCACGGCCTCCACCATCCGCCGCGACCTGACCCAGCTCAGCGCGAGCGGCCGTCTTGCCCGCACCTACGGCGGCGCGATCGCCGTCCCGCACCGCGGCGAGGCGTCGCTCGACCAGCGCGACAGCGAGGCGTTCGAGCCCAAGCGGGCCATCGCCCGCTGGGCCGCCGACCGCGTCGAGACCGGGCAGTCGCTGCTGCTCGACGCCGGCACCACGGTCGCCCTGCTGGCCCGCGCCCTGCCCGCCGGCGCCGTGCTGACCGTCACCACCGCCAGCCTGCCGGTGCTCCATCACGTGCAGCACCGCGACGACATCACCACGCTCTGCCTCGGCGGCCGGCTGCGGGCCCTCAGCGACGCCTTCGTCGGGCCGCTGGCCGAGGCCGCGCTGGAGCGGATGAGCTTCGACGTCGCCTTCCTCGGCGCCGACGGCGTCACCAGCGACGGCGGTCTGTGCGAGGCCGAGCTGGAGCAGACCAGGCTCAAGGAGCTGATGGCCCGCCGCTCCCGCCGGGTCTACGTGCTGGTGCACGCCGCCAAGCTCAACCACCGGCCGTTCCGCGCCTGGGCCCGGCTGGAGACCGACTGGACGCTGGTCACCGACGACGGCGCCCCGCCGTCGGTCGTCGAGGAGTTCAGGGCCGCCGGCCGCGACGTGGTGGTCGTGCCGACCGGCAGGGGCTCCGCCGACGCCGGTTGAGCGCACCGGCTCGGCAACTCCCACGCAATCGTGTCCTTTTGCAAGATTCGAGGAGATGCGTCGTTCTTCTCGTTTGTCCGCCGGCCCGTCGGGCACGCGAATCCTCGTGCCGCTGACCGCAGGCACAGGCGCGGGGACCATGGCATCCGGCGGTCAGGCCAGGGCCCCCGCGTCGACAAGTCGATGAAGACGAGGGGAGCTGTGACCAGATGCCCGTCACCCGCGCACGTGCCGGAACCGCGCGCCGAGCCCACTCCCACCACGACGCCCCCGACACCGCCGCCGCCTTCCGCAGGCTCGCGGTGCTGCCGGACGGGCCACGACACGACCGGCTGCGCGACGAGATCGTCCGCGCCTGGATGCCGATGGCGACCCGACTCGCCCGCCGCTACCGCGACCGCGGCGAGTCGCTGGAGGACCTGGTGCAGGTCGCCCACCTCGGCCTGGTGAAGGCCGTCCACCGCTACGACCCGGACCGTGGCTGCGCCTTCGAGAGCTACGCCGTCCCCACCATCGTGGGCGAGGTGAAGCGGCACTTCCGCGACCACCTCTGGGGCGTGCACGTGCCGCGCCGGGTGCAGGAACTGCGCAACCGGGTGCGCGTGGCCCGCCAGGAGCTGGGCCAGGGGCTGGGCGGCCGGGAGCCCACCGTCGAGGAGATCGCCGAGCGGGCCAGGCTGACCCCCGACGAGGTCCGCACCGGCCTGGAGGCCATGGACTCCTTCACGGTGCTCTCGCTCGACGCCGAGATCGCCGGCACCGAGGAGGGCACGGCGCTGGTGGACACCCTGGGCCGCCAGGAGAGCGGCTTCGACCGGGTGGTGGACCGGGAGTCCGTGCGCTGCCGGCTGCGCGAGCTGCCGGAGCGCGAGCGGTACATCCTCTACCTGCGCTTCTTCCGGGGCATGACGCAGAGCGGGATAGCCGAGCGGGTCGGCGTCTCCCAGATGCACGTCTCCCGGCTGCTGGACCGCACCTGCTCGCGCCTGCGTGAACAGGTGGTGGGCCGCGGTGCAGGATGACCGCATGCCAAGCGCGCACGCCAGGCACGAGACCCCGATGGAGCGGGCCGACCGCAACTTCACGGAGCTGCTGCAGGAACTCCGGGTGACGCAGACGGGGGTGCAGATCCTCTTCGCCTTCCTGCTCACCCTGGCCTTCACCCAGCGCTTCGCCGAGCTGGACGACTTCGCCCGCGCGACCTACGTGACCACGCTGGTGTTCGCGCTCAGCGCGACCGCGTTGTTCACGGCGCCGGCCGCACTGCACCGCGTGCTGTTCCAGCGCGGCGCCAAGCGGCTGATCGTGGTGGTGTCGTCCCGGCTGGCCGCGGCGGGCCTCGTGATGCTCGCCCTGTCGTTCACGGGCGCCCTGCTGCTCGTGGTCGACGTGGTGCTGGGCCGGGCCGCCGGCATCGTGGCCGGCAGCGGGGCCTTCCTGCTCTGCCTCGCGCTGTGGGGCGTGCTGCCCCGCGTGCTGCGCGGACGCGTCGGGTCCCGGCACCGCTGAGCCGGCCCGGGGCCCGGGCCGGTGCCCCCGGTGCCCGCCGCCGCTAGCGGCAGCGGGCACCGGCGTCGGCCGCGGCGCCCGGCTCCTCCCGCCCCGGCTCCCCGTCGGCGCCCTCGACCTCCGCCCTGATTCGCTCGCAGGCGCGGCTGAGCAGCCGGGAGACGTGCATCTGCGAGATGCCGAGCCGGTGCGCTATGTGGCTCTGGGTCATGCCGTGGAAGTACCGCAGGTAGAGGATGTGCCGCTCGCGCTCCGGCAGGGCCCGCAGCGGGTCCCGCACGGACTCCCGGTCGACCACCCGGTCGAAGCCCGGCTCCGGCTCGCCCAGCGTGTCGAGCAGCGAGTAGTCGCCGTCCGAACCAGGTAGTTCCGCGTTCAACGACAGCGTGCTGTAGCTCTCCAACGCCTGCATGCCGGTCCTGACCTCCTCCTCGGTCAGGCCGCTGTGCTCGGCGATCTGCGCCACGCTCGGCCCCCGGTCGTCGAGCCGGTAGCTGAGCTGCCGGCTCGCGGCCCGCACCTGGTTGCGCAGCTCCTGGGTGCGCCGCGGCACGTGCAGGCTCCAGAGGTGGTCGCGGAAGTGCCGCTTCACCTCGCCGACGATGGTCGGCACCGCGTAGCTCTCGAAGGGCCGGCCCCGGCTCGGGTCGTAGCGGTGGACGGCCTTCACCAGGCCGAGCGCGGCGACCTGCTCCAGGTCCTCCAGCGCCTCGCCGCGGTCACGGAACGTGCGCGCCAGCCGGTCGGCCATGGGGATCCACGCCCGCACCACCTCGTCGCACAACTCGTCCCGCTCGGGGCACGGCGGCAACTCCGCGATGCGTGCGAACTCCCTGCTGGTGTCTGGCGCGTCGTCGTGCGGGTGGCGACGGCGTTTTCGGGGCTGTGCGGGTGAGTTCATGTGTGCTCTCCCCGGAGAGGTTGGGCGAACGATTCCGCTCTGTGCTCGCCACGGAAGAGACCTTCTCCACCAGTCTGCCTGCATTTGCGGTCGCGCACATCTCGGCATGAATCGCCCACTAAAGAGTCAAAACAGGAGGTCGTCCCGGCCCGGCAGTAGAACAAGCCGCGCACCCAAAGCGCACACACCGTGACCGGGAGGACGCCCATGGCGACGTTGACGGACACCAGGGACGCCGCACCCGCCCCGCACCGCCGGAGCCCCGGGCGGATCGTCGTCGCCTGGCTGACCACCACCGACCACAAGCGGATCGGAACCCTCTACCTGGTCACGTCCTTCCTCTTCTTCCTGCTCGCCGGCGCCCTCGCCATGGTGATGCGGGCCGAACTCGCCAGGCCGGGACTCCAGCTCGTGACCGCCGAGCAGTACAACCAGGCGTTCACCATGCACGGCACGATCATGATGCTGCTCTTCGCCACCCCGCTCTTCGCCGGCTTCGCGAACTGGATCATGCCGCTCCAACTCGGCGCCCCCGACGTCGCCTTCCCCCGCCTCAACGCGCTCGCCTACTGGATGTACCTCTTCGGCGGACTCCTGGTGGCCGGCTCGCTGCTCACCCCGCAGGGCGCCGCCGCCTTCGGCTGGTTCGCCTACGCGCCGCTGACCGACAGGACCCACTCGCCGGGCGTGGGACCCGACATGTGGATCATGGGGCTCGCGTTCTCCGGCTTCGGCACGATCATGGGCGCGGTCAACTTCGTCACCACCATCGCCTGCATGCGCGCCCCCGGCATGACCCTCTTCCGCATGCCCATCTTCACCTGGAACATCCTGCTGACCAGCGTGATGGTGCTGCTCGCCTTCCCGGTGCTCGCCGGCGCCCTGTTCTGCCTCGCCGCCGACCGCGTCTTCGGCGCCCACGTCTTCGACCCGGCGAACGGCGGCGCGCTGCTGTGGCAGCACCTCTTCTGGTTCTTCGGCCACCCCGAGGTGTACATCATCGCGCTGCCGTTCTTCGGCATCGTCACCGAGGTCATCCCGGTCTTCAGCCGCAAGCCGATCTTCGGCTACCTCGGCCTGATCGGCGCCACCATCGCCATCACCGCCCTGTCGATGACCGTGTGGGCGCACCACATGTTCGCCACCGGCGCGGTGCTGCTGCCGTTCTTCTCCGCCCTGTCGTTCCTCATCGCGGTGCCCACCGGCGTCAAGTTCTTCAACTGGATCGGCACCATGTGGCACGGCTCGCTGTCCTTCGAGACGCCGATGCTGTGGGCCGTCGGCTTCCTCGTCACCTTCCTCTTCGGCGGCCTCACCGGCGTCATCCTCGCCGCCCCGCCCCTCGACTTCCACGTCACCGACACCTACTTCGTCGTCGGCCACTTCCACTACGTGGTCTTCGGCACCGTCGTCTTCGCGATGTTCGCCGGCTTCCACTTCTGGTGGCCCAAGTGGACCGGCCGGATGCTGGACGAACGGCTCGGGAAGATCCACTTCTGGACGCTGTTCGTCGGCTTCCACGGCACCTTCCTGGTCCACCACTGGCTGGGCGCCGAGGGCATGCCACGCCGCTACGCCGACTACCTGGCGGCCGACGGCTACACCACGCTCAACACCATCTCCACCGTCGGCGCCTTCCTGCTCGGCCTCTCCACGCTGCCGTTCCTCTACAACGTGTGGCACACCGCGCGGCACGGCACCCGCGTCACCGGCGACGACCCCTGGGGATACGGCCGCTCCCTGGAGTGGGCCACCTCCTGCCCGCCGCCCCGGCACAACTTCCACGCCCTGCCCAGGATCCGCTCCGAGTCGCCCGCCTTCGACCACCACCACCCCGACATCGCCGGCATGATCCAGCGGCGCGACAAGGAGCCCGGCGGCCACCCGAAGACCCCGCGCCCCGAGACACACCCCGGGGACGACACCGGGCGACGCTGACCGGGACCGCCCGGCGACGGCTCACTCCACGCCCGGTCCCACCAGCTCCACCAGCACGTCCTCCATGGTCACGAAGCCCAGCAGCCGGCCCTTGGCGCTGACCACCGCCGCCAGGTGCGTGACCGCCCGCCGCATCGCCGTCAGCGCGTCGTCCAGCGGGGTGTCGAGCCGGATCTGCACCACGGGATGCGTCGCGTCCCGTGGGAAGGGCCGGTTCCGCGCGGTGGCCGCGAGCGCGTCCTTGACGTGCAGGTAGCCGAGCACCGTGTTGCCCGGGCCGGTCACCGGGAACCGGGAGAAGCCGGAGGAGGCCGCCACCCGCTCCAACTGGCGCGGCGTCACCAGGTGGTCGACGGTCACCATCCGCGCCACCGGCACCACGATCTCCGCCACCGTCCTGGTGCCCAGCTCCAACGCGTCCCGCAGCCGCTCGCTCTCCTCGGCCGCCAGCAGACCCGCGTCGCTGGAGTCCTGCACGAGCCGTACCAGCTCGTCGTCCGTGAACACCGAGGCCACCTCGTCCCGTGGCGTCACCCGCACCAGGCGCAGCAGCGCGTTGGCGATCTCGTTGATCCCGAAGATCACCGGCCGCAGCGCGCGGGTGAGGCCGACCAGCGGCGGCCCCAGCAGCAGCGCCGTCCGCTCGGGCGCGGCCAGCGCGATGTTCTTGGGCACCATCTCGCCCACCAGCATGTGGAGATAGGTCGCCACCGAGAGCGCGATCGCGAAGGCGATCGGATGCACCAGGCCGTACGGCACCCCGATCGCGTCGAACAGCGGCTCGAGCAGGTGCGCCATGGCCGGCTCGGCCACCGCGCCGAGCACCAGCGAGGACGCCGTGATGCCCAACTGCGCGGTGGCCATCTCCGCCGACAGGTGCTGCAACGCCCACAGCACGGTGCGCGCCCCCCGCTCGCCGCGCTCCGCGCGCGGCTCGATCTGGTCGCGGCGCACCGAGATCAGCGCGAACTCGGCCCCCACGAAGAAGGCGTTGGTGACCAGCGTCAGGGCCCCGATGCCGAGCTGCCAGAAGGTCATCGGGCCTCCTCGCCGGTGGCCTCGCCCGGCGCCGGCGGCGCCGTGATCCGCACCCGCTCGGCGCGGTGCCGTGCCGCGGCCAGCACCTCGAGCCGCCAGCCACCCACCTCCACCCGGTCCCCGGCGGCCGGGATCCGGCCCAGCTCCGTGGCCACCAGGCCGGCCAGCGTCTCGTACGGCCCCTCGGGGAACGGCAGGCCGGCCTCCGCCAGCTGGTCGGTCCGCGCGCCGCCGCCCGCCTCCCAGACGCCGGGCCCCGTCCTGGCCAGCTCGGGCACCTCCTCGGGGTCGTGCTCGTCCCTGACCTCGCCCACCACCTCCTCCACGATGTCCTCCAGCGTGACCACCCCGGCCGTGCCGCCGTACTCGTCCACCACCACCGCCATGGAGCGCCGCCCCCGCAGCTCCGCGAGCAGCCGGTCCACCGGCAGGCTGTCCGGCACCAGCGGCGCCTCGGTCGCCAGCTCGGCCACCGGGACGGCGGCCCGCCGCGCCTCGTCCACCGCCAGCACGTCCTTGATGTGCACCATCCCCACCACGTCGTCCAGGCCCTCGTTGTAGACCGGGAACCGGGAGAGCCCCGTGGCCAGCGTCAGGTTCGCGGCGTCGGCCGCGCTCGCCGTGCGGCGCAGCGCGTGCACCGCCACCCGCGGGGTCATCACGCTCTGCGCCGTCAGCTCGCCCAGGTGCAGGGTGCGCACGAACAGCTCGGCCGAGTCCCGGGGCAGCACCCCCTCGGCCGCCGAGTGCCGGGCCAGCGCCACCAGCTCGGGCGGGGTGCGCGCCGAGGCCAGCTCCTCGGTCGGTTCGAGACCGAACCAGCGCACGATGCGGTTGGCCGTCTCGTTGAGGTGCCTGATCAGGGGGGCGAACGTCGCGGTGAAGCCCCGCTGCAGCGGCGACACCGCCCGCGCCACCCGCATCGGGTGGGTGATCGCCCAGTTCTTCGGCATCAGCTCGCCCAGCACCATCAGCACCACCGTGGAGAGCGCGACGCCGAGCCCCACGGCCAGCGTCGACGCCGTCCCCTCCGGCAGCCCGGCCGACCGCAGCGGGCCGCGCAGCAGCGCCGCCAGCGACGGCTCGGCCAGCATGCCGATCACCAGCGACGTCACCGTGATGCCCAGCTGCGCCCCGGAGAGCTGGAACGTCAGCCGGCGCACCGCCTTCAACACGCCCTCGGCCCCCGGCTCGCCGGCCGCCGCCGCCCGCTCGAGCTCGCCGCGCTCCAGCGTGGTCAGCGAGAACTCGGCGGCCACGAAGACCGAACAGGTCAGCGTCAACAACAACGCGACGAGCAGTAGCAGCAGTTCGGTCAGCATGTCGCCCCCCGTCCGAGGTCCGGGAACACTCCCGCGGTCACCTTCTGTGATCGGCTGTGCGAGCCATGGCCTTGAGCCGTTTGTCCGACGCCCCCGCGGGTACCCGGCGCCGGCGGATCTGTCACCCGGTGGCCGCGAGCGAGGACGGAAGGTCAGTACGGGCAGGTCGGGACGGAAGGAGAGCCGAGATGGAACCGGGCACCGACCCCTATGTCGCCGCCGAGCCGGCCCCCGAGGGCGACGGGGTGCTCCGGGTCACCCTCGGCTCCGGGCGGACCCTGGACTTCGTCTGCGGCGTCCCCGTGGAGGGCGTGCTGCGGCTGCGGCTCGCCGGCCCGTTCGGCGACGGGCCGCGCGCCGTCGACTCCGTCCTGCTCGACCTGCCCGACCGGCCCGCGACCCTCACCCGGGTGCCGGGCGGCACCACCATCACGGGGCCCGGCGTGGAGGCGTTCTGGGAGTCCGGCGACCCCACGGCGGTGGGCAACGGCGAGGGCGCCCCGCAGGCCCTGCGCTTCGGCACCTTCGCCCGCTTCTCCGAGCCGGAGGGCGCCACGCTGCCCTTCCAGGCCGGCTACCGCCCGGCGTCCGGGGGGCGCCCCGCCGCCTGGGTGGAGACCATCCACCTCGCGCCCGACGCGGCCGTCTACGGCGGCGGCGAGAGCTACCAGGGCATCGACCTGCGCGGCCGGCACCGCAGGCTCCGCAACATCGAGGAGAACCGGGCCGCCGGCCGCGACTCCGCCTACCTCAACGTGCCGCTGCTGTGGTCGGACGCCGGCTGGGGCATCTTCGCGCACACCGGCGAGCCGGTGGACGCCGACATCGGCGCCACCCACTCCGAGGCCGCGCGCTTCCAGATCGGCGGCGACGACCTCGACCTCTTCCTGCTCACCGGCGACGCGCCCACCATCCTCGACCGCTACCACGCCCTCACCGGCCAGCCCCGCGCGCTGCCGAAGTGGGCCTTCGGGGTGTGGATGAGCCGCTCCTCCTACTTCACCGCCGACGAGATGGTGCGCACCGTCGACGAACTGGCCGCCGCGGACTGCCCGGTGGACGTCATCCACGTCGACGAGTGGCTCGACGAGAAGGTGCTCGAGGACGCCTCCTGGACCGCGGGCCCCGACCGCCGCCGCTTCCCCGCCGGCTGGTCCCGGCCCCTGGCCGACCGCGGCGTCCGCACCAGCCTGTGGATCAACCCCTACGTCAAGCGCGGCACCCCGCTGGCCGACTGGCTCGGCGACCGCGGCTACCTGGTGCGCCGCGCCGACGGCAGCCCGGCCGCCACCGCGGACAACCCCGACACGCTGCCCGTCGACTTCACCAACCCCGAGGCCCGCGCCTGGTGGCGGGAGCGGCTCGCCGACACCTTCCGCGAGGAGGGCAACTCGGCGCTGCTCTCCGACTTCGGCGAGGAGATCGCCGACGACGCGATCTTCGCCGACGGCACCACGGGACCGGAGCGCCGCAACTCCTACGGGCTGCTCTACCAGGACGTGGTGCGGGAGGCCGGCACCGAGGCCCTCGGCGACGACTTCGTGCCGATCTCCCGCTCCGGCACCGCCGGCTCGCAGCGCGACCCCGCGCACTGGGCCGGGGACATGCCGTCCACCTGGAGCGGCCTGGTCTGCACGCTGCGCGCGGTGCTCTCCATGTCGCTCAGCGGCTTCTCCATGGTGACCCACGACGCCGGCGGCTACTGGACACCGGCCTCCTACCGGCGGGCCGGCGAGCTGCGCGAGACCATGGAGCCGGACGCCGTGTTCGCCGACGTCGAGCCCGAACTGTACGGCCGGTGGGCGCAGTGGGCCGCGTTCTCGCCGATCATGCGGTTCCACGGCACCGGCCGGCGCGAACCCACCGCCTACCCCGAGCCGTACCGCTCGGCCGCCATCGCCGCCTGCCGGCTGCGGCACCGGCTCGGCCGGTACGTCGGCGACCTCGCGGAGACCACCGACGGGCTGCCGCTGATGCGGCCCATGCCGCTGGCCTTCCCCGGCGACCGACAGGCCAGGGACGCCGAGCTGCAGTACCTGTTCGGCCCCGACGTGCTGGTGGCGCCGCTCCTCGAACCCGGCGGCCGGCGCGCCTTCTACGTGCCGCCCGGGGAGTGGGTCGGTCTGGTCGGCTGCCCGCGCCTCACCGGGCCCGGCTGGCAGGAGGTGACGTGCGCGCCCGACGAGTTCCCCGCCTTCGTGCGCGCGGAGTACGGCGTTCAGGCCGTGCTGGGCCCGGCCTGAGCCCGGGCGCCGTCAGGACCCGTCGCCCGGGACGTCCTCGTCGGCCGGCTCGTGGAACGCGGCGAGCAGTCGCTCGGCGGCCAGCGTCGGGGTCAACGAGCCGTCGCGGACCTGCCGTTCGAGGGCCGGTGCCAGACCGCGCACCGCCGGGTGGCCGTGCAGCCGGCCAAGCAGCTCGTCGTGGACCATCGACCAGGTCCACTCCACCTGCTGGTCGCGCCGCTTGGCGGCCAGCAGACCGGCCGCCTCCAGCGCCGCCCGGTGCGCCTCCAGCTTCTGCCACACCTCGTCGAGCCCGGCCTCCTCCAGCGCGCTGCAGGTGAGGACCGGCGGCGACCAGACCGCGTCCGCCGGCCGCAGCATCCGCAGCGCGCCCCGCAGTTCGCGGGCCGCCGCCCGCGCCTCCCGCTCGTGCGGGCCGTCGGCCTTGTTGACGGCGATGACGTCGGCCAGTTCCAGGACGCCCTTCTTGATGCCCTGGAGCTGGTCCCCGGTCCTGGCCAGGGTGAGGAAGAGGAACGAGTCGACCATGCCGGCCACCGCGGTCTCGGACTGGCCGACGCCGACCGTCTCGACGAGGATCACGTCGTAGCCGGCGGCCTCCATCACCACCATCGTCTCGCGGGTGGCCCGGGCGACCCCGCCGAGCGTGCCGGCCGAGGGCGAGGGGCGCACGAACGCGTTCGCGTCGACGGCGAGCCTGGCCATGCGGGTCTTGTCGCCGAGGATGGAGCCGCCGGTGCGGGTGGAGGACGGGTCGACGGCCAGCACCGCCACCCGGTGACCGAGGCCGGTGAGCAGGGTGCCGAGGGCGTCGATGAATGTCGACTTGCCGACCCCCGGTACCCCGCTGATGCCGATGCGCCGCGCCCGGCCGGCGTGCGGCAGCAGGTCGAGCAGCAGCCGCTGCGCCAGCCGCCGGTGGTCGGGCCTGGTCGACTCCACCAGCGTGATCGACCGGGCCACCTGCGCCCGGGAGCCGGCCAGCACGCCCTTGGCGTACCCCTCGACGTCGACGACGGGCCTGGGCGTCACGGTGCTTCGGGGGCGAGGTCGAGGTCGAGGCTCTCGGCCAGCGTCAGCAGCAGGTCGTGGGCGGCCTCGGGGATCACCGTGCCGGGCGGGAACACCGCGGCCGCGCCGGCCTCGCGCAGCGTCGGCACGTCGTCCGGCGGGATCACCCCGCCGACCACGATCATGATGTCCTCCCGGCCCTGGGCGGCCAGCTCCTGGCGCAGCGCGGGCACCAGCGTCAGGTGGCCGGCGGCCAGCGAGGACACCCCGACGATGTGCACGTCCGCCTCCACGGCCTGCCGCGCCACCTCCTCGGGGGTCTGGAACAGCGGGCCGACGTCCACGTCGAAGCCCAGGTCGGCGAAGGCCGAGGCGATCACCTTCTGGCCCCGGTCGTGCCCGTCCTGTCCCATCTTGGCGACCAGGATCCGCGGCCGGCGGCCCTCGCCGTCGGCGAACGCCGCCACCAGCGCGCGGGTGCGCTCCACGCCGGGCGACGTCCCGGCCTCCTCGCGATACACACCCGAGATGGTACGGATCTGCCCGGAGTGCCGGCCGAACACCTGCTCAAGGGCGTCCGAGATCTCGCCCACCGTGGCCTTGGCCCGGGCCGCGTCCACCGCGAGCGCCAGCAGGTTGCCGTCGCCCGTGGCGCCGTTGGTCAGCGCCCGCAGCGCGTCCCGGCAGGCGGCCTCGTCCCGCTCGGCGCGCAGCCGCCGCAGCTTGGCGAGCTGCTGGGCGCGCACCGCCGAGTTGTCGACCTGGCGCACCTCGATGCGCTCGTCGGCGTCCACCCGGTAGAGGTTGACGCCGATCACCGGCTGCCGGCCCGAGTCGATCCGGGCCTGGGTGCGGGCGGCGGCCTCCTCCACCCGCAGCTTGGGGATGCCCGCGTCGATCGCCCTGGCCATGCCGCCGGCCGCCTCGACCTCCTCGATGTGCTGCCAGGCACGCCGCGCCAGGTCGTGGGTCAGCCGCTCCACGTAGGCGCTGCCGCCCCAGGGGTCGATCACCCGGGTGGTGCCCGACTCCTGCTGGAGCAGGATCTGCGTGTTGCGGGCGATGCGGGCGGAGAAGTCGGTGGGCAGGGCCAGCGCCTCGTCCAGCGCGTTGGTGTGCAGCGACTGGGTGTGGCCCTGGGTGGCGGCCATCGCCTCCACGCAGGTGCGCACCACGTTGTTGAACACGTCCTGCGCGGTCAGCGACCAGCCCGAGGTCTGCGAATGGGTGCGCAGCGACAGGGACTTGGGGTTCCTCGGCTCGAAGCCGCGGACCAGGCGGGCCCACAGCAGCCGGGCCGCGCGCAGCTTGGCGACCTCCATGAAGAAGTTCATGCCGATGCCCCAGAAGAACGAGAGCCGGGGCGCGAAGGCGTCCACGTCCAGGCCGGCGGCGATACCGGCCCGCAGGTACTCGACGCCGTCGGCGAGGGTGTAGGCCAGCTCCAGGTCGGCCGTGGCCCCCGCCTCCTGGATGTGGTACCCGGAGATGGAGATCGAGTTGTAGCGGGGCATGTGCCGCGAGGTGTAGGCGAAGACGTCGGAGATGATCCGCATCGAGGGCTGCGGCGGGTAGATGTAGGTGTTGCGGACCATGAACTCCTTGAGGATGTCGTTCTGGATGGTCCCCGCCAGCTTCTCGGGCGGCACGCCCTGCTCCTCGGCCGCCACGATGTACAGCGCCAGCACCGGGAGCACCGCGCCGTTCATCGTCATCGACACGCTCATCCGGTCCAGCGGGATGCCGTCGAACAGCTGCCGCATGTCGTAGATCGAGTCGATGGCCACGCCCGCCATCCCGACGTCCCCGGTGACCCGGGGGTGGTCGGAGTCGTAGCCGCGGTGGGTCGGCAGGTCGAACGCCACCGACAGGCCCTTCTGACCGGCCGCCAGGTTCCGCCGGTAGAACGCGTTGGACTCCTCGGCGGTGGAGAACCCGGCGTACTGCCTGATGGTCCACGGCTGGTTGACGTACATCGTGGGGTAGGGGCCGCGCAGGAAGGGCGCCGCTCCCGGGTAGGTGTTCAGGAAGTCCAGGCCCGCCAGGTCGTCGGCGGTGTACAGCGGCCGGACCGGGATGCCCTCGGGCGTCTCCCACACCAGGTCCTCGACCGAGTGGCCGCTGCTCTCCTTGACCGCCGCCCGCCACCGGTCGAGGTCGACGGGTGGATCGCCGTCGCCTGGACCGTCGAGGGGCACCTCGGAGAAGTCGGGGATCATCGGCATCACGCCACCTCCGGCGCATCGCTGACGGGTTCTTCGGTGACGACGTCCAGCAGGGCGGACAGCACGGCGACCGCGTCCACGCCGACGAAGACGAACGTGTCGACGCCGGCGGCCCGGTACTCCGCCTCCCGCTCGCCGGGGCGCCCCGCGAGCAGCACCCGGCGGGCCCCGGCCGCCTTCAGCGCCGCCGCCACCGCCGCGGCCTGCTCGGCGTAGCGCGCGTCGTCGGAACACAGGCAGGCGACCGGGGCACCGCTGGCCCCGAACGCGGCGGCCACGGTGTCCGCGTCCACCGACACCGGCTCGTGCACCGGCTCGATCCCGGCCGCCTGGAACAGGTTGGCCGCGAAGCCGGCCCGCGCCGTGTGCGCCGCCACCGGCCCGAGCGCCGCCAGGAACACCCGCGGCTCGACGCCGGCCGCCCTGGCCTCGTCCGCCCTGGCCCGCAGCGCCTCGAACGCCTCGTCCCTGCGCACCCTCGGCAGTCCGCCGCCCGCCCGGGCCGGCGCCGGGGCCCGCTTCGGCAGCCGCTCGCCCGGGTTGGCGAACTCGCTGACCCCGGTGATCGGTTCGCGCCGGGTGGCCAACCGCCGGCCGCGCCGCGCCCACTCCTCGGCGAGCCGGTCACCCACCAGACCCGAACGCAGGGCGGCCGCCTGCCCACCGGCCCGCTCCACCTCCTGGAACCACGCCCAGCCGGCCCGCGCCAGCTCGTCGGTCAGCCGCTCCACGTACCAGGAGCCGCCCGCCGGGTCGACGACCCGCCCCAGGTGCGACTCGGCCAGCAGGATCGCCGAGGTGTTCCGGGCGATCCGCCGCGCGAACGCGTCCGGCAGGCCGAGCGCCTCGTCGAACGGGAGCACCGTCACCGAGTCCGCGCCGCCCGTCCCGGCGGCCAGCGCCGCCACGGTGGTGCGCAGCATGTTCACCCAGGGATCGCGCCGCGTCATCATCACCCGCGAGGTCACCGCGTGCTGCCGCTGCGCGCCGGCCGCCGGCGCCGCGCCGCTCGCCCCCGCCACCCGCGCCCACAGCCGGCGGGCCGCCCGCAGCTTGGCGATGGTCAGGAACTGGTCGGTGGTCGCGGCGTAGCGGAACTCCAGCTGCCCCAGGGCCGCGTCCACCGAGAGCCCGGCCGCGGTCAGCTCCCGCAGGTACGCCACCCCCGTGGCCAGCGAACAACCGAGCTCCTGGGCCGGGCTGCCGCCCGCCTCGTGGTAGGGCAGCGCGTCCACCACCAGGGCGCGAAGGCCCGGGTGGTCCCGGTGGCAGCGGGCGGCGAGGCCGGCGGCCGCCCACAGCCGGGTGGTCAGTTCGGCCTGGTCGCCCTCGCGGGCCGCCAGGCCGAGCGGGTCGGCGCCCAGCACGCCGAGCACCGCGCCCGGCGCGAGACCACGCCCCTCCGCGATCCGCAGCAGCTCCCTGGCCGCCGCGTCGAACGCGGCACCCGCGTCCAGCACCACGGGCGCCAGGTCGAGCAGCACCCCGTCGAGCGCGGTCTCCAACGCCGCCACCGGGGCGCCGCCCTCGCCGACGGCCAGCCACACCGAGGTGACGCCGTTCTCCAGATCGGCCAGGACCGCCTCGTTGACCCGCGCCGGGTCCGCCGCACCGTGGAACTGCCGCACGTCCCAGCCGGCGACCGCGGTGCCCTCCGGGCGGGCGCCCCTGACGAACGGCGCGAAGCCCGGGAACCCGGGGTCCGGCGCCTGGTCGTTCGCCGTGTACAGCGGCCGGGTGACGATGCCGTCGGCCAGCGCCGTGCTCAGCGCCTCCTCGGCCGCCGCCCCGTCCAGACCCGGCCGGCCCGCCCTGGCCAGGACGCCGGCCACCAACTCGCGCCAACGGTCCCCTGACACCTCGGGGAAGCCCTCGGCCAGGGGCAGCTCGCCCCCGGCCGTCGGCATCGGCCCCTTCGCCATGGTTCTCCTCTCCTCCCGTCCACCGGGTGAGGTTCGCACGCCGGACCAAAAGACCCATCAAGGAAGGCTCAAGGCGACATGGAAGCGGCCCGTGTCTGGCAGGGTACGCGGGGTGGGGTCGCCTGGCGTACCCCTAACCGGTCGTGGCCCGCCCCCCGCGAGAGCGCCCCGGCGAGCCCCGCACCGCGGCGCGCCACGCTCTCGTCCCACACGCCGGCGCGCGACCCCACTGCGCGCGCCGGCGCTACCCCCGACCGGCGTGGCCGCCGGCCCCGGTGCCCGCCGGCTACCCCCGGCGCCCCCGGTCCTCCGCCGCACTCGGTCGCATTCCGCACTCCGCGGACGGCAGGCGGAACGCCAGCATCGAGCGCGCGCCCGGCCCGTGTCACGCGATCACGGTGTCGGGGTGCGGACATGGCGGCAGTACGACAGGCCCCGTGGCCGCGACCGCCGCGCGGGATGCGCGCGGCGCGCCGGCGCGCCACCATGGAGGTATGGCCACCGGCGGCGAGCACCCCGGCGGGCGCGGCGGCCACCGCGGCGTCCCGCACACCGCTGACCTGCGCGTCTCGGCCTGGGGGCCGACGCGCGAGGAGTGCCTGACCCAGGCCGTGCGCGGCGTCGTCGAGTCCTTCGCCGATCCCTCGTCGGGCGCCCGCGCCCCGCGACGGCGGCACACCGAGATCCACGCGGACGACGACCCCGAACTGCTGGTGGCGCTGATGGACGACGTCGTCTACCGGCTCGACACCGCCGGCGAGGTCCCGGTCGACGTGGACCTGGATCCGATCCCCGGCGGGCTGCGGGTCGCCTACCGGATGGCCGACGCGGACGACCTCGAACCGGTCGGCGCCGCCCCCAAGGCCGTCACCCTGCACGACCTCGCGCTCGGCCGCGGGCCCGCCGGCTGGACCTGCTCGGTCACCCTCGACGTCTGAGACGACGACGTCCGCGTCACGCCCGCCCCCGTTCCGGGAGGAGACCGCCCGATGACCCAGCACGCGGAGCGCGTCCAGATCACCGAGGCCGGCGCCTACCGGTACCGCATCCCGCGCCACGGCGCGATGCGGGTGCCGGGCGTCGTCTTCGCCAGCCCCGAGCTGCTGCCCCAGGCCGCCGGCGACCAGGCCCTCGACCAGGTGGTCAACGTCGCCGCGCTGCCCGGCGTCGTCGGCGCCTCCTACGCCATGCCCGACGTGCACTGGGGCTACGGCTTCCCCATCGGCGGCGTGGCCGCCACGGACGTGGCCGCCGGGGGAGTGGTCTCACCGGGCGGCGTCGGCTTCGACATCTCCTGCGGCGTCCGGCTGCTCGCCGCCGACTGCGACCGCGCCGAGATCGCGCCCCGGATCGGCGCCCTGCTCGACGCCCTCGGCCGCCGCACCCCACGCGGCGCCGGGCGCGGCGCGGTCTGGCACATCGGCCGCCGCGACCTCGACCGGGTGCTGCGCGAGGGCGCCCGCCACGCGGTGGAGCGCGGCCACGGCGTGCAACGCGACCTGGAGCGGTGCGAGGACGGCGGCGTGCTGACGGAGGCCGACCCGGCGGCCGGCCGGGTCGGCGACCGGGCCAGGGAACGCGGCCTCGGCCAACTCGGCAGCCTGGGCTCCGGCAACCACTTCCTGGAGGTCCAGGAGGTGGAGACCGTCCACGACGAGGCGACGGCGCGCGCCATGGGCCTGGTCGCGGGACAGGTCTGCGTGATGATCCACTGCGGCTCGCGCGGCCTCGGCCACCAGATCTGCACCGACCAGGTGCGGACCATGGGCCGCGCCATGCGGCGGTACGGCATCGAGGTGCCCGACCGCCAACTGGCCTGCGTGCCGGCCGACTCGCCCGAGGGCCGCGACTACCTGGCCGCCATGGCCGCCGCCGCCAACTACGCCCGGGCCAACCGGCAGTTGCTCACCGAGTCCAGCCGGGCCGCGTTCGCCGAGACCGTCGGCCACGGCCTCGACCTCGTCTACGACATCTCGCACAACCTGGCCAAGATCGAGACGCACCGGGTGGACGGCGAGACCCGCCGGCTGTGCGTCCACCGCAAGGGGGCCACCAGGGCGCTGCCGCCCGGCCACCCCGAGCTGCCGCCCGACCTCGCCGAGGCCGGCCAACCGGTGCTGATCCCCGGCACCATGGGCACCGCGTCCTACCTCCTCACCGGCGTCCCCGACGGCGACGCCTGGCACTCCACCTGCCACGGCGCGGGCCGCGTCGAGAGCCGCCACCAGGCGGCCAGGGAGGTCAACGGCGGCCGGCTGCGCGCCGAGCTCGAGGCCCGGGGCATCGCCGTCCGCGGCACCACGGCCCGTGGCCTGGCCGAGGAGGCGCCCGGCGCCTACAAGGACATCGACGCGGTGGTGACGGCCGCCGAGGGCGCCGGCCTGTGCCGCCGCGTGGCCCGCCTCGTGCCGCTCGGCGTGGTCAAGGGCTGAGGGCTGCCGCCCGCTCAGACCCGAGCGGAGCGGAACCGGACGGCCGCCCCCGGGGGGATCTGGCCGGCCAGCGGCAGGTCCGCGCCGAGCACCACGGCGATCACCGGGTAGCCGCCGGTGACCGGGTGGTCGGCGAGGAACAGCACCGGCTGGCCGTTGGGCGGGACCTGGAGCGCGCCGGCCACCATGCCCTCCGCCGGCAGCTCGCCGTCCCGCGCCCGCCGCAGTTCCGGCCCCGAGAGCCGGATGCCGACCCGGTTGCTGTCGCTGGTGGCCGTCCAACGGGCCGCGCACAGCGACTCGACGGCCGCCGGCGGGAACCAGTCGTCGCGTGGCCCCGGCAGCACCCGCAGCGCGAACTCACCGGGCGGCGCCGAGCACGGCGCCGCGTCGACCCCGGGGAAGGGCGCCGCCGGCTCGCCCACCGGCAGCGTGTCGCCGGCCCGCAGCGGCGCGGGGCCGAGCCCCGACAGCAGGTCGGTCGCCCGCGAGCCGAGCACCGGCGGCACGTCGAGCCCGCCCCGCACCGCCAGGTAGCTCCGCAACCCCGAGGCGGGCGGCCCGAGTTCGAGGACCGCGCCGTCCCCCAGCGCCAGCGGCGCGGCGAACGGGGCCGGGACCCCGTCCACCGTCACGGCACCCGGGGCACCCGTCACCGCCACGTACCGCGCCCCGGGCCCGCGCGCCCGCACCCGCAGGCCGCCGAAGGTGGTCTCGACGCCGGCGGCGTCCACCGCGTTCCCCACCAGCCGGTTGGCCAGGGCCAGCGCCGGCCCGTCGGCGGCGCCGGACCGCGGCACGCCGAGCTCCGCCCAGCCGGGCCGGCCCCGGTCCTGGACGGTGGCCAGCGGACCGGTCGCGAGGATCTCGAGACGCCACGGGGTCACGCCGCGGCCCCCGCCCCGATCGCCGTGAAGCGCACCGACCGCCCGGGCACCAGCAGCGCCGGCGGGTCGCGGTCGGTGTCCCACAGCGGCGCGTCCGTCGTCCCGAGCAGCCGCCAACCGCCCGGCGAGGAACGCGGATAGACGCCGGTGAAACCGCCGGCCACCGCGACCGAGCCCGCCGGCACGGCGGTTCGCGGCTCGGCCCGACGCGGCACGTGCAACACCGGGTCGGTGCCGGTGAGATAGCCGAAGCCGGGCGCGAAGCCGGCGAACGCCACCGTGTAGAGCGGCGCGGTGTGCCGGGCGACGACCTCGGCCACGCTCAGACCGGTCAGCGCCGCGACCTCCGCCAGGTCGGGCCCGTCGTAGCGCACCCGGATGGTCAACGGGGCATGCGCCGGGGCGGGCGGTGCCACCGAGCCGGTGGCGAGTGCGCGGGCCCGGTCGGCCAGCGCCCGGCGCAGCTCGGCGTGGTCGGTCAGCGCGGGGTCGTAGCGCACCAGCAGGGTGGTGGCGGCGGCCACCAGTTCGCCCACCCCCGGCGGCCGGTCGGCGGCCAGCGAGGCGCGCAGGGCCAGCACGCCGGGCAGCCCGTCCAACTCGGCGAGCACCGCCTGGTCGCCCACCCGCCGCACCGCGCGCAGCCCGCCGTCCGGTGCCGTCACGCGGGCACCGAGAACGGCCGTGGGGGGTGCCCCGCCCGCTCCAGTTCGGACCGCAGCCGACGGGCGATCTCCACGGCCCCCGGGGTGTCCCCGTGCACGCACAGCGACCGGACGTCGAGGGGGAGCGTGGTGCCGTCCACGGCCTCCACCACCCCCTCGGCCACCATGCGGAGACAGCGCTCCACGATCACCTCCGGGTCGTGCAGCACCGCGTTCGGCCGGCCACGCGGCACCAGGGTCCCCTCCGGGGTGTAGGCGCGGTCGGCGAAGGCCTCGCGCACCGGGGTCAGCCCCACCTCCGCCGCCACCCGCAGCCAGACGCTGCCCGGCAGGCCGAGCACCGGCAGCGCCGGGTCGTACCGGCGCACCGCCTCGGCGACGGCCGCGGCCTGCGCCTCGTGGCGCACGATCGCGTTGTACAGCGCGCCGTGCGGCTTCACGTAGGAGACCCGGGTGCCGGCCAGCCGCGCGAAGCCGTCGAGCGCGCCGATCTGGTAGACGACGTCGTTGACCAGCTCGGCCGGGTCGACGTCGATGAACCGGCGCCCGAACCCCGGCAGGTCGCGGTAGCCCACCTGCGCTCCGACGGCGACGCCGCGCGCCGCCGCGGCCTCGCACACCCGCCGCATGATGGTCGGGTCACCGGCGTGGAAGCCGCAGGCGACGTTGGCGCTGGTGACGATCGAGAGCAGCGCCTCGTCGTCCCCGAGCCGCCACTGCCCGAACCCCTCGCCGAGATCGCTGTTCAGGTCGATCACTGTGCTCATCGGGACGTGACCCTACCGTGGGGGTGGCGGCCGGCGTCGGCAGCCGCACCCCGATCGCCTTAGCGCACTCGGCGACGCGCCGGAGCCAGATGGGCGGGGTTCCTTCGTACGAGCTACCTTCGCCGTTTTCGCGGGCGCCGGGACACGGGCGCCTGGACGATGAACGCGTCGCGGGAACATCGCTTACGCATCGGGGCGGAGACACATGGTTGACACAGCTCGTCGCAACGCCGCCACGGAAGGTGTGGACGGCGGTGTCGGCCTGACCGCTCTCCTGGTCGCCGCCGCCCGGGCGATCGAGACGCACCGCGGGGACAGCCTGGCGCGGGACCCCTACGCGGAGCACTTCGTGCTCGCCGCCCCGGCGTCCGCGGGCTGGCCGGTCCACCCCCACCAGGTGCCGGACGGTGACGCCGACCCGCTGTGGGGGCGGTTCGCGCGCTACTTCGGGCTGCGCACCAGGGTCCTCGACGACTTCCTCCTCACGTCGGCGCGGGCCGGGGCCCGGCAGGTGGTGCTGCTCGGGGCGGGCCTCGACGCGCGGGCCTTCCGGCTCGACTGGCCGCCCGGCTGCGTGGTCTTCGAGATCGACAGGGCGGCCGTGCTGACCTTCAAGCACCGGGTGCTCGACGAGGTGTCCGCCGCGCCGCGGGCGACGCGCGTGCCGATCCCGGTCGATCTGCGCGACGACTGGGTCGGAGCACTGACCGGTGCCGGCTTCGACCCGGCGGAACCGACCGTCTGGCTCGCCGAGGGGCTGTTGTTCTACCTGCCGGCCGCCGCCGAGACCTATCTCGTCGACACGGTGGACCGGCTGAGCGCCCAGGGCAGTGCCCTGGCGTACGAGGCCAAGCTGGAGAAGGACCTGACCCGGTACCGCGACAGCCCGCTGTACACCGCCACGAGGGAGCGGATCGGGATCGACCTGCTGGCCCTGTTCAACAGGGATCCGCGGCCCGACTCGATGGCCGCCCTGGCGGCCCGCGGCTGGGGCACGTCGGTCCACACGCCGTTCGACTTCACCCGCCGGCACGGCCGCGGCCCGCTGCCCGAGCCGAACGACGCGCTGGAGGGCAACCGGTGGGTGTTCGCGAACAGGTCCCGGACGTGACGGCGGGCGTGGCACGGGCTCTCCCCTACGGAACCAGCACGGGTTTGACCACCCGGCCCGCCTCGACGTCGCGTTCGGCCGCGTCGATGTCGCCGAGCGGGTAGGTGCGGATCAGTTCGTCGAAGGGGAACCGCCCGGCCCGCCACAGTCCGACCAGGCGCGGGACCAGCAGGCCCGGCACCGCGTCCCCCTCGCAGACATGGGAGATCCTCCGGCCCCGGTCGAGACCGCCGGGTTCGATCGGCAGCGGGGCGTGGAGCCGTGCGACCAGGGCGAGGTGACCGGTCGGGCGCAGGGCCCGGAGCGCGTCGTTGATCAGCGGGGCGGAGGCCGTGGTGTCGAGCGCGTACCGCGCGCCGCCGTCGGTCAGCCGGCGAACGCGTCCTGGCAGGTCGGCCGATCCGGCGGGCAGCGGGATCGCGCCGAACCGCTCGGCGAGGAGCAGCCGTTCGGGGTGCCGTTCGACGGCCACGGCCGTCGCCCCGGCGGCGGTGGCCGCCATCACCGCCGCCAGGCCCACCGCTCCCGCCCCGAGCACCAGGACGGTGTCGCCCGGCCGGGCTCCGAAGGTGTTGAGGACCGTTCCCGCGCCGGTGAGGAAGCCACAGCCGAGCGGCCCGAGCAGTTCGACGGGCAGCGCCGGATCCACGCGCACGGCGTTGCGGGCCGAGACCAGCGCGTACTCGGCGAACGAGGACTGTCCGAACCAGCGCGGGGCCAGCGGGCGCCCGGCCGCGTCGGTGAACCGTGCCGCCTTCTCCCGGCGCCCGCCGAAGAGGTTGAGCGCGGCGAACGAGTCGCAGTAGGCGGGGGCCCCGGCCAGGCAGTTCGGGCAGTCACCGCAGGAGTCGAAACTCAGCACGACGTGGTCGCCGGTGCGCAGGCCGGTGTGCTGGCCGCCGGTCTCCACCACCACGCCCGCCCCCTCGTGGCCGAGCACCGCCGGCAGCGGTGAGCGGCCGGCCGAACGCCGCACCGCGAGATCGGTCCGGCACATCCCGGAGCCCGCGATCCGCACCAGGACCTCGCCGTCCAGCGGCCCCGCGTGCAGGACCACCTCCTCGACCGCGAACCGGCCCTCGTACGAACGCAGTACCGCCGCGTCGAACCTCATCCCGTCATGGCTCCTCCGGACGGTGCACCACGAACGGGCTGAGGTTCCCGTAGAGCCCCCACGGCCCGCCCGCGACGCCGACACCGCTCTCCTTGACGCCCGCGAAGGGCTGGGCGAGCGACAGCTCGCCGTGGTGGTTGATCCACGCCGTCCCGCACTCCAGCCGGTGGGCCACCGCCTCGGCCCGGTCCAGATCGGTCCCCCACACCGAGCCGCCGAGGCCGAAGCCGGTCCCGTTGGCCGCCTCGACGGCCTCGTCGAGCCGGCCGTACGGCAGCACCGGCAGCACCGGGCCGAACTGCTCCTCCGTCACCACCGGGTCGTCCGGCGGGACATCGGTCAGGATCGTCGGGGCGAAGAAGTACCCCGGCCGGTCGAGGCGGTGGCCGCCGACCACGGCGCGGGCCCCGGCCGCCAGGGCCCGGGCCGTGTAGCGCTCGACGCGGTCCAGCTGGGCGGCGTTGTTGACCGGCCCGAGACGCGAGGCCGGGTCGAGCCCGGGCCCGACGACGACGGCCTTCGCCCGGTGCGCGAGCGCCTCGACCACCCGGGGGTGGATCCGGGCCGGCGCGTAGACCCGCTTGACCGCCACGCAGACCTGCCCGCAGTTGCGGAACGCGGCCCAGAACAACCGGTCCGCGACGCGCTCCACGTCCACGTCGTCGAGCAGGACGGCGGCGTCGTTGCCGCCCAGTTCCAGGGTGACCCGGGCGAGCGAGGCCGCCGCGCCCGCCGCCACCGCCCGGCCGGTGGGGCCGGATCCGGTGAACGTCACATGGCGGATCCCCGGATGGGCGGCGAGGCGGGCGCCGAGGGGCTCGCGACCGGTGACGACCGTCAGCACGCCGTCGGGGAGGGCGGTGGCGAGGACGGAGGCGAGCAGCCGGGTGGCGAGCGGGGTGTGGGGCGAGGGCTTGAGCACCATCGTGTTGCCCGCCGCCAGCGCCGGCGCGAACTTCGCCGACGCCAGTTGGAGGGGGAAGTTCCACGGGACGATCGCGGCGACGGGCCCGAGCGACCGCCAGTGGATCTCGCCGCGCACGGGCCGACCGTCCCTGATCGTCCCGGGGAGGACGTCCAGGTCGGCGAAGTAGCGCAGCCGGGCCGCCACGCGGGCGACCTCCGCGTGCGACTCGGCCAGCGGCTTGCCCTGCTCCCGGGTGAGCAGCGGAGCGAGGTCCGCCCCGGCCGCCTCGACGGCGGCGGCCGCCGCGCGCAGCGCGGTGGCGCGGGCGGCGGGGTCCGCCCGCCAGCCCGGCCAGGCCGCGCGGGCCCGGTCGACGATCTCCGCCAACGCGTCGGGGTGGTGGTCGGGAGCCTCGTCGAACGCCTCACCCGTCGCCGGATCGACGACGGGGAAACGGCCGCCCGGGCCCCCGGGTCCGCGACGGGACCGACTCGTCCCCATCCGGGCGGTCAGCTCGCGGCGGCGACGGCGGCCGCGTGCGCCCGGGCCTGGCGGTCCATCTCGGCCCGGAAGGCGGCCACCAGGTGGGGCTGAATCCGTCCGCCGTCGCGGTCGCCCCGCTCGCAGACCGCGCCGCGCACGCCCACGATGTCCGTGCCGATGCGGGTCAGCGCGCCGAGGTCCCGCTCCCTGACGCTGCCGGCGAGCGCGGCGAGCAGCCCCGCCTCGTGGGCCAGCCGGACGAACTCCGCGCAGCGGTCCGGCGGGACGTGGTCGAACAACCGGCTCCCGTCCTTGATCGCGGTGTCCAGCATGGCCGCGTCGCAGCCGGCGCGGTGGGCGACGTCGGGCAGGGCGAGCGGGTTGACGCAGCCGATCCGGTGCGCGTCGGCGTAGCCCGAGGCGACGACCAGGGCGTCAGGACGGTGGTCCTTCACCGCCCGGACGACCCCGCGCATGACCTCGACGGCCTGGTCCGGCGTCGTGCATCCGTAGAGGCCCACCTTGACGTACGTGGCTCCGGAGACGACCGCGCCGAGCGCCGCCTGGGCCACGGTGCCGGGCTTGTACGGCACGTCCCCCACGGTGGCGGACACCGGCTTGTCCGCCGGCACCGCGTCGCGGATCTCCCTGATGACCCACGGGAAGTTCGCGCCGAGCGAGCCCTCGTCGGGCTTCTTGACGTCGACGATGTCGAGATGCCGCGCCGCCTTCGCGCAGACGAGGGCTTCCTCGACGCTGTCCGGAGAGACCAGAAGTAACAATGTGGACCCTTTCCACGGCGTGTCCACCCGGCCGAGCGGCCGGTGCGCGGAGTCGCCGGGAGCCCGGGCGACCGGCTCATTCTGGTCGTCACCCGAGGACCCTCGGCAGGGCGCGCGTCGACCGGACGAGTCACTCGCCGTCCGCCTCCGCGCGCCGTTCACGCCGTGGAGCGCCCCCTCGTGGCGGGGGCGGTGCGGCGGGTCAGCGCCCGGCGGCGATGTCGAGCAGGCGCAGGAACCCTTCCACCCGCCAGGCCGCGCGGCCGACGAAGAGGCCGTCGACGCCGGGGACGCCCAGCAGGTCGGCGGCGTTCTCCGGGGCGACGGAGCCGCCGTACAGCACGCCGGCGACCCGGTCGCCGACCGCGTCCCGCAGGGCGGCCACCGGGGCGGCGATCTCCGCCGGCGTGGCGGGCCGGCCGGCGTCGCCGATGGCCCAGACCGGTTCGTAGGCCAGCAGGACCGTGCCGGTGTCGGCCGACCCGCCCAACGCGGCGAGCGCCTGGGCCACCACGTGGTCCGCGGAGCCGCCGGCGGCGAACGTCGGCGCGTCCTCGCCGACGCAGACCAGCGGGATCAGCCCATGCCGCAGCGCCGCCCGGACCTTGCGACGGACCGTGGCGTCGGTCTCGGCGAAGTGGGTCCGCCGCTCCGAGTGGCCGAGCTCCACGAGCGCCGCCCCCGCGTCGGCCGCCTGCGGCATCGAGATCTCCCCGGTCCAGGGGCCCCCGTCCGCCCAGTGCGCATTCTGCGCGCCGACCAGCACCGGGGAGCCGGCGCCCAGCGTGCGCGCCACCGTGTCGATCGCCGTCGCCGGCGGGATCACGAACGGCCGCACGCCGGCGGGCGCCTCCGGGCCGACCGCCTCCCGCAGCCGCGCCGCGTACGCCGCCGACTCGGCGATCGTCTTGGTCATCTTGAAGCTGGTGCCGATCCAGCGCACGACGGGACCCTTCACCCCTCGTAGGAGCGGATCGCCTCGACCTTGGCCGCCGAGGCCGACGCCGGGTCGAAGGTGTACGTCAGCCACTCCCTGGCCAGCCGGCGCGCCAGCTCGAGCCCGATCACCCGCTGGCCGAGGCACAGCACCTGCGCGTTGTTGGAGAGCACGGAGCGCTCCACGGAGAACGAGTCGTGCGCCGTGACCGCCCTGATCCCGGGCACCTTGTTGGCCGCGATGGCCACCCCGAGGCCCGTGCCGCAGACCAGCAGCGCCCGGTCGGCCCGCCCCTCGGCCACCAACCGGGCGGCGTCCACCGCGACATGGGGATAGTCGGTGCCCTGCCCGGCGGCGATCCCGACGTCGACGACCTCCGCCACGAGATCGTGGGCCGCCAGGTCGGCCTTGAGCGCCTCCTTGTAGTCGAAGCCGGCGCCGTCGGCGCCCACCGCTATCCGCAGCTGCCCTGTCACTGGAACTCCTCACTCAGTGCCGTCACGATCAGCGCGAACGAGACCGCGCCCGCGTCGGGGGTGCCGATCCCGCGTTCGCCGTGCACCCGGGCCCGGCCGAGGCGCGCCGGGATGTCGGCCGTCGCGTCCGCGGCCCGCCGCGCCGCCCGCGCGGCCGAGGCGGCGGCGTGGGCGACGGGTTCGCCGGCCTCCAGCGCCCTCGTCAACGTCTCGGCGAACGGCACGGCCGCGTCCACCAGCGTCTTGTCGCCGGGGCGGGCGCCGCCCAGCTCCGTGACGGCGGCCACCGCCGCCCGCACCCCGGCGGCCAGCCGGGTCGCTTCCGGTGCCGCCTCGTCGCCGAGCGCCGCGCCGAACGCCGTCAGCATGGCGCCCCACAGCGCCCCCGACGTGCCGCCGGCCCGCTCCGCCCACGCCTCGCCGGCCAGGACCAGCGTCGTCATCGCGCCGGCCCCGGCGGCCGCCGCCTCGGCGCCGGCCGTGGCGGCCGCCGCCGCGCCGCGCCGCATCCCGATGCCGTGGTCGCCGTCCCCGGCGACCGCGTCCAGCCGGCCCAACTCCGCCTCCTCGGCGGCGATCACGTCGCGGACCTTCTCCAGGGCGGTCACCAGCCGCCGGGCCGCCGCGCGCGACGGCTCGGCGCCCGCCGTGATCGTGGGGGCGGCCGCGTAGGTGTCCAGGTCGTCCGTCCGCGCCGGCCGCGGTTCGACCACGCCCTTCCGGTAGGCGGGGGAGTCCGCCGGCGCCTGCCACAGCTCGGCCAGCTCGTCGTCGAGGAAGGTGAGGGTGAGCGAGAGCCCGGCCATGTCCAGGCTGGTCACCAGCTCGCCGACCTCCGGGTCGACCGGCCGCAGCCCGTGCTCGGCCAGCCGCTCGGCGACCCGCCGGTGGACCACGTACAGCTCCTCGTACTTGGTCTCGCCGAGTCCGTTGACCAGCACCGCCACCCGGTCCTCGGCGTAGCCGACGTGCCACGCGGGCCGTTCCGCGAGCAGCCGGTCGACCAGCAGGTCGGCCACGGCGTCGGCGCTCGCCAACTCCCGCTCCTCGATGCCGGGTTCGCCGTGGATCCCGAGCCCGATCGCCATCCGGCCCGGCGCCACCGTGAACAGCGGCTCGGCCGCGCCCGGCAGGGTGCAGCCGCCGAAGGCGACGCCCAGGGACCGTGTCGCGGCCACCGCCCGGCGGCCGACCCGCTCCACCTCGTCGATGTCGAGGCCGCGTTCGGCCGCCGCCCCCATGATCTTGAACACCGGCAGGTCGCCGGCGATCCCGCGGCGCGTCGCGTGCTCCGCGGGCGGCGCGGAGGCGATGTCGTCGGTCACCGTCAGCACCCGCACATCGAGCCCCTCGGCCCGCAGCCGGACCGCCGCCTGACCGAAGTGCAGCACGTCGCCCGCGTAGTTGCCGAAGGAGAGGATGACGCCACCGCCCGCCTCGCAGGCCCGCGCCACCGAGGCGACCTGGGCGGCGGACGGCGAGGCGAACAGGTTGCCGCAGGCCGCGCCGTGCGCCAGCCCCGGGCCGACCCAGCCGGCGAACGCCGGGTAGTGGCCGCTGCCGCCGCCCACCACCAGCGCGACCCGCCCCCGCGGGGTCGCGTCGGCCCGCACCACCCCGCCGCGCACCCGCCGCACCCGGCCGGCGTGCGCCGCCGCGAACCCCGCCAACGCCTCGTCGGCGAAGGCCGCCGGGTCGTTGCACACCACCGTCACCTGGCACCTCCGCGCAGCTTGGCGGCCAACACCCGCCGCAGGTACTCCCGGTTGGTGGCCGACACGCTCAACCCGTCACCGCCGTAGTGCTCCACGCAGATCGGCCCGGCGAACCCGGCGGCCAGCGCGATCTCGACGGCCCTCCGGTAGTCGACGAACCCGGACTCGGCCGGGGCCGGCACGGTGAAGTAGGCGCCGGTGGCCGGGTCGTGATCCCGGTAGTAGTTCTTGATGTGCCAGTAGTTGGTGTACGGCGCCGTCGCGAGCATGATCCGCTCCCAGTCCTCCACCGGCCGGTGCAGCCGCACCAGGTTCCCGATGTCCGGGTTGAGCCCGACGTTCGGCAGGTCGATCTCCCGCACCAGCCGGACCGCGCTCTCCGCCGTCCCGAGGTAGGTGTCCTCGTACATCTCCAGCGACACGGCCACCCCGAGCCCGGCCGCGTGCTCGCCGACCCGCCGCAGCCGCTCGACGGCGAGCCTCCAGACCCGCTCGTCCCCGACCGGGTCGCTGGCGCCCGGCTCGGTCCAGAACCACACGGCCGCCCGCTGCCGCTCCGTGAGCTCGCGGTGCAGCCCGACCGACACCGTCCCGACGCCGAGTTCGGCCGCCGCCTCGACGGTCCTGAGCAGGTACGCCAGGTTCTCCTCGGCCCGCTCCCCGTCCGGATCGATGACGCTGTGACGCACCGTGGAGATCGCGGTGACGCCCAGCCCCGCCTCCTTGAGCTCCCCGGCCAGCTTCCGGCGCCGCTCGGCGGTCAGGTCCCCGGGCCGCACCCAGGTGTCGGTCAGGTCCACGTGGGTGAACCCGGCGGCGGCCACCTCGTACAGGGTCCCCGCCCAGCGCGCCGCGGGCGCGTCCTGGGCCTCGGGGAACTGCAGGAGCGCGGCGCCGATCGGCCAGTCCTGCGCAGAGAAGGGCATGTGCGTCTCCGAACGTCGATGTCAGCGGGGCGCCCGTATCGTGGATCGTATAGGATCTATTCTCGTCGGTACAGTCCGCGTGCGGCCCCGCCCGCCCGATACCATCGAGCCGATATGACTCCGCAGAGCCCGCCCACCCAGCCGAAGACCTCCGTGGTCCCGCGCCGCGCCCTCCGGGACGGCGTCTACGACGCGATCCTGGAGAAGCTGCTCGACGGCTCGACGCCGCCCGGCAGCTCGCTCAACATCGACTCGCTGTCGCGGGAGTTGGGCGTCTCCCAGACGCCGGTGCGCGAGGCGCTGGTCCAGATGGAGCACACCGGCCTCGTCGCCAGGACCGCCCTCAAGGGCTACCGCGTCGCGCCGCCGCTCTCCGCCGACCAGATGACGGAGCTGATGGACGCGCGCGCCGTCGTCGAGCTCGCCGCCGTGGAGCGCGCGGCCCTCCGCGCCGCCGACCTCCTGTCGGAACTGCGCGCCGCCCACGCCCGCCACGTCCTCGCGGCCCACGAGGTCGCCCGCCTACGCAGCGGCGAGGGACCCCCGACCGGCTACGCCGACCTCCGCGAGTGCTTCACCGCGGACTGGGCCTTCCACCTGGTGATCATCCGCGCCGGGGGCAACCACTTCCTGACCCAGATGGCCGAGTCGCTGAACGCCCACGCCCACCGGCTCCGCCAGTCCGTCGACCACGGCACCTTCGACACCGACCAGGCCGTCACCGAACACGCCGCGATCCTCGCCGCGTTCGAGTCCGACGACCCCACGGCCCCGGTCGAGGCCATGCGCGCCCACCTCACCGCCATCGACCGCCGCTCCCACGCGGAGGAGGACGGCGGGGGCTGACGGGCGGTCACCGCTTCGCGGTAACTCGGCCGGCCTCACGCCCATGAGAAGCCCAGTGGATCGGCAGAGACCAGCGACAACAGCCGCCCGTTCGCCGGCCGGTCCTAGCCGAGTAGGCCGGCGACCAGGTCCCGCGCCCAGTCCGGGCCGGCCGGGCGGTCGATGAAGACGGCGCGGTAGTAGAGCGGGCCGAGCAGCAGGTCGGCGGTGCGCTCCAGCTCCGGCGGGTCGCCGCCGCGGGCGCGTTCGCGGTCGAGGATCGCCGTGAGCTGGGCGTGCCGGTCCGCGACGCACGCCTCGCAGCCCAGCGGACCCGTGCCGACCGCCGCCCGCATCAGCTTGAGCACGTCGGGGTCGGCCAGGTCGGTCGCGTCCTGGGCGCCCCCCCGCACCACTTCGCCCCGCAGCGAGCCCGTGTCCGGCACCACCACCTCGCCGCTGAACCGGCTGCTCGCGATGTCGCCCAACAGCTCGGGCACGGAGCCCCAGCGCCGGTAGACGGTCGTGGCGTGCACGCCGGCCCGGGCCGCGATGACCGGGATGGTGAGGGTCTCCGCCGCGTCCTCGGCCAGGAGCTCGGTCACGGCGCGGTGCACGGCGTACCGCACCCGCGCGGACCGGCCGCCGGGCCGGGGGCGGGTGGCGCTCGTGCTGGGGTCGCTCGTCGTCACACCTCCACTATTGCATTGATCGCTGCTTTTGCTGCTACGCTCCCGGGTAAACGCAGCGATCACTGCAATATGGAGCTCGGATGCCCGACATATCCCAGCGCCCCGCGGCGCGCCCCAGGACAGGCACGGCGGCGTTCGCCGCGGTGGCCGCGATCTTCGTGCTCTTCACCGCGGCCTCCAGCGCGCCCTCACCGCTCTACGTCGTCTACCAGGAGGCATGGGGCTTCTCCGCCGCCACGCTCACCGTCGTCTTCGCCGTCTACGTCATCGGCATGCTGGCGGCGCTGCTCGTCGTCGGCGCCCTCTCCGACCACGTCGGACGCCGCCCGGTCGTCGCGGGGGCGATCGCCCTGGAGGCCGGCTCGCTCGGCCTCTTCCTCGTCGCGGACCACGTCTCCGTGCTGCTCCTGGCGCGGCTGCTCCAGGGCATCGCCACCGGCGCCGCGATGACCACGCTCGGCGCCGCCCTCGTCGACCTCGACCCGCCCCACGCCCCAGGACGGGCCGCCCAGTTGAGCAGCGTCATCCCGCTCACCGGCCTCGCCGTGGGCGCCCTCGGCACCGGCGCCCTGGTCGAGTACGCCCCGGCGCCCACCCGCCTGGTCTACGGCCTGCTGCTCGCCGGCATGGCGCTCTCGGCCGCCGTGCTGCTGTTCCTCCCCGAGACCTCGGCCCGCCGCCCCGGCGCGCTGCGCTCCCTCGCCCCCCGCCTCGGGGTGCCCCCCGCCATCCGCCCCGACCTGTACACCCTGCTGCCGATCCTGATCGCCAGCTGGGCGCTGGCCGGCCTCTACCTCTCCCTCGGCCCCTCCGTCGCCGCCGGCCTGCTCGGCCTGCGCAGCCACCTGATCGGCGGTCTCGTCGTCACGCTGCTCTGCGGCACCGGCGCCGCCGCCGCGCTGCTGCTGCGCGGCCGGTCGACCGTTCGGCTGCTGGACGCCTCGGCGGCCCTGCTCGCCTTCGGCACGGCCGTCTCCCTGACCGGGATCGAGACGGACGCCGTCTCCCTGGCCGCGGCCGGCACCGTGGTGGCCGGCGTCGGCTTCGGCGGCGCGGGCCTCGCCTGCTTCGGCACCCTGGCCCGGCTGGCCGCGCCGGCGGAACGCGGCGAACTGTTCGCCGTCGTCTTCGTCATCGCCTACCTGGCGTTCAGCCTCCCGGCCGTCGTCGCCGGCTTCGCCGCCACGTCCGCCGGACTGCACCCGACGGCGCTCGCCTACGGGCTCACCGTCGCGGCCCTCGGCGTGCTCGCCCTCGCCGCGCAACGCCTGCGCGCCCGCCAGACCGCCAGGCAGGCCGCCTGCCCACAGGCCGCCGTGTAGCCGGGCCGGGCGGCAACGCGAGGGCCGAGCTCGGCGAGGTCGACTACCTGGCGGCCCTCCGCTCCTGCGGCCTCGGCGGCCTGCTGGTCCGGGCCGCCGAGGCCCGGATCAGGGAACGAGGGATCGGCCGCGCGGAGTTGAGCGTGGAGGAGAGCAATCCGCGGGCCAGGGCGCTGTACGAGAGACTGGGCTACGTGGCGTACGGCAGCGAACCCGCCGGCTGGGACGAGTTGGCCCCCGACGGGACGGTGCGGCGTTACGAGACGGTGTGCACGCTCATGCGGAAAGAGCTCGCCTGACGACCGCGAGAAGGGACACGGGGATGGCGCCGCTGGTGGAGACCACGTTGGGCGAGCAGTTGCTGCTGCTCTCCCTCGACGACGAGGCCGGGACGGCGAAGGAGTCGGAGAAGGCGGGCTGGGCGATCGCCGCGGCCTCGCTCGTGGAGCTGGCCCTGGCCGGCCGGATCGACGTGACCGACGACAGGGTCACCGTCCTCGACCCGACGCCGCTCGGCCAGCCCGTGCTCGACGCCGCGCTCGCCGGGATCGCCGGCCGGGAGATGCCGGCCGGCACCAGGCACTGGATCGAGCGCCTGAAGAAGGAGGCCGCGGCCGGGGCGAGCGCCGGCCTGCTGGAGAAGGGGCTGGTGCGGGAGGAGCGGAAGAAGGTGCTCGGCATCTTCCCCGTCCGCCGCTATCCCGAGGCCGACGGCTCGGTGGAGGCCGCGGTGCGGGAGCGGCTCGACGCCGTCGTCCTCCGGGGCGCCACCCCGGACGAGCGCACGGCGGCGCTGGTGGCCCTGCTGCACGGCGCGAAGCTGCACCGACTGGCCCTCCCCGACGCCGACAAGCGCACCGTGGAGACCAACATGGCGGCGATCGCCGACGGCCAGTGGTCCGCGACGGCGGTCCGCCGCGTCGTCAAGGCCGCCGAGGACGCCATGGGCGCGATCATCGCGGTGACCGTCGCGACGACCGTGGTGACCGCGACCAGTTGACGGCCCTCAGCCGCGGCCGAGCTCGTCCGGCAGCAGCGAGCCGACCCAGGCGTCGACGCGCTCGCCGCGGTGCCGGAGCCGCTTCCTGAGCGTCGCCTCCACCCGGAAGCCGACCTTCTCGGCGACCCGCCGGGAGGCGTCGTTGCCGACCTCGGCGCGCCATTCGACCAGCGCCAGGCCCAGGTCGGCGAAGCCCCAGCGGCAGGCGGCCGCGGCGGCGGTCGGGGCCACGCCCCGGCCGCGCGCCGCCGGGGCGACCCAGAACCCGATCTCCGCCGTGCCGTCGCCGCGCAGGTGCAGGCCCACCCGGCCGAGGCGGTCGGCGGTGGCGGCGTCCTCGACCAGGAACTCGGCACGGCTGCCGGCGGCCCAGCCGTCCACGGCCAGCCGCCGGACGAAGTGCTCGGCGTCCGCGCGGCGGTAGGGGGCCGGCAGGTCGATGAACCGCTGGAGCGCGGGGTCGAGCGAGACCCGGTGGACCCAGTCGACGTCGCCCTCGGTGAAGGGCCGCAGCCGCAGCCGACCGGCCTCCAGCACGACGGGCGTCATCGCCGGTCCGCCGTCGTCTCGGCGCGCTCGCGCCACAGGCGGACGCCCGGACCGTCGGGCTCCCAGCGGTGGCAGAACCGTTCCAGCGCCTCACACCTGGCCAGCATCGCGGCCCGGCGGTCCGGCCAGGCCGGGACGTCGCCGCCGTAGGCGTGGAAGAAGTGCTCGATGGCCGGTGTCTGCTCCGGGTGGTGGGCGCGGACCAGCCACTCGCACCACGCCAGGTCCTCGACCGGCTGCCCGAGGCGGGCGAACTCCCAGTCGACCAGGGCCGTCACCTCGAACGACTCGGGGTCGAGCAGCACGTTGTTGGGCCCGAAGTCGCCGTGCACCAGCACCGAGCCGGGCTCCGCCGGGCCGAGCCCCAGGTCGTCGGTCGGGATGTCGTGGACGCGGCGCAGCAGCCGTCCGCACGAGGCGAGGACGGCCGGCGCGTGGCCGGCGTCGAGGAGCTCCTGCCCGGGGGCGCCCGGCAGGAAGCCGAGCGTCAGGGTGCCGCCCTCCGCCGCGTGCACCGGTGGCACCGGCAGCCGACCGCACAGCCGGCCCAGCAGCGCACGCTCGCGCTCCAGCCGCGGCGCGGTGTCCGGTCCCGCGTAGGTCTTCGCCACGACGGCGCCGTCGCCGAGGGTCTGGTTGGTGTAGCCGTGTCTCAACGGACGCATGCGCCGATCATCGACCACCGGAAAGCCGGTCGACAGGGCAGGGGGGCGTCCGTTGGGACGGGGCGGACCGCTCACCGGTCGGAGTGGGGCGAGGACGCCGCCTCCGCCATGGACTACCGCCCCTGCTCGGGCCCGCCCGCAGCCGACGAGGTCAGTCGCTCGGCTTCGGACGTGAGCCAGGCGGCACTGACCATTTCCGCGTTACCGGCCACGGCCTCCGCGGCCCGGACGAGCCCATCGGCGGCGCTCCGGGTGTCGCCGGCCGCGCGGGCCCGGGCCGCCTCCGCCAAGCGCTGCGCCGCCGGGCGGCGGCGTCGAAGTCCCCGGCCCGGACCCGATGGTGGAACTCCTGGCGGATCGGCCGCACGTCGTCCGGGGTCCGCCACGCGGAACGGGGCGGGGCGATGCTGGCGTACCACTCCGCGACCCGACGCTCCACGGAGCGGCGGCCGAGCTCGCCCTCCCAGGGCATGGCGGCATAGGCCAGGTCGGCGTCCATCGGGTGGAGGGCGAAGGTGCGGTTGGCCCGGCTCGCCGACAACAGTCGCACCCTGACAAGCCGGGCCAGGGCCGCGGCGACGTCGAGTTCCGTGTCGAGCCCGGCCATGATCCATTCGATCGCCTCGCGGGGCACGGGCGTACGCAACACGGCGAACACATGCAGCACCGCCCGGCTCTCCGGGGTGAGGCGGTGGTACCGGTCCTGCGCCAGACCCGAGACGATGTCCTCGCGCAGGGTGAAGTTCTCCAGCACCTGATGCAGCGTCGGCAGGGCGATCATGTCGTCCGCCACCGCGCCCACCAGCAGTTCCAGCGCCCGGGGGACTCCGTGCACCCGGACCGTCGCCCGGAGCAGCTCCTCGTCGGAGAGCCGCGCGACGCCCAGGCTGCCGTCCTGGTCGAGCTCCCGGAGCAGCGCCACCGCCTCCTCTGGGGGCAGGCCCTCGGTCAACTCGACCTCCACGGCGAACCGTCGGAGCTCCGGCGCCAGGCGCAGCGGAATCTGGGAGGTGACCAGCAGCCGTGGCGTGAACCTGGCTCGGAAGAGGCAGTCCAGGAAGATGTTCAGGTCCTCGTCCTGAACGAGACCGTCGTCCTGGAGCCGGTCTTCGAGGTTGTCCACGAGGATGACCACGAGCCGGTCCCCGATCGCCGTGAACAACTCGCCGATCTTCTCCCGCGTCGAGCGACTCGTGGCCCAGACGTTCAGCAGGTGGGCCTCCTGCTCGGCGCCGAGGAGGTGGGCACAGTCGAAGTAGATGCGTTCGAGAGAGATCCCGGAGGTCCGGGTGCTCAGGTTGACCAGACCGGCGGGCAGCTCGGACTGGGCATGGCCCGGCCACTCGCCCCGCTCCAACTCCTCCATGACCTTGGCGGCGACCGCGCTCTTGCCGATGCCCCGCCGCCCGGTGACGGTGACCATGCGGACGGCCGGCTCCGCCAGGTTGCGGCCGATCGCCTCGATGTGGTGGCGACGGTTCTTGAACAGTTCCAGGCCCTGGGCCACCGGCAGACCGATCACCCGGGAGCGATCGGAAGCCGGACGGCCCAGCGGGCCGGAGGTGTGCTCACCGCCCCTGACGGTCGGCAGGGCGTCCGCCGCCGTGGTGCCCAGCAGGCCGAGGAGCGCGGCGAGTTGGGGCTCGGTCAGCCGGGACAACACATGCTCGATCCGCACCGCGGTCAGCCGGCCAGGTCCTTCGGGACGGTGGTGCTCCGCCACCACGCCGACGATCCGCTCCCCGGCCCAGACCGCCGCTCCCGACATGCCCGCCCAGGGCGAGGTCCGTGGATCCGGGTCGGCGCCCGCCGGTGTGACGGTGATCTCCAGGGTTCCCGACCTCAGGTTGGACAGCGCCGCCACGGTTCCATCCGCCTGGTGGAGTTCCCGGTACCGCCGGCCGTTCGGGCGGATGCGCTGCTTCCACAGCGGAAAGCCCGCCGCGTGCACGCCGATGATCGCGTGGCGGTCGTCGCTGACGCGGGCGAACTTCGCGGGGGCGACCGCCGCCCCCCGCGGCGGAGACGTCAGCCTGAGGACGGCCGCGTCGCCGCCGGGATCCGACCACGCCACCGTCGCCGGTGCCGTCCATTCGCCAGGACGGTCCGATTCGAATCGCACCCGCACGTCGGTGGCGTCGACCACGACATGGGCGGCGGTCAGCACGAGAGAGTCAGTGATCCGGTAGCCGGAACCACGCCGGCGACCGGAGTCCGGGCCGGTGACGATGAGTTCGGCGATCCGACGCGGATCGAGGCCGCCGCCCGCCTCGGGGCCCGTCACCGTCGTCAGTCCTCGTCACGCAGTTCGGCACCGGCGATCAGTGCCGGTTGGTCGGGCATATCCGCGCGCACGGGCTGGAGCGTCAGCTTGATCCGCTGCGTGACCATGCCAGCCGTCCGCGCCGCGGCGTTGGCGTCGAACACCCAGAAGCGCACCTTGACCCCCGGCTCGCGAGAACGCTCCACCGCCACGGTCAGCTCCAGCTCCACCTGTTCGGCCCGGAACCTGAGATCCGAGCTCTCCCCGGCCCATGCCGCCCGGGACAGCTCGCGGCGCAGCTGCTCGATCATGTCAGCCAGTTCAACCGCGTCGTGCATCCGCATCCCCCCGACGACCTGTCACCCGACCACTCCCCGGGTCGAGTTCGCGGGGCATCTTGCCACGCGTCGACGTACCGAACGGCAAGTCTGCTGAAAGTACGCCGCGCAGGCAAGATCGCTGGGGCGCGACGCCACGGCTCCGACGAGGACCTGCCGGGCCGCGGGTCCGGGCGGTCGTTGATCGTTCACGGTGTGGAGCGGAGGGCGGCTCGCTGGGGACGACCTCAGGCGGGGTCCGCACGGACCGCGGGCTTTCCACCGCCAGGGGCGCGGTCGGCGACCAGTCGGTGGAGCGCGGCGACCGCGGGGGAGTGGTCGCCGGGTGCGAAGGCCAGGGCCAGGGTGCGGTGCGCGCGGGGGCGCAACGGTCGGGTGACGGTGCCGTCCTGGTCGCGTTCGCGGCCCAGGGTCGGGACCACGCTGACGCCGAGCCCGCTGGCCACCATGCCCTCGATCGCGGACAGTTCGCCCGCCTCGTAGGCGATCCGCAGTTCCACCCCGGCCTCCCTGGCCACCCCCAGCACCAGCGGGCGGCAGCCGCCGGTGGAGAGGACGAACGGCTCTCCGGCCAGGGCCGTGACGTCCACCGCGGGGGCGGCGGCGAGCGGGTGGCCGGCCGGGAGCAGCGCGACCAGCTCGTCCGAGCCCAGGACCACGGTGTCGAACCCCGGCGCGGGCAGCGTCACCACGCCGACCTCGACCGCGCCCCGGTCGAGCCAGGCGCGCACGTCCCGGTCGAAGCCCTCCAGCAGCCGCACCCGGACGTGCGGGTGGCGGTCGGTGAGCTGGCGCAGCAGGGCGGCGACCAGCGTGCCGGTCGCGGTCGGCAGGCTGGCAAGACGCAGCTCGCCGGTCACCTGCCCGGCGGCGTCCGCGACCTCGGTCCTGACCAGGTCGAAGTGGTGGACGGCGGCGCGGGCGTGGCGGACCGCGCGGCGGCCGGCCTCGGTGAGGGTGACGCCCTCGCGGCCGCGCACCAGCAGGGGCGCGCCGAGCTCCGCCTCCAGGGCGGCCACGGCCCGGCTGGCCGCCGGCTGGGACATCCCGATCCGCTCGGCGGCCACGGTGAACCCGCCGTGGTCGGCCACGGCCAGCAACACCCGCAGCTGTGAGAGCCGCATCACACTCCCGGTCAGGTCGATCGCGCTGGTCAGAGCGCATGTTCACCCGACATGGACGCATAGCACAAGGGGTATTTGACGGTCGTTTCCGGCGGCCGCGATGGTCATGGCGACCATTCGCTCCACCGTCAGGAGGGACGCCTTGAGCACCGCATCCTCAGTCGCCGTCGACGGAACGACCGCCCGCTACCTGACGGCCGACCGGGCCGACGCGCCCGCCGTGCTGCTGGTGCACGGCACCTACTGGAGCCGGGTGTGGCTGCCGGTGCTCGACGGCCTGGCGGAGGCCGGGCTGCGCCCGGTCGCCGTCGACCTGCCGGGGCTCGGCCGCTCGGCCGGGGAGCTGACGCCCGAGTCGGCGGCCGTCCCCGAGCTGGCCGCGTGGGTCGCCCGGTTCGCCGCCGCGCTCGGCCTTCCCGGTCCGCTGCGGGTGGTCGGCCACGACATCGGCGGTGCCGTCGCCCAGCACCTGCTGGTCGGCGCGGACGTCGAGGTCGACCGGCTGGCGCTGGTGAACTCGGTGACCTACGACTCCTGGCCGGTGCCGGCGGTCGCCCGGTTCCGCGATCCGGCGGTGCGGGCGGCGGTCACCGTGGAGGAGTTGCTCGCGGCCCGGCGCACCGCGCTCACCGCCGCGCTCGGCCGGCCGGCGTCCGAGGCGGAGATCGCCGAGTACCTGGAGCCGTGGACGGACCCCCGGGTCGCCAGGTCGTGGCTCTGCCTGGCCGCGGCGGCCGACAGTCGGCACACGCTGTCGGTCCTCCCGGAGCTGGTGGCCTCGCCCGCGCCGAAGCTGCTGGTCTGGGGCGAGGACGACCGCTTCCAACCGGTCTCCTACGCCGAGCGGTTCGCCGCCGAGGTGCCGGGCACCACGCTGGTCCGCGTCCCGGGCGCCGGGCACATCCCCATGGAGAACGACCCGGAGGCGGTGGTCGGGGCCCTGGCCCCGTTCCTCACCGCGCATTCGAACTGATACCCGCACAACTCTTGCCAGTGCCCCGACCGCCCCCTACCTTCTTCAAATATCCAATAGGATCTCGGATGTTTGCAGGAAGGCTGACGATGACGTCACCGCTGCGCAGCCGGCTGGGCGTCGTAAGCGCACCACTGGTTCTGTGTCTCGCGTCGTGTTCGGTCCTCGACACGACCCCACCCGTCCCCGACGACTGGACCCCGCGCGGTTCGGTGCCCATGGTCGTCGCCTTCGCGCCCGGCGGCGGCAGCGACCGCTCGGCGCGGGTCATCGCGCAGGGGCTCAACGAGCTCGACGACGGCTTCGACGTCAACGTCGAGAACAAGGAGGGCGGCTCCGGCGCGGTCGGCTGGGCCACCTTCATGGCCGAGCGCGGCAACGGCAACACCCTGCTGGTCGCCGAGACGGCGCTCAACACCCTGCCGCTGGTCTACGACGTCCCCTTCACCTACCGGGACTTCACCCCGCTGGTGATGTTCGCCGAGGACTCCCGCGTCGTCGTGGCGCCAGCCGACTCCGAGTTCCGCGACTGCGGGGACGTGATCGAGGCGAGCGAACGCGGCCGCGTGGTGGTCGGCTCCAGCGGGCGGACCGGCGCCGACTCCCTGGTGGTCGCCGAACTCACCCAGGAGGGCGGCTCCTTCGACACCGTCCCGTACGGGTCGAGCGGCGAGGTGATGACCGGACTGCTCGGCGGACAGGTGGACTTCGCGCCCGCGAGCGCCGCCTCCGTCAAGCCCTACCTGGAGAGCGGCGACCTGGTGCCGCTGTGCAGCATGACCGCCGAGCGCTACGACGACCCGGTGCTCGGCGAGGTGCCCACCGCCCGCGAACAGGGCATCGACGCGGAGGTCACCGTCTGGCGCGGCGTGTTCGGCGCCGGCGAGATCGCCGACGTCCAACGCGACTACTGGATAGCGGAGATCCAGGAGGCCATGGACTCCGACACCTACCGGGACTACCTCGCCGACGACCTGCTGATCCCGGCCGACCGCAGCGGCGACGAGTTCGCCGCCTACCTCGCCGAGTACGACGACCGGATGCGGGAGATCTACCGATGAAGCAGGACACCCGCCCGTCCGTGGTCGTCGCCTACGCCGCGCTGGCCGCCGTCGGCGCCGCGTTCTTCGCCCTCTCCTTCGAGTACCACTGGTCCAACCCGGAGGACGGCGCCGTCGGCCCCGGCGCGCTGCCGCGCGTCGCCGGGCTCGCCCTGCTGCTGCTCGGCCTGGTGTTGGTCGGCCAGGAGCTCCGCACCGGCACCGCGCTGGAGGGCGACGGCCTGGTCGTCGAGGACGGCGACCACAGCCCCGAGGAGCGGCGGCGGATCCGCCGCAAGCTGCTGGCCGTCGTCGCGACCATGGTGGTCACCGCGCTGGCCATCCCGCTCCTCGGGCTGCTGCCCGCCCTCACCCTGATGACGCTGTTCCTGGCCGTCGTCGTGGAACGCCAGTCGCTGACCCGCTCGTTGCTGGTGGCCGGCGCCACCTACGCCACAGCCCACCTGATCTTCGTCGTCGTCCTGCGCGTCCCGCTGCCGCTCGGCGTCTTCGACCCGGCCGTCTGGAGCGCCCAGTGATCGGAAACCTCGTCACCGGCTTCGAGGCCGCCTTCACCCCCGACAACCTGCTCTGGTGCTTCGTCGGCGTGCTGCTCGGCACCGTCATCGGGATCCTCCCCGGACTCGGCTCCGCCACCGGCGTCGCCATCCTGATCCCGGTCACCCTCACCTTCCCGCCGCTCACCGCGCTGATCATGCTCGCCGGCATCTACCACGGCGCCCAGTTCGGCGCGACCATCACCGCCATCCTGATCGCCACCCCCGGCGAGGCGTCCTCCGTGATCTCCACGCTCGACGGCTACCAGATGGCCCGCAAGGGCCGGGCCGGCCCGGCGCTCGCCATCTCGGCGATCGGCGCCTTCGTCGCCGCCATGGTCTCCCTGTTCGCGCTGATGGCGGTCGCCCCGTTCTTCGCCGAGGCCGCGCTCACCTTCGGGCCGCGCGAGATGCTGGCCGTGATGATCCTCGGCCTGTGCACCATCGTGGTGTTCTCCGGACGCAACCTGGCGCTCGGCATGGCCATCGGCCTGCTCGGCGTGCTGATCGGCTGCGTCGGCGTGGACGTCGGCAGCGGCACCGCCCGCTACACCTTCGGCGAGATCGACCTCTACGGCGGGGTGCCGTTCGTCGAGGTCATGATCGGCCTCTTCGCCATCGGCGAGCTGCTCAACCAGCTGCACATCGGCATGGCCCCGCCCATCAGGGCCAGGTTCCGCGAACTGATGCTGACCCGCGAGGACCTGAGGCGGTCGGCCGCGCCGGTCGCCCGGGGCACCGTCGTCGGCTTCCTGCTCGGCTGCCTGCCGGGCGCCGGCACCACGCTCGCCTCGTTCATGGCCTACGGCACCGAGAAGAAGTTCTCCCGCAACCGCAAGGAGCTCGGCAAGGGCGCCATCGAGGGCGTGGTCGCGCCCGACGCGGCGACCAACGCCGCCTCCAACGCCAACTTCATCCCCACCCTGGTGCTCGGCGTGCCGGGCGGCGCCACCACCGCCGTGCTGCTCGGCGCCTTCCTCGTCTACGGCATCCAGCCGGGACCGCAGCTCTTCGACAGCCAGCCGGACCTGGTCTGGGGCCTGCTGGTCTCGTTCTTCCTCGGCAACCTGATGCTGCTGCTCCTCAACCTGCCGCTCGCGCCCGTCTTCGCCCAACTGCTGCGCATCCGCTACGCCTTCCTCTACCCGCTGATCATCGTCACCAGCGTGCTCGGCGCCTACTCGGTGAAGAGCAGTATGTTCAGCGTCTGGGTGGTGCTGCTCTTCGGACTCGTCGGCTACGCCATGAAGCGCCTCAACTTCCCCATGGCGCCCCTGGTGTTGGGCCTGGTGATCGGCCCGCTGTTCGAGAAGGCGCTGGTGCAGACCTCCGCCCTGGGCGGCGACGACGGCCTCTTCCTGCTGCGCAGCCCGATCGCCGTCGCCATCCTGACGCTCGCCCTGCTGCTGGTCGCGGGACCCGCGCTCGGCCGCGTGCTGCGCCGCCGCGTGACGGCCCGCGCCTCATGAACCCCCCAACCCCGCAGACACCCGAAAGGCTTCCCATGACCTCCGCGCCGCCCCGCCCCCGCGTCGCCGTCACCCTCGGCGACCCGGCCGGCATCGGCCCCGAGCTCGTCGCCCGGCTGCTCGCCGACCCCGGGACCACGGCCGCCGCCGACCTGCTGCTCATCTCCGACCCGGCCGAACTCGCCCTCGCCGAGGAGGACTCGGGGCTGACCATCGACTACGCCACCACCCCGACCGAGGGCCGGCCGCTGCTGGTGGACAACGGGGCACGGCGGCCCGCCGAGCCCTTCGAGCGGCGCCGGGCCACCGAGGCCGGCGGGCGGTGGGCGATGGACAACCTGCGGGTGGCGCTCGACCTGGCCGCCAAGGGCGAGGTCGACGCCATCCTGTTCGCCCCGCTCAACAAGTCCTCGCTGCACCTGGCCGGGCTCGCCGAGAGCGACGAGCTGCGCTGGTTCGAGGTCGTCCTCGGCGTCGAGGGCTTCACCTCGGAACTCAACGTGCTGCCGGGCCTGTGGACCTCCCGCGTCACCTCGCACATCTCCATCGCCGAGGTGGACGCCGGCATCACCCGCGAACGGGTGGCGGCGGCCGGCCGGCTGCTGGACGGGGTGCTGCGCGGCGGCGCCGGCATCGCGGCCCCGCGCATCGGGGTCTGCGCGCTCAACCCGCACGCGGGGGAGAGCGGCCGCTTCGGCCGGCACGAGATCGACATCATCGCGCCGGCCGTCGAGGACCTGCGCGCCGAGGGGATCGACGCCACCGGGCCCTTCCCCTCCGACACCATCTTCCTGCGGGCCCGCGCCGGCGACTTCGACGGGGTGCTGACCATGTACCACGACCAGGGGCAGATCGCGATGAAGCTGATGGGCTTCGACGGCGGCGTCACCATCGCCGGCGGCCTGCCCATCCCCATCTGCACCCCGGCCCACGGCACCGCCTTCGACCTGGTCGGCAGGCGCGCCGCCACCATGGGCTCGATGAACAACGCGTTCCACCTGGCCACCAGGCTCGGCGCCGCGGCGGCCGGGCGTTAGCCGGCGACGAGATCGTCGGCGAGCTCCTGGAGCAGCCGCCGCTTGGGCCGGGCGCCGACCAGCGAGCGCACCGGCTCACCGGCGCGGAACAGCATCAGCGTCGGCATGGACATCACCTGGTAGGCCGCGGCGGTGGCCGGGTTGTGGTCCACGTCCACCGAGACCACGCGCAGCCGGTGCGCCTCCTCCCGCGCCACCTCGTCGAGCACCGGCGCGATCATGCGGCAGGGCGGGCACCAGTCGGCCGTGAAGTCCACCAGCACCGGCAGGTCGGAGCCCAGCACCTCCTCCGCGAACGTCGCGTCGGTGACCTCGGTCACGCTCGTCGTGGCAGTCATCGTCCGTCCTCCGGGGCCTCGTCGATCAGTTCGTCGATCAGTTCGCAGCGCGGCGGCGGGCCGCCCGGCACCCGGGCGCCGGCCGCCAGCTCGGCGGCGGCCAGCCGGGCGCCGAGCGTGGCCCGCACCTCGGTGAGCCGCGCGACGAAGGCGTCGAGCTCGGCCAGCTTGCGCCGGTAGACCTCGAGCGAGGCCGGGCACACGTCCCCGGCCGGCTCCCCGGACCGCAGGCAGTCGACGAACGGCCTGGTCTCCTCCAGGTCGAAGCCGAAGTCCTGCAGGGTCTGGATCTGCCGCAGCTGCCGCAGGTCGTCCTCGTCGTAGTCGCGGTAGCCGTTACCCGCCCGCCGGGACCGCAGCAGCCCCCGCGACTCGTAGTAGCGCAGGGTCCGGGTCGTCGTCCCCGCGCGCTTCGCCAGCTCACCGATGCGCATGGCTCCGAACGTAAACCTTTACGTCGACGTTCAGGCAAGCGGCGATGCCTGCGGCGCCACCGTGACGCCTCGGTGTCGGGCCCACGCCTCGGCCGCTTCGGCGAACGCCCGCCGGCCTTGTCTGTCCGGTCTGCGGTCTGCCATCTCCCGCCACATCCGCACCGTGGCGGCGGCGAAGACATCGATTCCCGCCGGGTTCGCGTCCCGCCACGCCGCGCAGCCGGCCCCCCACGACTCCGCGGCCGCGGGGCTGTGTCCGGCCGCCACCAGCTGAACGACGATCGATGCCGGATCGATGAACCCGGCCCCCCGGGTGGGCCACCCCCAGTCCACCACCCAGGCCCGGCCCGCGCCGACGATCACGTTCTCCTGATGGAGGTCGGCGTGCAGGAGGGCATCCCCGCGGAGGAGTTCGGCCTCCGACTGGTCGGAGAGAAAGCGGTCCCATCGGGTCTCGGTCCAGTCTCGCGCGGCCTGCGGGGGCCGCACCGCCCCGATCTCGTCCACGAGTTCGCGAACCACGGGCAGGTCCGCCGAGCCGGGCGAGAAGTCCGCCGGCCGCCCGTCCAGCATCTCGAAACCGAGGGCGATCCATTCCCCGTCCTCCGCGTCCCAGAGCAGTTGTGCGGACAACGGCCCCGCGAGTGGCGTGACCAGTTTCTCGCGCAGGAGGGATTCCCGCCGCCAGCCGTGGTTCGGCTCCGCCTTGACGAAGACCGCGCCGCTCTCGCATTCCAGGACCGCCGTGAGGCCCGGCTCCTTTCCGTCCCTGATGGGCCGGAACTCGTTCACGTGCCCGGTGTAGGGATGAATCAACGATTCGACCCCAGGGGGCATACCGTCTGTCATGAGATCTCTCACCGGAAAGGGCCGCACGGATCACTGGGATAACCGGGCCTGCATTCCCCCTGATCAGGCGGGCAGGGAACGGGGAAATCCCCCTTCGGGGCGCAGGGCGTCTGGGCAGGGTAGCAGGGGGTCTGATCGGGATAGCAGCGCTGATCCGGAGCGCACTTCTCGGACCGGACCGCTCTGCGGATGGTGGCGGTGGCATCGGTCATGAGCGCGCCGTCGAGGAGACGTGCCAACGGGGTGGACCTGACGTTTCCCACCGACATCCAGTCGGAGAAGACGCACGGAGAGACCTCCCCGTCCGGGCCGATGGCGGCCCTGCCGTCCCCACATCGGCCGCAGAGCCCGCCCGCGTCCGGCGCGCGTTCCGAGGCCCCACGCCCGAAGGGACGGACGCGATCCACCCCGATCGTCGTCACGCCGACGCCCCGTAGCTCCGACCGCGCTTCGCTCACGCGCTGGGCCTCGTCGGCCGCGACGATGCCGACCCGGAGCGCGATGCCCAGGCGGACGGCCTTCTCGATGTTCGCCCGGGTCCGTGTGTGGCTCGGTCGACGTGTCATGGCGTTGTGCTCGGCTGCCTGGTCCGAGTAGTACGAGGTCGCCAGCGAGACGCCCGGTTCCTGGAGCAGCCGCCACCACGCGTCCGTCACGTGCACCAGGTTGCTGTACACCTCCACCGTCAGGCCGTCGGCCAGTGCGTGGTCGACCAGTTCGGCCGCGTGTGGATGCAGGGTGGGCTCCCCGCCGATGAGTTGGACATGCCGCACGCCGCAGGCGGCGGCCTGGTCCAGCACGTCGATCCAGTTCTCGCGGCTCATGGTGCCGTGGGTGCCGCCCGGCCCCGAGGCGTTGTAGCAGTGCACGCAGCTCAGTTGGCACTTCCGCGTCAGGTCCAGCCAGAGAAAGCGCGTCATCGCGACTCCTCCCGCAGTCGGCAGGCGAACCAGACGATCTTGCCGACGCGCGGATGGGTGGCCTCCCACCCGAACCGGTCGGCCATCTCGCGCAACAGCCACAGCCCCCGACCGGAGTCGGCATCCCACTCGGGCCTGCCGACGACCGGAAATTCCGACGACCGGTCGAAGACCTGAACCACGGCCTCACCGCCGACGCGGACGATCCGCAGATAGCACTGCGGGCACTCCACGTGCCGGATGATGTTCGACAGCAACTCCGAGACCCCGAGCCGCGCCACCTCGACGGCCGCCGGCGAGGCGCCCCACCCACGGAACACGTCGGCCACCGCCCGCCGCCACAGCTCTATCTCCTGGGCACGGGCGACCAACGACCATCCGTACACGTGCTGTTCCCTGGCGACTCCCGCGGCGGCCTGCATGGCACCTCCGAGGCTCTGGTGTGACGACGGCTTCCTGTGCCAGTGAACGACCAGCCGCTACGGACTGTCAGGAACAATCGACGCTGCGCGCAGGACGTCCAACCGGAAATTTCCGCCGCGCGCGGTTCGGTCGTCAGTAACTCTGCGGCTACCTTGAGTGCGTGGCCGGTAACAGCACCCTCAAAGCGCGTATGGCGGAAGCTGGCTTCACGCAGACGGAGCTGGCCGAGGCGGTGAACGCCATCCTGCAGGCGGACGGGCACGCGGGGACGGTCGGTGATCGCACCGTGCGCAACTGGCTGACGGGCAGGACGCGCTGGCCGCATCGAAGGCAACGGGTCGCGTTGGAGGCAGTATTCAATTGCCCAGTCACCGAGTTGGGCTTCGCTCCCAGACGCGAGGTCTCGCGCCCGGCACCCTCGGAGGCATCAGTGCTTCGCCGCCGCTTCATCAGCACATCCGCTCACATGGCCATGGCTCACGCCGCGGGTACAGCCCAATCCGTCCGCCCGCGCGTGGGCTCAGGTGATGTGCAGCGGCTGTTGTCCAAGTTCGCTGTCATCGTTGCCAGCGATCATCGTTATGGCGGCAAGTTGACCATCGAAGCCCAGGCTGCGGCTCTGGCCGGAGAAGCCCTTACACTTCAGGAACGCGGCAACGCGAGCCAGCGCGTTCGCGCGGCGCTGTACGCCTGCGCGGCCTCCTTCACGTCGAGCGCCATGTGGGCCGCGATCGACGGGAGGCGCTTCGACGCGGCGCAACGGCACTTCGCTCGCGCCGCCAGTCTCGCGGCCATGTCGGGCGAGCCGACGATCCAGTTCCGAATCTGGTCTCACGCCGGAAGCCTGTACCGTCATCTTGGCCGCCCCGCAGACGCGTTGGCCGCGAACGACGTGGCCCGTCGCGCCACTCTCACGCGGCGAGATCCCATGTTCGCCTCTCTGGGGCACGCCCGGCACGCGGCCATTCATGGGCTCAGAGGTGACTCCCGGGCCGTGCGGCAGCTCCTGGGTAACGCCCAGGATGCTCTGCAACGGGCCGATTCCGGCGAGTCCCGTCCGGTCTGGATGAATGCCTTCTACGACCAGGCCGAGTTGGAAAGCCTCGCGGTGGCCGCGTATCTGGCGTTGGGAAGCTATGAAGACGCCGAAGCACACGCTCATCGCAGCCTGGCCCTCTTGAAGCCGGCGATGCAGCGTTCGCGGGCGATCACCACGGCACGTCTCGCGCAGGCGCAACTCGGACAAGGTGAGGTCGAGCGGGCTGTGGCAACCGCCATGTCCATCCCCACCGAGCCATCGGGACAGCATCCCCGAATCATCACCATGCTGGGTGAGTTCGACACGGGTCTGCGCGTTGCCGCTCCCTCGAGCCAGGCTGCCCGTACCTGGAATCAGTACTTCCGAGAGATGTGAAGGGAATCATGGTGGCCACCGCTGTTGAACTTCGTCGTACTTCTGACATCGACGCCGTCTGGACCATCCTCATCGAGGTGTATGCCGAGGTGCGAGCCGACAAACTCCATTTGCCGCACTACTCCGTGGAGCGATTCGGCGAACGGCTAGCGCGGCATGCGTCCGAGTCGGGGTGGGAAGTGGTGATCGCGTTCGACGGCGACGAACCAGTCGGGTACGCCTACGGCAATGCCATCGAGCCGGACGACCGTTGGTGGCAACGAATGACGACTCCGCTGCCGGCAGGCTGCGCGGACAAGCCCACGATGGCGCTCAAGGAGATCATGCTGCGGGCTCCCTGGCGTGGGCTGGGCATCGCTCGGCGCATTCATGACGCGCTCCTCGCGGCCAGGCTGGAGGAACAGGTCACGCTCCTGGTCAATCCCCTGGCGGGGAACGGCAAGGTCAAGGCCCTGTACGAGTCGTGGGGGTACACCGAGATCAGTTCCCAGCAACCCTCGCCGGACGGGCCCGTCCTCACGGCCATGGCGCGGCCGACGCGGGCCACGGCCCCGCGCTGAACAGGCAAGGGCGTGCCGGTGAGCGGTGCGCGATAGGATCCGCTGCCTGCTGTCGGGCTGACCAGGAGAGGCAATGCCCACCATCGCTGTGACCGGGCACATGGACCTTACGGAGGCTACCGAGCGGCTGGTGCGGGCCGAGATGCGGAGGTTGCTCGCGCGGCACGACGTCACGGAGCTGGTGGGGGTCTCCTGCCTCGCCGCCGGGGCGGACACGCTCTTCGCCGAGGCGGTGTTGGAGGCCGGCGGCCGCCTCGTCCTGGTGATTCCCGCGCGTGACTACCGGGCGCGGAAGGTGGCGCCCGAGCATGCGGCCGCGTTCGATCGGCTGGTGGCGGCGGCCGGCGAGGTGGTCACCATGCCGTGGGAGCGGGCCGGTTGCGAGGCGTACACGGCGGCGGGTAAGGAGTTGCTGCGGCGCGCCGACCGGCTCTTCGCCGTGTGGAGTGGGTCGCCGCCCACGGGGAAGGGCGGGACCGCCGACGTGGTCGTCGAGGCCCGTGCGGCCGGCATTCCGGTGGACGTGGTGTGGCCGGCGGGTGCCGCGCGGCGCGGCTGACCGGCACGCGTTCGCAACCCTCGGCAGCCACCGGAACTGAGCGGAGATGACGTCGGTGGTCTGCGGCATCACCAAGGTGGGCGCCTAATAACAAGAGTTTTGTTAAAGTGGCTCCATGGCCACTCCTCTCCCGCCCGGCGAAGGTCCTGTCCGTCCGGTCTCCGTATCGCTCCACGAGGGCACCATCGCGGCGCTCAGGGCGCGAACCGGCAAGCGGGGTATGTCCGCCTATGTCGAGGCACTCATCCAGCGCCAGCTGGAGCGAGAGCGGCTGCGTGAGCTCATCGAGGACGCGGAAGCCGAGCACGGGCCGGTCGACCAGGCCGCGGTCGAGGCCAAGCGGGCGATCCTGCGTGGCGACGAGGCGGATTCGGTGGACGCCGCGTGAGCGGCACTCTCGTACTGGACTGCGAGGGCCTGTCCAGCCTCGTACGGCGCTCGCCCGAGCTGACCGAATGGCTCGCCGCCGCCGAGGCCGACGACATCCGCGTCATCACCAGCTCCGTCACCCTCGTCGAGGCACGCGATCCCAAGACGAAGCAGGCCCGCTTCGACTACGCCGTCTCCCGCGTGAACATCGTCCCGCCCACCGAAGCCATCGCCCGGCATGCCAGCAAGCTCCTTGCAGTAGCGGGACTGCATGGACACAAGTACGCCCTCGACGCCATTGTCGCCGCCACCGCACTCGCCTCGCCCGCCCCGGTAACCGTCCTGACGTCAGACCCCGAAGACCTCCTCATGCTGTGTGGCGCCGGCGCGCGCGTCCTCAAGATCTGACCCCTGGCAACGGCCTGACCGCCACGCGGTCGGCAGGGGGCGCGGCCGTCCGCCCGTGCCGGCCGCAAAACTTTGTGTCGACATGGCGGCAAACCGCAGGGGACCGTGACGCAGACTGGGGTCATGGACCTGCAGATCACCGCCACCGACCCCGAGCACCCGATCACCCTCCTCGACCTGCCCTGGGACGTGCCGCTGACCGACTGGCCCGAGAAGCACCTGGTCTCGCTGCCCCGCGGCATCTCCCGGCACGTGGTGCGGTTCGCCAGGGCCGGCGGCGAGGTCGTCGCCGTCAAGGAGGTCGGCGAGTGGGCCGCGGTCCGCGAGTACGGGCTGCTGCGCGACCTGGGCCGGCTCGACGTGCCGGCGGTCGACCCGGTGGCCGTGGTCACCGGCCGGTACGACGCGCACGGCGAGCCGCTCGAACCCGTCCTGATCACCCGGCAGCTGAAGGGCTCGCTGCCCTACCGGTCGATGTTCGAGACCACCATGCGCCCCACCACCATCAAGCGCCTGCTCGACGCGCTCGCCGTGCTGCTGGTCCGGCTGCACCTCAACGGCTTCGCCTGGGGCGACTGCTCGCTCTCCAACACCCTCTTCCGCCGGGACGCCGGCGCCTACGCGGCCTACCTGGTCGACGCCGAGACCGGCCAGATCCAGCCCACCCTCTCCAGAGGACAGCGCGATTACGACCTGGAGGTGGCCCGGGTCAACATCGCCGGCGAGCTGATGGACCTGGAGGCGGGCGGCTCCCTGCACCCGTCCGTCGACCCCGTCCCCTTCGGCGACGAGATCTGCGAGCGCTACGGCGAGCTGTGGCACGAGCTCACCCGCACCTCCGTCTACCCCAAGGACAAGCGCCACTACATCGACCGGCGGATAAGGCGACTCAACGACCTGGGCTTCGACGTCGCCGAGATGCAGATCAAGCGCTCGCCCGACGGGGACGCCGTCACCTTCTGGCCCAAGGTCGTGGACGCCGGCCACCACCAGCGCCAGCTGCTCCGCCTCACCGGCCTGGACGCCGAGGAGAACCAGGCCCGCAGCCTGCTGCGCGACCTGGAGACCTGGATGGTCACGCAGGACGACTACGCGCCGGGCGACCCGCTCGGCGCCCGCCCCGAGGTGCTGGCCCACCGCTGGGTGCGCGACGTCTTCCGGCCCACCGTCCGGGCCGTGCCGCGCGAGCTGCGGGAAAGCGTGGACACCGCGCAGATCTACCACGAACTGCTCGAACACCGGCTGCTGCTCTCCGAGCGGCGCCGGGAGGACGTCACCATGGAGGAGGCCGCCCGCGACTACGTGGCTCGTCGTGGCGAGCGCGGCCCCGACGACGAGGGCGCGGTTGTCTTCCCGGTCTGACCCGGCCGTCTCCTCCCGGCCACCGCCCGGATCACCGAAGGACACGTCGCGGCGCCATGCTCGTCGCGTGCTCCGACGGATCCTCTGTCTGCTGCCGATCGTCGCCGTGGCCGTCTGGCTCTACCACAACAGGACGCACCTGGGCTCTGGCGTCCGGCAGGCGCTCGACGGGAACGGGTACTGGATGCTGGCCGCCGTGGCCAGCACCCTGCTCGGCTGGGTCGCCGTCTCCTTCGCCCGGCAGGGCACGGTGCTGGAACGCCTGCCCGCCGGCCGGCTGCTGGTCACCCAGTTCGCCGCCGGCGCCGCCAACCACCTGCTGCCCTCCGGGATCGGCGCCGGCGCCGTCAACATCCGCTTCATGGCCCGCTGCGGCCTGCCGCCGGCCCGCTACTCGGCCGCGCTCGCCCTCTACTACCTCGCCGAGGGCGTCGCCCGCGGGACGCTGCTGCTCGCGCTGCTGCTCGCCTTCCCCGAGGCGCTGCGTCTCGAGACGCTGCTGCCCGAGGAGATCGGCCTGTCGCTCGCCGCCACCGCGGCGGTCGCCGGGCTGCTCGCGGTGGCCGTGGCGATGGCCTGCGTGGGGAGGATCCGCCGGGCCGTGGCCACCTTCGTCCGCACCGCGCTCACCGACGTCCGCTCGCTGCACGCCAGGCCGTCCCGGGCGCTGGCGCTGTGGGGCGGCTCCTTCGCCTTCCCGATGCTGCAGGCCGCCGGACTCGTGACCGTGGCCCTCGCGCTCGGCCTGACCGTGCCGGTCGGCCACCTGGTGCTCGCCTACCTGGCCGCCTCCGTGGTGGCGGCCGCCGTGCCCTCGCCCGGCGGCATCGGCTCGGTCGACGCGGCGCTGGTCGTCGCCCTGGTGGCCACCGGCGCCACCGCGGGCGCCGCCACCGCGACCGTGGTGGTGTTCCGGGTGATCACCGTCTGGCTCCCGCTCCTCCCCGGCGCGCTGGTCCTCGCCGGCCTGGTGCGGTGGAAGGTGGTGTGACGCCGGGCGAAAGCGGCGGGGTGGGGTCGCGTGGCGCCACGGCGATCGGCCGCCGCCCATGGCGGGCGGTGCCGCCGCCAGCCGGCGCTGGTGCGGCGGAAGGCCTGCTGACCGGCCTCGCCCCCGTGTCGGGGCCATTCGGCCCCGACACGGGGAGGCGGGCCGCCGTCCGCGGTGGGCGGTGCCGCCGCCAGGTGGCTACTGGCCGACCAGGCCCGGCTCCAGCACCTTGGTGTAGAGCACCGCGCCGCCCAGTTCGCGCAGCCTGACGGTCAACTCGCCGCTGTCACCGTCGATCGCCACCTCGCCGTAGAACTGGTAGCCCTCGGCCGGCGACACGTTGCCGCGCTCCGGCGCCTTGACGAACACCCGCTCCGGGCCGAAGGTGCCGTCCAGCGCGCTGGCCGGGAAGGCGCCCGCGTTGATCGGCCCGGTCACGAACTCCCAGAACGGCTCGAAGTCGCCGAACGCCGCCCTGGACGGCTGGTAGTGCTGCGCCGAGGTGTGGTGCACGTCGGCCGTCAGCCAGACGGTGCCGGTGATCCGGCGGTGCTTCACGAAGCGCAGCAGCTCGGCGATCTGCAGCTCACGGCCGAGCGGCGCGCCCGGGTCGGCGTTGGCGATCGCCTCGAAGTCGGTGGCGCCGTCCGGCACCACCAGGCCGATCGGCATGTCGGCCGCGATCACCTTCCACACCGCCCGGGAGCGGGACAGCTCGGTCTTGAGCCAGCGCAGCTGCTCGGCGCCGAGGATGCCCTGCTCGTTCTCCTGCTCCCGGCCCGGGGAGTTGGCGTCCCGGTGGGTGCGCATGTCGAGCACGAACACGTCGAGCAGCGGCCCGTAGCGCACCACCCGGTGCACCCGCCCGTCGCGGGTGGGGCTCAGCGTGGGGATGGGGAAGTACTCGGCGAACGCGCGCCGCGCCCTGGCGGCCAGCACGTCGACGGACTTCTCGGTGTAGCGGGCGTCGGTCAGGATCTCGCCCGGGTACCAGTTGTTGGTGACCTCGTGGTCGTCCCACTGCACGATGGCCGGCACCTGGGCGTTGAAGCGCCGCAGGTTGGCGTCCTGGAGGTTGTAGCGGAAGTTGCCCCGGTACTCGGCGAGGGTCTCGGCGACCTTCGCCTTCTCGGGGGTGGTGACATTGCGCCACACCCGGCCGTCCGGCAGCGTCACGCTGTCGGTGAGCGGCCCGTCCGCGTAGACGGTGTCGCCGCTGAAGAGGAAGAAGTCGGGGTCGAGGCGGCGCATCTCCTCGAACAGCAGGTAGCCGCCGAGCTCCTGGTTGATGCCCCAGCCCTGGCCGGCGAGGTCGCCCGACCACACGAAGCCCACCCCGTCGCGGCGGCGGGCCGGCGCGGTGCGGAAGGTGCCGGTCACCGGCTCGCCGACCCGGCGCGGGTCGTCGGGGTCGGCGAGCAGCACCCGGTAGTGCACCTGCTCGCCGGCCGGCAGGTCGCGCAGCGGCGTGGTGCCGGTGAAGTCGGTGCCCGGGCCGAGCAGCGGGCCGCGCCAGCGCTCGACGCGCCGGAACGAGTCGGTGGCCGAGGTCTCCACGATCATCCGGGCCGGCCGGTCGGAGCGCGCCCAGACCAGACCGGACGAGCTGGTGACGTCCCCGACCTGGACGCCCCAGTCGGCGCTCGGCCGGCCGGAGAGCGCCAGGGCGGGCGCGGTGCCGGCGAGCGCGGGCAGGCCGAGCCCGGCCGAGGCGGCGAGGCCGCCGCGCAGCACGTTTCTCCTGGACGGTCGCATCGAGGGCAACTCCGGCATCCGCTCTCTCCTGTCGCTCACGCGTTCTTCGACAGTCGGCAGCATGGTCCGGAGACCGCCCGCGGCCGAGGCACACGGGCGGAAATCTCGGCGAACAGCAGCCCAACGCACCAGTCCGTCAGTAGAGGACGGGCCAGCCGCTGCTCCAGTTGATGAGGTTGACGCCGAGCTTGGGCGCCCCGTTGTCCTGGCCGTCGTAGTAGTGGTACACGAGCAGGTCGCCGTCGACGTCGTTCATCACCGACTGGCCGCCGGGGCCGATGTACCGGCCCTGCGTCTCCCGCACCAGGGTGCCGCCGCCGTTCATCAGGTTGACGCCGTTGCGGTCGACGAACGGGCCGTTGGGGCTGGTGGAGCGGCCCACCTTGATGTGGTAGGTGCTGCTGGTGCCGGCGCAGCAGGTGCCGTAGGAGTTGAACAGGTAGTAGTAGCCGTTGCGCTTGACCAGCGACGGGCCCTCGATGCCGCCGCCCTGCGAGGCCAGGCTGTAGACGGTGCGGTTGGTGGCGTGCCGCAGGCCGGTGGCCGGGTTGAGCTGGATCTGCTTGATCCCGGTCCACCAGGAGCCGAACGTCAGCCACCAGGTGCCGTTGTCGTCCACCAGCAGGTTGGGGTCGATGGCGTTGTGGTTGGAGCTCGAGGTGGTCGAGTAGACGATGCCGCGGTCGGTGAAGCTGCCGGGACGGCCGGTGGTGGAGGTGGCCAGGCCGATCGCCGAGTGGTTGGAGCCGAAGCTGGAGACCGCGTAGTACAGCCAGTAGGTGCCGTTGTGGTAGGAGATGTCGGGGGCCCAGGGGCTCTGCTCGGGCGAGTAGGTCGACCACCAGGACAGCGGCGAGGCGAACGCCGAGCCGGCGTTGGCGAACGCGATCCGGTCCGACGAGGTGCGGGCGTCCAGGCGGTTGTTGGAGCCGTAGAGCACGTAGCCGGAACTGGTCCTGATCATCGAGGGGTCGTGGATGCCGGTCGCGCCCGTCACCAGTCCCGGGTTGGGGTAGGCGACGGCGCTGCCGGGCGTCAGCAGCAGCATGGCGGCGGCGGCCAGGGCCGCCGCCATGACGCGGGACAACAGGCGGTGCACAGGGCTCACGGTGGCACTCCTCACCGGTGGGGGCAGCTCTCACCGGTCAAGTGGTCGCGGCCCTCGGGAAGGTTGCCGGCCGCCCGCCGCCGTCAGGCGAGTTCGACGCCCGGGCGGCCGTTCTCCACCCGCAGGCCGGCCAGCGTGCTCGCGGTGGCTGTCGGCTGGCGGACGGTGTCCACGATCCGCACCCGGGCGTCGACGCCGTCCCGGTCGATGTCGAAGAGGTGGTAGCCGCGGTGCGCGTCGAGCAGCTTCCAGTGCGGGTTGTCGGGCCTGCGCGGGTCCCACTCGGCCTGGAACGCGGCCTGGTCCTGGTCGCCGTTGGAACTGATCGAGGTGCCCACGAACTCGGCCCCGACCACCTGGGAGTTCGGCTCGGCGAAGTCCCGCCTGAGGTCGCTGACCATGGTGAGGTGGCGGTCGCCGGAGAGCACCACCGGGTTGCGGAAGGCGGCGAACTCGGCCAGCAGCTCGTTCCTTTCCACCTGGTAGCCGTCCCAGGCGTCGTAGAACCACTGCTTGCCCTCGCCGACCAGCAGGTCGGTCTCGGCCATCATGATCTGCGAGCCGACGAGGTTCCAGCGGGCGGGGGAGCGGCGCAGCCCGTCCAGCAGCCAGCGCTTCTGCTCGGCGCCGAGCATCGTCAACAGCGGGCTGCGGGCGCCCTCCTGGCTGGTCGCCTGGTCGCTGCGGTACTGCCGGGTGTCGAGCACCTGGAGCCGGGCGAGCCGCCCGAAGTCCAGCCGGCGGTGCGCCCTGATGTGCGGGCCCGAGGGCACCGCGGTGGCGCGCACCGGCATGTGCTCGTAGAACGCCTGGTAGGCGGCGGTCAGTCGGGCGACGAACGCGTCGTGCGGCTGCCGGTCGGGGTCCTGCGGTATCTCGCCGGCGAAGTCGTTGTCCACCTCGTGGTCGTCGAAGGTGACGATCCACGGCGCCTCGGCGTGCATCCGCGCCAGGTCCGGATCCGTGCGGTACTGGGCGTACCGGTTGCGGTACTGGACCAGCGAGTACGGCTCCCCGGTGCCCTCGTGGCGGCGCACGGCGGTGGCCGAGGGGCCGCTCTCGTAGATGTAGTCGCCGACGAACAGCACGCCGTCCACGTCCTGCGCGGCCATGTCCGCGTAGGGCGTGAACCAGCCGTGCTGCCAGTTCTGGCAGGAGGCGAGCGCGAGCCGCAGCCGGCCGCCCTCGGCGTGCGCCGGGGGCGCGGTCCTGGTGCGCCCGACGGGGGAGAGCTGGTTCCCCACCCGGAAGCGGTACCAGTGGTCGCGGTGCGGGCGCAGGCCCCGGACGTCGACGTGCACGCTGTGCCCCAGCGAGGGCTCGGCCCGCGCGGTGCCCTGCCCGACGATCCGCCGGAAGCGGGAGTCCTCCGCGATCTGCCAGCCGACGGACACCGCCTGGTCCGGCATGCCGCCGCCGCTCGTGGGGGCACCTCCCAGCCGCCAGGCTGGGGGAGGGTCGCCGGAGGCCACGCCGAGCGAGAACGCACCGTCGGGCACCGTGGGTTCGGCCGGTCGGGCGGCGACCCGGGGCACGGCGGCCGTCCGGGGCGGCACGGCGCCCGCGGGGGCGGCGCCCGCCAACTGGCCGACCGCGGCGCTGCCGAGAGCCGTGGCGCCGGCCGCGAGGAAACGGCGTCGGCCGGTGGTCGGTTGGGACATGACGATCCTCCGGTATGTCGGGGACATGGCACGCTGCCGGGACAGACCGTGACAGCCGCTCGATACCGGTGCCTTAACGGCGGTGAGCCGCGACCTTACGGCGCAATGTGACGTGGTGACCGCGCCCGATGGCCGAAAGGCGCTGGAATACTCCGTTCTCCGGGGCGTCGGAGAACGGCGTCGATTGTTCATCCGGCGATTTCCGGAACGACGAAAGCGGCTGCTTGCATCGCAGTCCGGTGAAAATCCTCCGAATCCGGAAAAGCGGCCCTGGAGTCACGTTGTCCCGCCCCCCACATCCGAGTCCGGCGCAGCCCGCCGGAATGCGCGGCGAGCCGAACCGCCGCCGTTTCCTCACGCTCGCCGGCGGCAGCGCGCTGGTCGCCGCGCTGCCCCTGGCCGGCGCGACGGCCGCGCCACGGCGCGCCGTCCCCCGGCTGTCCGGCGACCCCTTCACCCTCGGCGTCGCCTCCGGGGAACCGCTCCCGGACGGCGTCGTCCTGTGGACCAGGCTGGCGCCCGAGCCGCTGGCGCCCGACGGGCTCGGCGGCATGCCCCCGCTGGCCGTCCCGGTCGACTGGCAGCTGGCCGCCGACCCCCGGTTCCGGCACGTGGTGCGCTCCGGGGTGGCGCGGGCCACACCGGAGCTCGGCCACTCCGTGCACGTCGAGGTCGACGGGCTGCGCCCGGACCGCGAGTACTGGTACCGCTTCCGGGCCGCCGGCCACCTCAGCGAGACCGGCCGCACCAGGACGGCGCCGGCCGTGGGCGCCGCCCTGTCCTCGCTCACCTTCGCCTACCTGAGCTGCCAGAACTACTTCGAGGGCCACTTCACGGCGCTGCGCCACCTGGCCGACGAGGACCTCGACCTCGTGGTCCACCTGGGCGACTACATCTACGAGATCAGCGAGCCCAGCGAGGTCGGCCGCGACCACCTGCCGGTCGGCGAGCCCGGCTCACTGGCCGACTACCGGGTCCGGTACGGGCAGTACAAGAGCGACGGCGACCTGCGGGCCGCGCACGCCGCCGCGCCCTGGATCGTCACCATGGACGACCACGAGGTGGACAACGACTGGGCGGCCGGCGTGGGCGGCGAGGGCGAGGTGGGGGAGGGCTTCCTTGCGCTGCGGGCCGCGGCCTTCCAGGCGTACTACGAGCACCTGCCGCTGCGCGGGACCGCGCGGCCCACCGGTCCCGACATGGCGCTGCACCGGCGCTTCGACTACGGCGGCCTGGCCCGCTTCCACGTGCTCGACGGTCGGCAGTTCCGCGACGACCAGGTCTGCTACGGCCCCGGCCTCGACCACGACTGCGCCGACCGGCTGGCCGCCGACCGCTCGATGCTCGGCGCCGCGCAGGAGCGCTGGCTGACGGAGGGCCTGCGGGACTCGGGCGCCGTCTGGGACGTGCTCGCCAACCAGGTGCTGATGATGCAGGCGGACGCCGCCGCGGGACCGGAGCGCGACTTCGGAATGGACACCTGGGACGGCTATGCGGCGGCCAGGGACCGCCTTTTCCGGAGCGTCCGGGACAACCGGGTGGAGAATTTCGTGGTGTTGACGGGCGACGCGCACCGGAATCTCGCCGCCGATCTCAAGGCCGATTTCGACGACCCCGAATCGGTCACCGTGGGCGCCGAATTCATGGCCACGTCCATCACGTCGAGCGGCGACGGCGAGGACCACGACGAGTGGGGGCGGCGCTGGCTCGCCGAGAACCCGCACATGCGTTTCCACAACGGGCAGCGCGGCTACGGCCGTTGCCATGTCACCCGGGACGAGTGGCGCACCGACTACCGGATCGTCCCGTATGTCAGCCGCCCCGGCGCCCCGGTCTCCACCCGCGCCAGCGTCTACGTGGCGGCCGGCGAGCCCGGCATCGCCCAGGTCGAGTCGTGAGGGCGGCCCGACCCGCCACGTGAGCCGGGCCGGCGCGGCCGCCCCGCGCGGAACGCGGAAGGACCCCCCGACACGGACGGGGGGTCCCTCGGGTGGTCACCGCCTCAGACGTTGACGCCGTAGTCGGTGGCGATGCCGGCCAGGCCGGAGGCGTAACCCTGGCCCACCGCGCGGAACTTCCACTCGGCGCCGTGGCGGTAGAGCTCGCCGAAGATCATCGCCGTCTCGGTGGCCGCGTCCTCGCTGAGGTCGTAGCGGGCGATCTCGGCGCCGTTGGCCTGGTTGACGACGCGGATGAACGCGTTGCGGATCTGGCCGAAGCTCTGGCCGCGGGCGACCGCGTCGTGGATCGAGACGGGGAAGACGATGGAGGCGATCTCGGCGGGCACGGCCGCCAGGTTCACCTTGATCGCCTCGTCGTCGCCCTCGCCCTCACCGGTGAGGTTGTCCCCGGTGTGCTCCACGGAGCCGTCCGGGCTGGTCAGGTTGTTGTAGAAGACGAAGTGCTGGTCGGAGGCGACCTTGCCGCTCGCGGTGCACAGCAGGGCGCTGGCGTCCAGGTCGTAGTCGACGCCCGTGGTCGTGCGGACGTCCCAGCCGAGCCCGACCACCACCGCGGTCAGGCCGGGTGCCTCCTTGGTCAGCGAGACGTTGCCGCCCTTGGACAGGGTTACTCCCACGCTCTCCTCCTCGATGCGTACGGGGTCCGTGGATATGTGCCCGGATGGGCCCTCGGTTAAGAAACTACAGCAGTGTAGAAATTGTCCGGCCGCCGGTGTCAGAGGTCGAACTCGGCCGGCTGCAGGCCGAGCGCGAAGCAGGCCTCGCGGACCACGCCACGCTCCTCCTCGTCGAAGTGCCCGTCCGCGCCGCCGATCACGATGCCGATCTGGATGACGGCCCGCGCCTCGGCCGGCTTCTTCTTGGCCTTCGCGACCTCCTGCAGGAGGCTGACCTTACCGAAGTCGAAGTCCTTCGTGAGCTTGTCCAGGTAGGCCTCGAAGCGCTGCTGCAGGTCCATGGCGTCGAAGTTCTGCAGGACCTCGTTGCCGGCGATCAGTTGTGCCACGCGGCGGCGCTCGGCGGGGTCGATCGAGCCGTCGGCGGCGGCCACCAGGGCGCAGATCGCCATGCTCGCGTCGCGGAACGCCCCGCTCTTGAGGTCGTTCTTCCTGGCGTTGAGCTGAGCCTGCATCGACGACGCGGACTCCTTGATGCGGTCCCACAAGGCCATGGGGAAACTCCGTTGATCGACTGACGGATCACTTCTACGCAAGTGTAGAACCAGCGGCGGGGGCCGCGTGACGACGGGCGCACGCGCGATCACGGGTGACGCGCGTAGTTTCCCGAGCGGCTGGCAGGTACATATCACTCACGAACGGCCGCTCGCCCGAGGGGCGTTCACGCCGTACCGCCACCCCCACGGAAAGGCCCCCCATGCGCAGGACCCTGCTCACCGGCGCCCTCACCCTCGTCCTGATAGCCCCACCCGGCCTCGCGGCCGCCACCGCGACTGCCGCCGTGCCGGTGGTGGAGACCCAGGACGACGCCTACTACGCGGACGCCCTCGGCCTCACCGGCGAGCCGCTGCGGGACGCGCTGCACGAGATCATCAGCACCGGCGTCACCACCCTCAGCTACTCCCAGGTCTGGGAGGCCCTCAAGGTCACCGACCGGGACCCGGCCAACTCCGCCAACGTCGTGCTGCTCTACACCGGCCAGTCCCGCTCCGCGTCCCTCAACGGCGGGGACGTCGGCGACTGGAACCGGGAGCACGTCTGGGCCCAGTCGCACGGCGACTTCGGCACCTCGCCGGGCCCGGGCACCGACGTGCACCACCTGCGCCCGGCCGACGTGCAGGTCAACAGCTCGCGCGGCAACAAGGACTTCGACGACGGCGGCTCGGCCGTCGCCATCGCCCCGGGCAACTACACCGACGCCGACTCCTGGGAACCCCGCGACCAGGACAAGGGCGACATCGCGCGGATGCTGTTCTACATGGCGGTGCGGTACGAGGGCGGCGACGGCTTCGCCGACCTCGAACTCAACGACGCGGTGAACAACGGCAGTCGGCCCTACCACGGCCGGCTCTCCACCCTCCTGGAATGGCACGAGCTGGACCCGCCGTCCGCCTTCGAGGAGCGCCGCAACGAGCTCATCCACGACCAGTACCAGGGCAACCGCAACCCGTTCATCGACCACCCGGAGTGGGCCGAGGACATCTGGGGGTAGCTCCCGTCGCGTCGGTCACATCGGTCACATCGGTCACAGCGGCGCGGCGACCCGGGGGGCGGCACGCATGCCGACGAGGCAGCAGCCGGTGCCGTCGGGGAGGTGGGAGAAGACCACGGGCATCCAGTCCTCGCTGAAGGAGGGGCCCGCGCCGGCGCCGGCGAAGACGGCGGTGCCGTCCGCGGCCAGCGAGACCGGGGTCAGCGCTATGTCGAGCGGCGGCGAGAAGTCCTTCATGCCGCCGGTGAACTCGTAGCGGAGGCCCGGCCTTCCGTCGCGTTCGTGGACCGTGATGTCGACGCCCTCCCGCCGGTAGGTGCCGAGCAGCGGCGTCATGTCGATCGCGGGCGGGCTGGCCGGCGGGGCGAGGGGCGCGGGCATCCGCACCTCCGCCAACTCGGCCAGCAGCTCGCTCATCAGCTCCGCGTAGAGCAGGCGCGCGGCACCGCCGTTGGTGAGCAGGGCGACGGCGACACCGGCCCCGGGGACGACCCTCAGGTAGGCGTACTGGCCGATGGAGGCGCCGTCGTGGCCGAAGCCGGCCGTCCCGGACCAGTCGTAGAGCGTCCAGCCCAGGCCCCAACCGTCCGCGCTGACCGTCCACTTGTCGAGGACGTCGACCTGGCGCCGCCGCATCGCGGCGACCGAGTCCCGGGTCAGCACGCGGGTGCCGTCCCGGCCCACGCCGCCGTCGAGGTGTGCCCTGGCGAACCGGACGACATCGCCCGCCGTGGCGCACACTCTGCCGTAGGGCCCGGCGGAGCGCGGCATGAGGTCCCAGGCGGGTGCCGGCTCCGGCTCCTGTCCCGGCTCGCCGAGATGCCCCATCGCGGCCCGGAAGCGCAGCACCTCCTCCGGAAGCGTCATGGTCCGGTCGAGCCCGAGCGGGGTGAGCAGCAGATCCCGGAGCGCCGCGTCCCAGGTCCGGCCGGTGAGCACCTCGACGATCCGGCCGAGCACGTTGTAACCGACGCTGCTGTAGGAGAGCACCGTGTCGGGCGGGCAGTCGAGCGCCACGTCCTTGGCGGCCTCGACGTAGCGGGCGAGGCAGTCGTCCCCCGCCCGGTGTCATGGGTGAAGTCGCAGGTGAGCCCGCTCGTGTGGCTGAGCAGCTGCCGGGTGGTGATGGTCCGGGTGGCCTCGGCGTCCGCGACGGCGAAGCCGGGCAGCACCTCGGCGACCGGGGCGTCCAGGTCGAGGGCGCCTGACTCCACGAGCCGCATCACCAGCGTGGCCGTGTAGACCTTGGCGATCGAGCCGAGCTGGAAGACCGAGTCGGGCGTGGCCTCAACGCCGGTGCCGCGGTGCAGCACGCCGCTGGCCAGTTCGTGGATCTCCCCGTCGGCGAGCACGGCGAGCGTCGCGCCCGGGACGTGGTGGGCGGAGCGCAGCTCGTCGAGCCTGGCCTGCCAGCGGGCGGTGTCGAAGCTGGGCGATGTCATGGCGGTGTCCTCCCGATCCGGTGCCGCGCCCGGCGCGGCCTCGGGGAACACTGTACGCCCATGCGTACGCTGTTCGCAATGTGCGTTCGGTGTGCGCTCGCTGCGCGCGGCGCTCTCCGTCTGTCCTGCCGACGTCCGTCGGGGCAGGAAACCCCTGGTAGGCGATCAGGGCGCGGACATAGACTCCGCCGGGGCGCGTCACCCGGGCGTGGCTCCGATCGCCGTGCCCGCCTTCGCCGCGCCCATTCGGAGAGAGCGATGCCCCCGACCATCCCCGGCACCCGGCCCGTCAGGGCCCGGGTGGCGGTCTTCGCGCTGTTCTTCACCAACGGCTTCGTCTTCTCCAACGTCGTCCCGCGCTACCCGGAGATCAAGGCCGAGCTCGGCCTGTCCAACGCCGCCCTCGGCACGGCCATCGCCGCCATGCCGCTCGGCGCGCTGGTGCTCGGGCTGACCGCCGGCCCGCTGATCAGGCGGTTCGGCTCGGCGCGCACCGCCGTCATCAGCCAGCTGCTGATGGGCGTCAACATCGTCCTGGTAGGCACCGCGCCCGGGTACGCGGTGCTGTGCGCCGCGATCTTCGTCGCCGGCAGCCTGGACGCGGTCAACGACGTCGCGATGAACGCGCACGGCATGCGGGTGCAGCGGCGCTACGGCCGGTCGATCCTGAACGCCTTCCACGGGCTGTGGAGCGTGGGCGCGGTGCTCGGCGGCGTGGCCGGCGCGGCGGCCGCCCAGTTCGAGCTGGCGCTCGCCCTCCACCTCGGCCTGGTCGGCGCGGTCACCCTCGCCTCGGCCCTGGTCTCCTCGCGGTTCCTGCTGCCAGGGCCCGACGACACCGAGCGCGACCCGGCCACGGCGCCCGCGGCGGCCGGCGGCGGCGGTGGTGGGCGAGCCTGGCTGCGGCGGCCGGTGCTGGTCGCGTTCGCCGTGCTCGGTCTGATGACGGCGGCCACCACCGTCGTCGAGGACGCCCCGAGCTCCTGGGGCGCCGTGTACCTGCGGAGCGAGCTGGCGGCCGGCCCCTTCGTCGGCGGCCTCGCCTTCATGGCGCTCCAGGGCACCCAGACCGTGGGCCGGCTGCTGGGCGACCGGGTGGTCCAGCGGCTCGGCGACCGCGCCACCGCCAGGATCGGCGGGGTGCTGGTCACGGGCGGCATGGGCGCGGCGCTGCTGTGGCCCTCCGTGCCGAGCACCGTCGTCGGCTTCGGCCTGGCCGGGCTCGGCATCGCGACGCTGATCCCGGCGGCCCTGCACGCCGCCGACGAGGTGCCGGGGCTCTGGCCCGGCGCGGGCATCAGCGTGGCCGCGTTCCTGCTGCGCATCGGCTTCCTGGTGTCCCCGCCGGTGGTGGGCCTGATCGCCGACGCGCACTCGATCCGGCTCGGCCTGGCCGTGGTGCCGGTCGCCGGCCTGGTGATCCTGGCGACCGCGCGCGTCCTGGACACCAGGCGGCAGCCGGCGGCCGAGGCGGGCGTGGCGCCCGGTGCCGAGGACGCCCGCGCCGCCGCCTGACCGTCGCGGCGCATCGCGCGCCCCGTCCCACCCATGATCCCGTTCCTGCGCGATCCGCGCAGGCGTGCGTCCTGTGACGCCGGGAACCCGGCGTCCTCTCGCGCGAAATGCGCGAAGACTCTTGCGCGAAACAAACAGTCATGCGACGGTTTCCCGCATCACGATCCTGTCGGCCGCACGGGAAGCCGAGGCATGCCCACCACGCTCATCACCACGCCCACCTTCGCGCGGTACTCCCGCGACCCCTGGACCCTGCTGGAGAGCGCCGGCGCCGGGCCGGTCCGCCCGGTCGAGGACGCCGCCCTGCCAGCACCCGAACTCCTCGCCAGGGTCGGCGCCGCCGACGCGCTGATCGTCGGCATGGACCCGATCACCGCCGAGGTCATCGAGGCCGCCGGGCGGCTGAAGGTCATCGCCAAGCACGGCGTCGGCGTGGACACCATCGACCTGGCCGCCGCCCGCGCCCGCGGCATCCGGGTCACCTACGCCCCCGGCAGCAACTCGCGGGCCGTCGCCGAGTTCACCTTCGGCCTCATGCTGGCCGCCGCCCGCCGCGTCCCCGAGGCCGACGCCCAACTGCGCGCCGGCCGCTGGCCCAAGCTCTTCGGCCCCGAACTCGCCGGCAAGACCCTGGCCATCGTCGGCTTCGGCCGCATCGGCCGGCTCCTCGCCGGCTACGCCCAGGCGTTCGGCATGACCGTGCTCGCCCACGACCCCTACCTCGACGACGCCGAGATCAGCGCCCGCGGCGCCCGCCCCGTGCCCCTGCGCACCGCCCTGGCCGAGGCGCACTTCACCAGCCTCCACCTGCCGGCCGACCCCGGCGCCCCGCCGCTGCTCGACGAGGCGACGCTGCGCGCCACGCGCCCCGGCGGCTACCTGATCAACGCCGCCCGGGGCGGCCTCGTCGACGAACGGGCCCTCGCCGCGCTGCTCGTCGAAGGCCACCTGGCCGGCGCCGCGGTGGACGCCTTCGCCGTCGAACCCCTCGGCGACAGCCCGCTGCGCACCGCGCCCAACGTCGTGCTCACCCCGCACATGGCCGCGTGCAGTCACGAGGCCAACCGGACCATGGGCGTGACCGTCGCCGAGGACGTGGTCCGGGTACTGGCCGGCGAGGAGCCGCGCCACCAGGTGACCTGACCGGGCGCTCGTCCCCGACCCTCCCCACCTCCCCCCAGAACCGCTCCCGTTCCGGCATCGGCGCCGGAAAGGAAGGACCCCACATGGCCACGACCGAGACGGAAGCCCTCGCGCCAGCCGCCGCCGAGGCGGTCGACCCCTACCTGTTGCGGGCCGAGGACGTGCGCGAGCCACCGAAGACCTTCGGCGGGCGACTGCGCCACCTCGGCCCGGGTCTGGTGCTCTCGGCCGCCATCGTCGGCTCGGGCGAGCTGATCGCCACCACCGCGCTCGGCGCCCGCGCCGGATTCGTCCTGCTGTGGCTCGTCATCATCAGCGCGACCGTCAAGGTCTGGATCCAGGCCGAGTTGGCGCGTTGGACCATCCTCAACGGCCGCACCGCGCTCGACGGCTACCGCGACGTCGGCCCCCGGATCGGCCGCCTCGGCTGGATCAACTGGCTGTGGATCGGCATGGACTTCGCCAAGATGTTCCAGCGCGGCGGCATCATCGGCGGCACCGCCGCCGCCTGTTCCATCCTGTGGCCGATCAGCGGCGAGGCGCTCAGCTTCTCCTCCCTCTTCTGCTGGACCGTGATCATCACCGCCAGCGTCGTGCTGCTCCTCCAGACCGCGCGCTACGCGGTCGTGGAGCAGGCCGCCGTCATCTCGGTCGTCCTCTTCACCACGATCACCGTGGGCCTCGCCCTCGCGCTGCCCCTCACCGACTTCGGCTTCGGCCCCTCGGACCTCGGCGAGGGCCTGAGCTTCACGATCCCCGCCGGCACCCTCGGCATCGCGCTCGCCATGTTCGGCCTGACCGGCGTCGGCGCCGACGAGATGACCACCTACACCTACTGGTGCCTGGAGAAGGGCTACGCCCGCTGGACAGGGCCCGACGACGGTACCGAGGAGCGCGCGCGGCGCGCCGAGGGCTGGCTGCGGGTGATGCGCCTGGACGTCACCGTCTCGTGGCTGGTCTGCACCCTGTGCACCCTCGCCTTCTACGTCATCGGCGCCTCCGTGCTGAACCCGCAGAACCTGGTCCCCGAGGGCAACGACGTCATCACCACGCTCTCCCGGATGTACACCGACACGATGGGGCCGTGGGCCAAGTACGTCTTCCTGGCGGGCGCGATCGCCGTGCTCTACTCCACCATCATCGGCTCGACCGCCAGCGTGCCGCGGCTGTGGACCAACTCCCTCGGCCTGCTCGGCGTGATCGACTGGAACGACCTGAAGGTCCGCCGCCGCACCATGCGGCTGCTCACCATCTGCCTCCCGCCGCTGTGGGCCGCCTCCTACCTGTGGGTCCAGTCACCGGTGTTGATGGTGCAGATCGGCGGCATCGGCGGCGGCGTCTTCCTGGTGGCCGTGGTCATCGCCGTCTGGCGACTGCGTGCCCTGGGCGTCGAACGACGCTTCCGCGGCAGCCCCTGGCTCACCGTGGCCCTGGCCGTGAGCAGCGCGGCCATCGCGTTCCTCGGCGTCTACGCGGTCCTGGACGTCTTCGGCATCTCGGTCGACGGCTCCTGACCGGCTCGTCCGCCCTCGGCGGACACGGCGCCCCACGCGTCCCGTTCCGGGTAGCCATCCGCCCGGGACGGGACACCGGGGCACACCGAGGAGGAACGATGGGCCGCACGGCGACGTACGACGGGATCGCGGACTGGTACGAGACCGAGTTCCTGCCCGGCCACCGGGGCCCGGGCCCCGACGGCGACCCGCTCGAACTCCGCCGCCTCCTGCGGCAGACGCTGGGCGAGGGCGCCGGGACCTGCCTGGAGATCGGCTGCGGCACCGGCGCCAACGCGGCCTGGGTGCGCGACCTGGGCTGGACCCCGGTCGGCGTCGACCTCTCCGGCGGGATGCTGCGCCACGCCCACGGCCGGCTCCCGGCCGCCCGCGCCGACGCGACCCGGCTGCCGGTCCGAGACGGCTCGGTGCCGGCCGTGCTCTCGATGATGGCGCACACCGACATGCCCGACTACCCGACGGTGCTGCGCGAGGCCGCCCGCGTGCTGCGCCCCGGCGGCCGCCTCGCGCACATCGGCGTCCACCCCTGCTTCTGCGGCGGCTTCGCCGACCGCACCGACCCGGCCGGCGTGGTCCTCCGCCCCGGCTACCTGGACGGCCACTGGACGAGGCGGTCCTGGACCACCGCCGGGCTGCGCGACAAGGTGGGCGCCAGCCACTGGCCGCTCCCCGCCCTGCTCGGCGCCTTCCGCGACGCCGGCCTCACCCTCGACTCCTTCGACGAGGGCGGCTCCCCGACCCCCACCGTGCTGGCGGTCCGCGCCACCAAGCCCTGAACGCCGTGAACCACCACAGCGGCGACGGATCGCTCCTGCCGGACCCCGGCGACGAGAGGCGACGCGTTCGACGTGCGAGCAGCGGTGGGCGGATTTCGCGGGCGCGCGCCAGCGTGAGGGGGGAGGATGGGGGCCATGGCCAAACGTTCCGTGGGTTCGGGTATGTCCCTCTGGTCGCAGGACTCGGTGCTGTCCATCGGCTCGGTGGGTTCCGTGCTCTCCATCGGGTCCGTCGGGTCCGCGCTCTCCGTCGGGTCGGTCGGGAGCACCCGGTCGGTGGGGTCGATCGGGTCCGCGCTGTCCGTGGTCTCGGCCGGGTCGTGGCTCAGCGTCGGGTCGCTGCTCTCGGCGGGGTCCCGCTGGTCGGTGCTGTCCTGGCGCTCGGTCGGTGGGTTCGCGAGCGCCGGGGCGGTGGCCGGTGCCGCGCTCGTGGTGCTGGCGCGGACGCGGCCGGGCGGCCCGGGGGCGCGCTCAGTCCGAGCGTGAGCCGGTCGCCGAGCGGCCGCCCCGGGCGCGGACGTGCATGCGCTCGCCCTGCGGTCCGAAGATGGAGAGGTACTCCACCGGTTGGTCGCCCGCGTTGGAGAAGCCGTGCGGGATGCGGGTGTCGAACTCGGCGGCCTCGCCCGTGGTGAGGATCAGCTCGTGCTCGCCGAGCAGCAGCCGCAGCCTGCCGGAGAGGACGTACAGCCACTCGTAGCCCTCGTGGGTGGACTGCTCGTTCCCGCACCCCTCGCCCACCGGCATGATCTGCTTGTACGCCTGGAGGCCGCCGAGGTTGCGGGTCAGCGGCACGAAGACCTGGCCGTGCCGGGTGAAGGGGCGGGGGCGGATGCGGGGATCGCCCGTGTCCGGGGCGCCGACCAGCTCGTCGAGCGGCACCCGGTAGGCCCTGGCCAGCGGCAGCAGCAGCTCAAGCGTCGGCTTGCGCAGCCCCGACTCGAGGCGCGAGAGGGTGCTGACCGAGATCCCCGTGGTCTCGCTCAGCTGGCTGAGCGTGCCGCCCCGCTCCAGGCGCAGCGCCCGCAGCCGCCCGCCCACCCCGCTCAGCACGGTGGTCAGCTCGTCGTCGTCCGTCATGCCTCCATTTGCCGTTGCGGCAATCATTTTTGTCAAGCCAGCCGCGGTGGACCGAGTATCGCCAGTGAGTCGAGGAGGTATCGAACATGGCGGAAGAAAGATCGGAAAGCCGGCTGGACGGCGTGGAGCGCCACGAGGTGGTGGTGGTCGGCGGCGGCGCCGCCGGGCTGAGCGGGGCGCTGGCGCTGGCCAGGGCGAGGCGCTCGGTGCTGGTGATCGACGAGGGGCGGCCGCGGAACGCGCCGGCGGACGGGGTCCACGGCTACCTGGGCCTGGAGGGCACCCCGCCCGCCGAGCTGCTGGCCCGCGGCCGGGCCGAGGCGACCGGCTACGGCGCCCGCTTCACCGAGGGGCGGGTGGTCTCCGCGGAGCGCGGCCCCGACGGGTTCCGGCTCGGCCTCGCCGACGGCTCGGCGGTCCTGGCCGACCGGCTGTTGGTGGCCACCGGGCTGGTGGACGAGCTGCCGGAGATCCCGGGGCTCGCCGAGCGTTTCGGGCGCGACGTGCTGCACTGCCCCTACTGCCACGGCTGGGAGGTGCGCGACCGGTCCGTCGGCGTGCTGGCGACCGGCGCGAACGCCGAGCACCTGGCGCTGCTGTGGCGCCAGTGGAGCGGTGACGTGACGCTGTTCGCCCACACCGCGCCGGAGCTGGACGACGAGCAGCGGGAGCGGCTCGCGGCTCGCGGGGTGACCGTGGTGACCGGCCGGGTGGCCGGACTCCGGGTGGACGACGACCGGCTCGCCGGCGTCGAGCTCGCGGACGGCCGCACGGTGCCGGTCGCGGTGGTGGCGGTCGGCACCTTCCTCGCCGCCAGGAGCGACCTGCTCGCCGCCCTGGGGCTCGCGCCGGTGCCGCAGGAGATGGCGGGCCAGGTGATCGGCAGCCGGGTGCCGGCCGACCCCACCGGGGCGACCGAGGTGCCGGGGGTGTGGGTCGCCGGCAACGTCACCCAGCTCGCCGAGCAGGTCATCGGCGCGGCGGCGGCCGGCCTCAGGGCGGGCGCGGCCATCAACGCCGACCTGGTCGCCGAGGACACCCGCCGGGCCGTGGCCACGGCGCGCGCCGCGCGGGAGGTGCTCGCGTGAACGAGGAGCACGAGCGGATCTGGGAGGAGATGTACCGGTCGGCCGAGCGGAGGTTCAGCGGCAACCCCAACCACGACCTGGTCGCCGAGGTCTCCGCGCTGACCCCGGGCACCGCCCTCGACCTCGGCTGCGGCGAGGGCGGCGACGCGCTCTGGCTGGCCGGGCAGGGGTGGCGGGTGACCGCCGTCGACATCTCGGCCACGGCGCTCGCGCGCGGCGCCGAGGACGCCAGGCGGGCCGGACTCGACGACCGGATCGACTGGCAGCACCGCGATCTCGCCGTCTCACTGCCGGACGGGCCCTTCGACCTGGTCAGCGCCCACTACCTCTACCTGCCCGACCAGATGCCGATCAGCCAGGTGCTGCGCCCGGCGGCCGAGCAGGTCGCCCCGGGCGGGGTGCTGCTGATCGGCTGGCACGGCGCACCCCCGTCGTGGGCGCCCGATCACCACCACGAGATCGGCTACCTCACGCCCGAGGAGGTCCTCGACCGGCTCGACCTGCCGGCGAAGGAGTGGCGGCTGCTGCTGGCCGACAGCCGGCGGCACGGAATGGCCTCGCCCGAGGGCCGGCTGGCCATGCGCACCGACTACGTCCTCAAGCTGGCCCGGCTCGCCGCCTCGTAGGTGGTGGTCACGACGGGAACACATATGATTCACCGGATGGTTTCCCGGGCTTAACTCGTCGCCCCCTCGGTGGCTGACCGACGGGCCGGTCCGCGCGGGAGCGATCGGTCACGAGGTGAGCACACAGAGGGGGGACGACCCGCCATGCAGACACGCGTCAGGAGACTCGGAGCACGGCTGCTGCCGGAGAAGGTGCGCGAGGCGCGCGCCGAGCGGCTGCGGGCGGCGAAGGCGGCGGCGGAGGAGCGGAAGCGGGCCGATCGCGTCGCGGCGCGGCGTCGCGAACTGCTGCGCTCCGATCCCGAGATCCGCACGGTGGAGGTCGCGGGCACGGTCTTCTACGGCCGGACGGTGACCCGCTTCAGCGCCGCCGAGGCGGCGGCCCGCAACCTGGGCCTGGTGTGCGACGCGCTGGAGAGCGCGGAGATCGAGTACTTCCTCGTGCCGGGCCGCTCCCACACCCGGCACGTCGTCGGCGTGCGCCACGCGGACCGCAAGCGGCTGCTGTCCGCGATGCGCGCCACCTACGGCGGCACCGCGCTGTACGCCATGAGGGCCGGGGCCGAGGCCCTGCCGGGGGACGCGGTGCTCTACGCCGACGGCTCGCTGCCCGCGGCGCTGAAGCGGCAGGACACGATCCGCTTCGGCGAGATCCTGTTGAGCCCCGCCGGGGGAGTGCTCGCCGACTTCGACCACGGCTGCGAGGTCGAGTTCTGGCGGGACGGCCGGCGCTTCCTGGACGACGCCCGGCTGGTGGAGCGCCGCGGCGTGCTGCGCAGCCTCGCCCCGGCCGCGGTCGTCGCCGACTCGCTGGTGGCGCCGCGCTTCAACGCGGTGACCGACACGTTGCCGAGCGAGGCCCGGGTGCCCGCGACGCTCACCGTCGCCGGCCGCGCCCACCCCACCTACGAGGGCTTCGCCCATCCCCGCCCGGACACCGTGGACTTCCCCGTCGACGTCGTCTACACCTGGGTGGACGGCGCGGACCCCGAACTGGCCGCGCGGCGGGAGGCGTACCGCTCCGGCGGCCAGCCGCCCCGCATCAACGCCCGGGAGACCGGCGCCTCCCGCTACGAGAGCCACGACGAGCTGAAGTACTCGCTGCGCTCCTTGGAGATGTACGCCCCGTTCGTGCGCACCATCCACATCGTCACCGACGGGCAGACGCCGTCCTGGCTGAACACCGAGGCGCCCGGCGTCCGGATCGTCGACCACAAGGAGATCTTCGAGGACCCGAGCGTCCTCCCGGTCTTCAACTCCCACGCGATCGGCACCCAGCTGCACCACATACCCGGTCTCTCCGAGCGCTACCTGTACTTCAACGACGACGTCTTCGTCGGCCGGCCGGTCGGCGCCGGGCACTTCTTCCACGGCAACGGCATCGCCAAGCTCCCCTTCGCCCCCTTCCAGATCGGCCTCGGTGAGCCCCACCCCGACGAGCCCGCCCCCAACTCCGCCGGCAAGAACGTCGCGCGGCTGATGATGCGTGAGCACGGCCGGCTGATCGTCAACAAGTTCAAGCACACCCCGCACCCGCAGATCCGGGCGGTGATGCGGGAGATCGAGGAACGCTTCCCCGAGGAGGTGGCGCGCACCGCGCGCAGCCGCTTCCGTTCGCTGACGGACGTGGCGATGGCCTCCACGCTGCACCACCACCACGCCTACCTCACCGGCCGCGCGGTGCCGGGCAAGTACTCGCTGCGCTACATCGACATCGGCAGGCCCGAGTCCGTGGCGGCACTCGCCGAGCTCGCCGACACCCGCCGCTGGGACTTCTTCTGCCTCAACGACGTGCAGACCCCGGAGGAGGAGAAGGAGAACGCCGCCGCCCGCCTCCACTCCTTCCTGGAGTCCTACTTCCCCCTCCCCAGCCGCTTCGAGCGCTGAGCGTCAGTCGGGATCGGGGGCGGGGTCGGGTTCGGATCCGGTGGCGGAGTCCAGCACCCGCCACCGGCCGACCTCGCGGTAGGCGGAGTCGTAGACGGCGGAACCGTCGCCGGGTTCGAGCGCGTAGTGGCGGACGTTGCCGCCCCAGTAGCGGAGGATCCGCCCGAGCTCGCGGGCCGACTCGCCCTCGGGCGCGGCGTCCGCCAGCTCGACCTCGAGCAGGAACTTCATATGACCCTCTCCTGTCCTGGTGTGAAGGCTTGTGGCATCAATTCTTTCATTGGACAGGGATGGGGACTTCGGACCTTCAAGCCCCGGTGAGCAGGGGGAACACCCGGGGAGAAGTCTCAAACGGGAGGCAGGGCGCCCCGGCCCGCACGGCCTTAGTGTGAGGAGCGCGTAATGACACTAATTAACCGTTGCGGGTGAAGTGATGGGCCAATCGGCCGCGATGTGGGGATTGTCCAGGAGGAATGACCCACAAGCGCGAAGCGAGGGCAGATGGCCATGGACCTGGAGGACCTGGTCTCGGGGGAGAAGATGATCGTCAGCGCCCACTCGGGTGGTGTGCTGATCCCCGATTCCTTCATCAACAAGAGACAGCACCTCAAGGCGCTGCGTGCCGACCACAACGAGCTCCAGGGGACTCACCGGTGGACGTTCGCGAAGTCGGGTGACGACACCTTCGTCATCGGCCATGTCAGCAGCGGGCGTTACATGGAGCCGCTGCGCAAGAGCGAGACCAGCGCGGTCTACGAGAACGTCAGGTACCAGGGCCCGATCCTGCTGGAGATCGGACCGCTCGCCGACGCGCGGGACCAGTGGGAGCTGCGGAAGAAGGGGGACTACTACCAGATCGGCCTCAAGGACTCCCGGTTCGTGGTGGGCCTGACCCACCCGGACCACGGCGACAGCTGGGTCACCCTCCTCGACCCCTGGTGGAGCATGGACCGGCTCTGGCTGATCCAGGACGCTCCGAGCTGAGCCGTGGCACGCGCGGCGCGGCGCGCGGCGGCCTGATCGACCGCCGCGCGCCGCGCCCGCCCGTTCAGCCCCGCTCGACGGCGGCCCAGTGGCGGCGCAGCTCCTCGGCGCCCTGCGCGGGCTGTTCCAGCGGCCACCAGTGGTCCGCGTCGAGGGCGACGAACCGGGCGCCGGTGCGGGCGGCCAGCTTCACGCCGTGCTGGGGCGCCTGGTACCGGTCGTGGTTTCCCCAGATGACCAGCCCCGGCGGGAGTTCGGCGTTCTCCTCGGGCCACCAGTCGCCGATGTAGACGGCGGAGCGGTAGAAGGCCAGGCCGGCGTTGAACATGGTGGCGTCGTAGTGCTCGGCGGTCACCGGGGCGTGGTACTCGGGCACGCCCGCCTCGCCGAGGCCGATGATCTGCCACTCGCGCGGGTAGCCGAGGTACTCGTCCCTGGCGGCCTCGCCCAGCGTGGTGGTCTGCCAGACCCGCGCGTTGTGGTGCCACGACCAGTCCGGGTCGCAGGTCGAGGTGAGCGCCCAACTCCGTAGCAGCTCGGGGTTGTTCTTCAGCACGCTGTGCAGCACCATGCCGCCGACGTCGTGCGCGACGACGTGCACGGGGCGGCGGAACCTCCGGAGTTCGCCGGTGAGCCACTCGGCGAGCTCCCAGCGGGTGCCGGTGAGTCCTTCCGGCATGGCCCGGCCGTAGCCCGGCAGGTCGAGGGCGACCGTGTCATAGCCGCGCAGGTGCTCGCGCAGCGGATCCCAGAGCCGGTGCGTATCAGGATAACCGTGGACAAAAACGACCTTGGTGGGCATGGCTTGCCTTCCAATCCTCGGTGGACGGTCGCGCGGGATGCGGGGCGGTGTGCGAACCGGGTTCAGGAGAGCTCGGCGACGGAGGCCAGCGCCCGGTCCATGGGGACATCGCCGCCGGAGAGGTCGAAGAGCCGGTGGTGGGTGGCTGGTTGGTCGACGCAGGCGATGGCCACGGCCGCCAGGTCGCCGCGGGAGAGCGAGCCGCCGTCGAGGTTCCTGGCGACCGTGACATGGCCGGTGGGGCCGCCGTCGGTCAGCCACGGCGGCCGGATCACCGTCCAGACCAGGCCGGAGCGGACCAGGTGCGCGTCGGCCTGGCCCTTGGCGGCGGCCACCCGCCAGAGGAGGAACCGGAGGGAGAGGGGGATGCGCCGGGGGTCGTCGCTGCCCATCATGGAGATCTGCACCCAGCGCCTGACGCCCGCCCGCTCGGCCGCGTCGATGGCCCTGATGACGCCGTCCCGGTCCACCCGCCGCGCCTGCCGGCCGGAGACGGTGCGCCCGGCCGCCGCGTTGATGACGACCTCACAGCCGCCGAGCGCGGCCTCGATCTCGGCGGGCGAGGACGAGGCCAGGTCGAGCAGGACGGCCTCGGCGCCCGCCGAGCGCAGCCGGGCGGCGGCCTCCTGGCCGCGGGCGGTGGCACGCACGTCCCGGCCGGCCGCCAGCAGTTGCCTGACGACCACGCTGCCGGTGCCGCCGGTGGCGCCGAAGACGGCGATCTTCATGGATTCCCCTCGGTGGGTGTGGTGCCGCCGGCCCGCGTCAGCGGGCGGCGGCCGGGCGGAAGCTGGCGGAGGCGACGGGCGGCGCGGGCGCGGCCGGCGCCGCGTGGGCCGGGCAGCCGGCCAGCGCCGAGGCGGCCTGGGCCGCCGAGGGCGCGGCGCCCCAGACGGCGCAGGCGCACACGGCCCCGGCGACGGCGGCGGGCGCGGCCCGGCCGGCCGCCGCGGCCGCCGGGGCGAACGAGGCGGCGGCGCCGCCGACACCCAGGGCGGCCGTGCCCAGGAGCAGGGCGCGCCTTCCCATCGAGGACCGGACCGGCGACATCTCAGGCATGGGAACTCCCGTGGAGTGGAGGGCACCTGACGGTACCCCAACTAACGATAGGCGCACTATCGACAGTGCTGCTCACAGTTTGGGTCCCGGGCCACCGCCCACGTCGGCGGCCGTCCCGACCGGCTCGGCCCGCTGCCCGACGGGCCGGCTGCGGGCCAGGTCCTCCGGCGAGTCCTCGACGGTGTGCCGCATCGCGAACCGCAGCAGCGGCGGCGCCATCAGCGAGGTGACGACGGCCACCAGCACGATGATCGTGTACGCCTCCACGGACAGGATCCCGAGCCGCATCCCGACCATGGCGATGATCACCTCCACCACGCCACGGGCGTTCATCCCGGCGCCGAGCGCCAGCGACTCCCAGCGGGTGAGCCCGCTGGACAGGCCGCCGATGGCCGCGCCGAGGAACTTGCCGACGATCGCCACCACGACGATCCCCAGCGCGATCGCCAGGATCTCCGGGTCGGCCAGCGCGGTCAGGTCCATCCGGAGCCCGGCGGTGGCGAAGAACAGCGGGGCGAAGACGTGGAGCGTGACGGACTCCAACGGCAGCGACCAGCCGGGCCGGCCACCGGGCGCGGAACCGATCAGCGAGCCCACCAGGAAGGCGCCGAGGATGGCCTCGAGACCCAGCGCGTGCGTGCCGGCGGCGGAGAAGAGCACCAGGACGACCGTGGTGCCCACCGGAGCCGCCTCGTACCCCGAGCGGTGGGCCCGACCCATCACGGGCCGCACCACGAGCCGCCCGACCAGTGGCGCGGCGAGGAACACCGCGAGCGGCGTGATGACGGCCTCCGCCACGTTGCCGCCGCTCAGTCCGGTGGTGGCCATCGCCGAGACGACCGACAGCATCAGCCAGCCGAAAGCGTCGTCGATGGTGCCGCTCACCATGATCAGCTGGCCGATCTTCCGGTGCATCAGGTTCATGTCGATCAGCGTCTTGGCGATCACCGGGATCGCGCTGACGCACATGGCGACGCCGAGGAAGAGCGCGAAGACCAGAGGCTCGGAGCCCGGCTCGCGCAGCCGGTCGGCGAGCAGGACGCCGGCCCCGACGCCGAGCCCCAGCGGCAGCAGCAGGCCGGCCGCGCTGACGGTGAGCGCGGTGGTGCCGTGCCGCCGCACCAGCGAGCTGTCGAGATGCATGCCGGTGATGGCGACCAGCAGCAGCACCCCGAACTGCCCCACCGCGTCGATGAGGTGCACCTGGTCGACGGAGAGCCAGTCGCCCATCCGGGGGAAGAAGCCGCTCAGCAGCGAGGGGCCGAGAATGATGCCGACGGTGAGCTCGCCGGCGATGGCCGGCATGCCGAGCCGCCTGGCGAGACCGCCGAGCAGCAGGGCGGCGCCGAGCAGCAGGCCGACCTGGAGCAGGAACGTCAGCAGCGGGTGCGCGGACAGCGGCGGAACGGGCGCGGCGGCGATCAACTCGGTCATCCCGTCCCCCTCACCCGCGCCGGGCGGCGTGCCGGACGTAGCGGCCGTAGGTCAGCTCGCGCAGCACGTCGTCCCCGCCCTCGACGATGGAGATGTGGCGCATGTCGCGCAGCAGCCGCTGCACCGGGTGCGCCTCCGTGTAGCCGAGGCCGCCGAAGCCCTCGGACACCGCGCTGACGATCCGCCAACCCACCTGGCCGCAGTGCATCTTGGCCATCACCGCCGACTTCAGCACGCCCTGGCCGTGGAAGGCGGCGGCCGCGTCGGGGCGGGCGTGGATCGCGTCGTACTCGTCGGCGGCCCGCCAGCACACCGACTTGAGGCTCTCCAACTCCATCTCCAACTGCCCCATCCGGGCGGCGAAGACCGCGTTCCCGGTGAGCGGCCGACCGCCGAGCAGCTTGCTCGCCGCGTACTCCATGGACAGGTCGCGGGCCCGCCGGGCGATGCCGATGGAGATCGCGGCCATCAGGATCCGGCTGCCGTTGAGGCCGACCTCCAGGACCCGCAGGCCGTTGCCGGTCAGCTCGTTGGCGGCCGGCACCACGCAGTCGGTGAAGGTCGCCGGATAGGTGCCGGTGCCGTGCAGCCCCGACATCGGCCAGCGCGGCCCCGGCACGAAGCCCGGGGTGCCGGCCGGCACCAGGACCACGGAGAAGTCCCGGTGGTCCGCCGCGTTCCTGGCCAGCACCAGGCAGAACCGGCCGAAGGCCAGGTTGGTGGAGAACGCCTTCTCGCCGTCGATCACGAGACGGTCGCCGTCCCGCCGGAAGGTGGTGGCGGTCAGGGCGAGTTCGCTGCCGGCCGCCGCCTCGCTGCCCAGCGCCGCGCAGAACGTGCCGGCCTTCGCCATCTCGCCGAGATACCGCTCGGCGACCTCGTCGCCGCCGTAGAACTCCAGCATCCGGGAGCCCAGGATCGGCAGCATCGCCGTGAACGCGAAGCCCGGGTCGTGGTAGGCGAGTCGGGCGACGATGTCGACGGAGGCGCGCAGCGTCACCCCGGCCCCGCCGAGGCGGGCCGGCAGCCACCAGTTGGCGAGACCGGCGGCGCGGAACTTCTCCCAGAGCGGATGGTCGTCGTCGTACAGCGTGTCGGGCCCCGGTGCCGGCGCGTCCGCGAGCGTCCCGGTGACGAACGCCCGGAACTCGTCGGCGAAGCCGGCCGGCACGGTGCCCTCCTCCCGCGGCCCGCTCATACGCCCGCGTCGCCGGCCGGGCCCGCCACGGCCGGCCGGATCTCGTTGAGCACGTGGACGATGTCGCTGATGGTCTCGACGTCGTTCAGGTGCTCGTCCGATATCTTCACCTGGTACTTCTTCTCCAGGAATACCAGGAAGTCCATCAGGTTCAGCGAGTCCATCCCCAGGTCGTTCTCCAGGGACGAGGCGCCGCTCACCTCGACTTCCTCCAGATCGAGGTCGAGCTGTTCGGAAAGCGCGTGGAGATCCGCGACGATCTCTCCCGAGCTGATGGTCATCAGTTATCGTCTCCCGAGTTACGCGAAATGGAGTCCGGCCACTGGAGAACGGTCGCTCCCCAGCTCGCGCCCGCGCCGAAAGCGGTCAGCAACATCCTTTCCTTGCCGGCCAGCACGCCATTGGCGCGGGCCCGGCTCAGGGCCATCGGAATGGAGGCGGCCGCGGTGTTCCCGATATCGGTGAGATCCACCAGGGACTTCTCGGCGGGCAGGCCGAGTTCCCTCGCGACCTCGTTGAGAATGCGCACGTTCGCCTGGTGCGCCACCAGCAGGTCGACGTCGTCGACCGACATCGACCGGTCGGCGAGCGCCCGCCGGCAGGTCTCCACCATCCGGGCGACCGCGTGCCGGTAGGTGGCCCGCCCGTCCATCCGCAGGTACGGGTCGTGCGGGTCCTCCCCGGCGGCCCGCGGGAAGGCGCTGCCGCCGGACCGCACGTGGGCCAGGGCCCACAGGTTGCCGTCCGAGCCCAGGTGCACCCGACCGACGGCGCCCAGCTCGTCCGAGTCACCGGCCCGCAGCACCATCGCCGCGGCGCCGTCCCCGAAGATCGGGGCGGTGCCCCGGTCCCGCGGGTGGATGATCGACGAGTACTTCTCGGCCCCGACCAGCAGCACGGCGCGGGCGTTGCCCGTGCTGATCAGGCCGGAGGCCACCCCGAGGCCGGCGAGGAACCCGGTGCAGGCCGAGTTCATGTCGAACGAGCCGGCGCCCGCGAGCCCCAGTTCGCTGGCCACCACCGGCGCGGTCGCCGGGCACTTCATGTCCGGCGTGGTGGTGGCCACGATCACCAGGTCGACGTCCCGGACCGTGGCCTCGGCCAGGGCGGCGCGGCCGGCCCGGACGCCGAGCACCGAGGTGGGCTCGTCGTCGCCGGCCCTGGCGCGGGCCCTGATCCCGGTCCTGGTCCTGATCCACTCGTCGCTGGTGTCCATCCGCAGCGCCAACTCGTCGTTGGTCTCCCGACCTTCGGGCAGATAGTGGCCGATGGCATCGATAACCGCGGCGCGAGCCATGCTGATCCCCTCGCTCATAAGGCGGCACATCACTGCGGTAATTGCTACCGGCCGCACATCAAAGAGGCATCAAACGCGCATGCAATTGCCGTCAGTCGCCCCGGAATTCGGCCCGCGACGTGACGCAGGTAACTCCGGCCCGCACCCGGTGGTACCACTTTAGGGGAAGTCGGGTGGAACTTAAGGGGGCATCGGTTGCGCCGCGCCACGGCAGCTCGCTTAACTCGAATCGTCTCCACCAACCCGAGACCGAGGAGTGTCCGGTGACCCAGGATGCCGCCCAGGCCGTGTCGCAGCTGCACACCGCCGTCCGCTCGATCGTGGCCGAAGAGCTGGAAATCGAGCCGGAAGAACTCACCGAGAACGCCAACTTCGAAGAGGAATACGAGGCGGACTCCCTCTCGCTGCTGGCGATCGTGGCCCGTTTCGAGCACGAGTTGGACGTCACCATTCCGTCCGACCGCGTCGGCGAGATGGTCAGTCTGGAAATGGTCCTCAAGCTCGTGACCGAGCACCGTGGAGCGGGCAGCGATGTCTGAGCCGAACACCCGGCGCGTGGCGGTCACGGGTCTCGGCGTCGTCAGCAGCATCGGAATCGGGGTCGAGCCCTTCACCGAGTCCATCAAGGCCGGCCGCAGCGGGATATCCCCGATCAGCAGCTTCGACGCCAGCGGCTACGACAAGCGCAACGCCGGCGAGGTCAAGGACTTCGACCCCGGCGCGATCCTGGAGCGCCTCGACCCCGAGGACTGGGGCCGCAGCGGCCAGTTCGCCGCCTCCGCCGCGCGGCTCGCCGTCCGCGACGCCGCCATCGACCCCGAGCTGCTCAGCGCCTCCAACACCGGCTCCGCGATGGGCACCGCCAGCGGCGAGCCGCGCGTGATGTACGGCATCGCCGAGCAGTGGTCGAGGACCGGCGGCGACGAGTTCGGCCCGGGCCCGGTGGGCAGCGCGCCGGCCAACCGGCTGGCCGGCGCCGTCAACAGCGAACTCGGCCTCACCGGCGAGGCCGTCACCTTCGGCACCGCCTGCTCGGCCAGCAACTACACGCTGGGCTACGGCTACGACCTGGTCCGCACCGGGGAGGCCGACTTCTTCCTGGCCGGCGGCGCCGACTCGGTCAGCCGCTACACCCACCTCGGCTTCTCGCTCATCGGCATCATCTCCGAGATCCTGCGTCCCTTCGACAGCAAGCGCTCCGGCATCGTCACGGCGGAGGGCGGCGTCTGCGTCCTGCTGGAGCCCCTGGAGCACGCCGTCGCGCGCGGCGCCCGGATCTACGCCGAGATGCTGGGCTACGGCGTCAACTGCGACGCCAAGCACATGACCCAGCCCGACGTCCCCACCATCACCTCCTGCATCCAGGCGGCGCACACCTCCGCCGGCGTCAAGCCACAGGAGATCGACTACATCTGCGCCCACGGCACCGGCACCCCGGCCAGCGACGCCGCCGAGGTCGCCGCGGCCCGCGCGGTGTTCGGCGACGACGTGCCGCCGATCAGCTCCATCAAGTCGATGCTGGGCCACACCATGGGCGCCGCCAGCGGCCTGGGCGCGGTGATCTGCTGCAAGGCGCTGGAGGAGGGCTTCCTGCCCCCGACCGCCACGCTGCGCGAGACCGACCCGGAGCTCGGCCCCGGCATCGACTTCGTGCCGGGCGTGGCCAAGCCGGCCAACCTCAACATCGTCGAGAACCACGGCTTCGCCTTCGGCGGCAACAACGCCATCACCGTCTTCGGGAGGGTCAAGTGACCACCTCGGTCCTGGACCCGGTCGCCATCACCGGCTGCGGCGTGGTCTCCCCTGCGGGCGCCGGGCTCGACGCCCTGCGCGCGCTGCTCGACGGCGAGACCACGGCCAACGCCACGCCCGTCGCCGAGGACGCCGAGGCGCTGCCGCCGGTCGCCGTGCGCACCGTCCCCGAGATCCGCCTCGCCGACTACGTCGGCCGCAAGGGCACCCGCCGGCTCGACCGCATGATCGGCTTCACCCTGATCGCCACCCGGCTCGCCCTGGAGTCCGCCGGCGGCGCCGACGACGACGCGCTGCGCGCCAGGACCGGCGTGGCCGTCGGCACCACCACGGGCAGCGTGCGCAGCGTCTACGAACTGGCCCACTCCATCTTCAGGCCCGAGGTCGGCTACGTGCCCTCCCGGTTCCCCAACTCCGTGATGAACTCCTGCGCCGGACAGGTCGCCGTCTGGAACGCCTTCCAGGGCGTCAACTCGACCCTGGCCAACGGCCACGCGTCGAGCGCCTCGGCGCTGCGCTACGCCCGCAACGCCATCCGCTTCGGCCACGCCACCCGGGTGTTCGTGGGCGGCGTGGAGGAGCTGAGCCCGCAGGTGGCCTGGGGCTGGCACAAGTCGGGCACGCTCACCCAGGACGCCCTGCTCGGCGAGGGCTGCGCGATGCTGGTCGCCGAGGACCCCGCGCGGGTCGGCGACCGCGAGGTGCTGGCCGAGCTGCTCGGCGCCGAGGTCGGCTACTTCGACCCGCGCGACCGCCGGATCACCCCGGCCCGCGGCCTCGCCCGCTGCGTCACCCGGCTGCTGGAGCGCGCCGGGCTGACGGCGGGCGACGTGGACCTGGTCTCGCCCGGCGCCGCGAGCCAGCACGGCGCCCGCGCCGTCGAGGAGTACGGGCTGCGGCTCGCGCTCGGCGAACTGCCGGCGGCCGTCCGGGTCTCCGAGGCGGTCGGCGACTGCTACAGCGCCAGCGGCGCCCTCCAGGCGGCCGCCGTGCTCGCCCGCTGGTCGGGAGGCTCCCACCCCGGGGAGCGGCACGCCCTGGTCAGCTCGCTCGGCACCGACGGCTCCGTCGGCTGCTTCCTGCTGCGCCGCCCGGCCGCGTAGCCGGCACCACCCCACGCGCCACACCGGACCAAGTCAACGAGAACAGGTGGATCATGAAGACCGATTTCGACGTGATCATCGTCGGCGGCGGCCCCGCCGGCTCCTCCGCGGCCTCCTACCTGGCCAAGGAGGGCCTCTCGGTCGCCGTCTTCGAGAGCGAGATGTTCCCGCGGCCGCACGTCGGCGAGTCCCTGGTGCCGGCCACCACCCGGGTGCTGCTGGAGACCGGCGTGATGCCGAAGATCGAGGAGGCCGACTTCCCCAAGAAGTACGGGGCCACCTGGACCACGCCGAGCAAGCACGCCGTGATGAACCAGCCCTCGCTCTCCATGGACTTCGCCGTCGACGGGCACGCCGAGGTCAGGTTCGGCGAGCGGGCCCAGGAGGGCGTGGACCGCGACTACACGTACCACGTCGACCGCGGCAAGTTCGACCTGATCCTGCTGAAGCACGCCGAGGAGCTGGGCGCCAAGGTCTTCCAGGGCGTCCGGGTGTCCAAGGTCGACTTCGACGACCCCGAGCAGGTCACGGTGACCGTCAGGATCGGCCCCAGGTCGACCGACTTCACCGCGAAGGTGGTGGTCGACGCCTCCGGGCGGCAGACCCTGATCGGCAGGCAGCAGAAGATCAAGATCGGCGACCCGCACTTCGACCAGTACGCCGTCCACACCTGGTTCGACGGGCTCGACCGGGGCGCGCTCTGCCAGGACCCGAAGGAAGTCGATCACATCCAGATCCACTTCCTGCCGATGAACGACACCTGGGTCTGGCAGATCCCGATCACCGACACCATCACCAGCATCGGCGTGGTGACCCAGAAGAAGCAGTTCGCCGAGCTCAACGCGGACCGTGAGAAGTTCTTCTGGAAGTTCGTCGGCACCCGGCGCGACCTGACCGAGGAGCTGAAGAAGTGCGAGCGGGTGCGGCCGTTCCGCGCGGAGGGCGACTACAGCTACTCGATGGAGCAGGTCGCCGGCGACCGCTACGTGCTGATCGGCGACGCCGCGCGGTTCGTCGACCCGATCTTCTCCAGCGGCGTGAGCATCGCGATGAACACCGCCCGACTGGCCACCCGCGACATCATCGCGGCCGCCAAGGACGGCAAGTTCGACCGGTCGCGGTTCGCCGAGTACGAGCGCCTGCAGTCCATGGGCACCCGCAACTGGTACGAGTTCATCCAGATCTACTACCGGCTCAACATCCTCTTCGCCGAGTTCGTCCAGGACCCGAAGTTCCGGATCGACGTGCTCCAGCTGCTCCAGGGGGACATGTACGAGGAGAGCCCCAAGGCGCTGGTCGCCATGCGCGAGTCGATCAAGGAGGTGGAGAACGACCCGGGGCACGTCTGGTACCCGTACCTCTCCAACCTCAGGACCAGCGTCCCCACCAACGCGTAGGGGAGCGGGCGTTGACCGGAGATGTCGCCGCACCGTCCGTGCCCGAGGTGCCCGACGTGCGGGATCGAGTCGCCGAACTCCGCCAGATCAGGACGGAGAACGGCAAGGGCATCAGCCAGCGGGCCACCGACAACCAGCGGGCCAAGGGCAAGCTCACCGTCGACGAGCGGCTCGCGCTGCTCTTCGACAAGGGCACCTTCAGCGAGATCGAGCCGCTCCGCAGGCACCGCGCCACCGGCTTCGGCCTGGAGCGGCAACGCCCCTACACGGACGGGGTGGTGACCGGCTGGGGCCTGGTGCACGGCCGCACGGTCTTCGCCTACGCCCATGACTTCCGCATCTTCGGCGGCTCGCTCGGCGAGTCGCACGCGGAGAAGATCCACAAGATCATGGACATGGCCGAGACCGCGGGCGCCCCGCTGGTCAGCCTCAGCGACGGCGCCGGGGCCCGTATCCAGGAAGGCGTCATGGCGCTCGCCGGCTACGGCGGCATCTTCCGGCGCAACGTCGCCGCCTCCGGCGTCATCCCGCAGATCAGCGTGATCCTGGGGCCCTGCGCCGGCGGCGCCGCCTACTCGCCGGCGCTCACGGACTTCGTGTTCATGGTCCGCGGGATGTCGCAGATGTACATCACCGGGCCCGACGTGGTGAAGGCGGTGACCGGCGAGTCCGTCTCCCACGAGGAGCTCGGCGGCGCCGCCACCCACGCCCGGATGTCCGGGGTGGCCTCCTTCGTGCACGACACCGAGGCCGAGTGCCTGGAGGAGGTGCGCTACCTGCTGTCCCTGCTGCCGGCCAACAACCGGGAGCGGCCGCCGGTGGTGCCCTCGGACGACCCGGCCGAGCGGCGCGGTGAGGCGCTGCTCGACCTGGTGCCGGCCGACCCGCGCCGCTCCTACGACATGCGCGCCGTCATCGAGGAGATCGCCGACCACGGCGAGTTCTTCGAGGTGCACGCCCAGTGGGCGGGCAACATCCTGTGCGGCTTCGTCAGGCTCGCGGGCCAGACGGTCGGTCTGGTGGCCAACCAGCCCAACTCGTTCGCCGGGGTGCTCGACAGCCGGGCGAGCGAGAAGGCCGCCAACTTCATCGAGTTCTGCGACGCGTTCAACATCCCGCTGGTCACGCTGGTCGACGTGCCCGGCTTCCTGCCGGGCAAGGACCAGGAGCAGAACGGGATCATCAGGCACGGCGCCAAGCTGCTGTACGCCTACTGCAACGCCACCGTGCCGCGGATCTCGGTGATCCTGCGGAAGGCGTACGGCGGCGCCTACATCGTGATGGACTCCCGCTCCATCGGCACCGACCTGGCCTTCGCCTGGCCGATCAACGAGGTGGCGGTGATGGGCGCCGAGGGCGCGGCCAACGTGATCTTCCGGCGGGAGATCGCGGCGGCCGACGACCCGGAGGCCACCAGGGCCCGGGTGGTACGGGAGTACAAGGCGGAGCTGATGCACCCGTACTACGCGGCCGAGCGCGGCCTGGTGGACGACGTCATCGACCCCGCCGAGACCCGCTCGGTGCTGATCAGGTCGCTGGCCATGCTGCGCGCCAAGAAGGCCCACCTGCCCGAGCGCAAGCACGGCACGACGCCCGTGTAGGGCCCAAGCGGGGGAGCGAGGGGAGTCGCCGGATGTTGCTCGAGCCGATCCTGCCGCCCTGGGTGGCGGTCGCCGAGGCGTTCGGCGACCCGCCGGAGGCGGCGCTCCTGCCCGCGGAGGAGGCCGTCGTCGCGCGGGCCGCCACGCGGCGGCGGCTGGCGTTCACCACCGCCAGACACTGCGCGCGGCTGGCCATGGGCCGGCTCGGGCTGCCGCCGGCGGCGATCCTGCCGGGGGCGCGCGGTGCCCCGGGCTGGCCCCCCGGCGTCACGGGGTCGATCACCCACACCACCGGCTACCGGGCGGCGGCGCTCTCGCGTGAGGCGTTGGCCGTCGGCGTGGACGCGGAGCCGCACGGGCCGCTGCCGGCGGGCGTGCTGGCGCGGATCGCCACGGCCGCCGAGGCGGCCGCGCTGCGCCGGCTGCCGCCCGGCACGCACTGGGACCGGATGCTGTTCAGCGCCAAGGAGAGCGTCTACAAGGCGTGGTTCCCGCTCACCGGGCGCCAACTCGGCTTCCACCAGGCCGAGATCTTCTTCGAACCGGACACAAGGTCGTTTTCGGTCGGGTTCCTGGTGCCGGCGCCCGAGGTGGACGCGGCGGGTCCCGCCGGATTCCGGGGGCGGTTCGCGGTCGGTCGCGGATTGCTGGCGACCGCCGTCGCCGTTCCCGGTGAGCGCACGCGTCACGCGGTGCTCACGAGCGCGAATCGGGCCCGATAAAGGTGAATTCACGCGCCTTGGCCGGCGCTTCGCACCACGGGATCGAGAGCGCTCTCTACGGAGGATTCGCCGGGTGGCTTATGCTGAGGGAATGCGTATTGGAGAGCTGGCGCAGCGAACCGGAGTTTCGGTTCCGACGATCAAGTACTACGCCAGGGAAGGGATGCTTCCCGCGGGCGAGCGCACCAGCCCGAACCAGGTGCGCTACGACGAGTCCCATGTGCGCCGGCTCAAGCTGATCCGCGCCATGCTGGAGGTGGGCGGCCTGTCCATCGCGGCGGCCCGCGAGGTGCTGGCCGAGGTCGACTCGCCGGGCGGCACCGTGCACGACATGCTGGGCGTCGCCCAACTGGCCGTCAGCCGGGCCGCGGCCGAGCGCGGCACCGCGGAGGAGCGGATGCTGGCCGAGCGGGAGGTGGCGGAGCTGGCCCGCCGGCACGGGTGGAACCCGGCGAAGGCCGGGAAGAACCCGGGCTGGGCGATGCTGGTCCAGATCGTCACCACCTACCGTGACCTGGGCCAGGGGGAGATGCTGGTGCTGCTCGACCGCTACGCGGAGGCGGCCAGCGAGTTGGCGGCCGCCGAGCTCGCGGTGGTGGGGGAGATGGCCGGCACGGACGGCAAGATCGAGGGCGTGGTGCTGGGCACGGTGCTGGGGGACGCGGCGATGGCCGCGCTGCGCAGGATCGCCCAGGAGGACACCTCCCAGCGGGTGACGGCGCGGGCCGAGTCCGCCTGAGCCGCGCGGTCGCCCCCGCTCCAGGGCCCCTGACCCGCCGTCCGACGACGGCCCGTCAGGGGCCTTCGTGCTGCCGGGAGTTCTTGGTGAGTTCTTGGCCGGGAGCCGCCACCAAGAGGTGATAGTGACGGTATCGATAGTGTAGAGTGTAGCTCGTTGAGGGTGGCGACCACCCACGGCGCCGGTCCGTGGGCGTGGCCATCCGGACGCCGGCACGCTCACGCCCATGCGCGCCTCGACGGAGTCGCGCGGGGCTCAACCAAGCGTCGGAAAACGCACGCCGCTTGGCCGTCCTGACATTCTTCCTGTGCGCGGTTCTCGCGATTTCCGCCGGGCGAAGGAGACGCCGTCGTTTCTCTTCCTCAGGGCTTCCGCAGGAAAGTCATCCAGCTCAGAAAAGTCACCCAGCGCAGAGAAAGAAACGGGAGACAGGAATGACAAGCAAGAGCCCTGGGGTGCTGTGGGCGCTCCTGGCGGCCTCGCTCCCCATGTTCATGGGGTCCCTGGACAACCTGGTCGTCACCACCGCCCTGGCCACCATCGCCGGGGACTTCGACACCACCCAGGCCGAGCTCCAGTGGGTGGTCAACGGCTACACGCTGCCGTTCTCCGGCGCGCTGCTGGCCGGAGCCGTGCTCGGCGACCGCATCGGACGGCGTCGCGTCTTCCTGTGGGGCATCGGCTCCTTCACGGTCGCCTCGGCCTTCTGCGCGATGGCCGATTCCGTGGGGTGGCTGGTCGCCGCCCGGGTCCTCCAGGGCGCCGGCGCCGGCCTCATCCTGCCGGTCTCGCTGACGCTCGCGGTGGCCGCGGTCAGCCGTGAGCAGCGCAACATGGCGGTCGGCGTCTGGGGCGCCGTCAACGGCATCGGCATCGCCGTCGGCCCGCTGGCCGGCGGCCTGGTGACCGAGGGCCTCGACTGGAGCTGGATCTTCTGGATCAACGTGCCGGTCGGCCTGATCGCGTTCCCGCTGGCGATGTGGGCCATCCGGGAGAGCCGGGGCGACGACCGCAGCCTCAACGTCACCAGCCTGGTCCTGGTCGTCGGCGCCGTCGTCGTCGCCGTCTGGGGCATCGTGCAGGCGGCCGACCACGGCTGGGGCGAGACCAACGCGGTCGTCGCGCTGGTCGCCGCGGCCGTGCTGCTGATCGGCTACATCGTCCACGAACGGCGCGCCCAGGAGCCGCTGATCCCGCTGCGCATGTACCGGATCCCGGCCTTCATGCTCAGCAACGCCGTCGCCTTCACCATGTACTTCGGCGTCTTCGGCTCGATCTTCTTCCTCGCCCAGTTCCTCCAGGGACCCATGGGCTACGGCCCGCTCGAGGCCGGCCTGCGGACCCTTCCCTGGACAGCGGCGCCCATGGTGGCGGTGCCCATCGTGAGCGCGCTGGTGGACCGGTTCGGCGGCGGGATCCTGCAGGCGATCGGCTCGGGCCTCCAGGCCGTGGCGCTCGCCTGGATCGCGCTCGTCGCCGAACCGGACCTGTCCTACGGCGCGATGATCGCCCCGATGATCCTGGCCGGCATCGGCATGGGCATGGTCTTCGCGGCCAACCCGGCCACCGTCATCGGCTCGGTGCGCGACGCCGAGCACAACAAGGCGTCCGGCGTGAACAACACCGTCCGCGAGTTCGGCGGCGCCCTCGGCATCGCCGTGCTCACCACCATCTTCACCCACGGCTTCGACGGCCACCCGATCGCGAGCCCCGAGGACGCCGGCGAGGCGTTCGTCGCCGGCCTGGAGCCCGCCCTGTGGTTCGGCGTCGCCGTGGTCGCGCTCGGCGCCGTCCTCGGCCTGTTCATCCGGCACGGCGGCGGCGCCGGGACCCGGCCGCCCGCCGAGGGCTCGGCGGCCGAGCGGGGCCTGCCGGAACAGGGGCTCACCGTCACCGAGTCGCGCTGACGCGCGGCCGGCCTCCCGAATACCACTATCCCGCCCCCGCGCGTCCGGGGGGTGACCGTCCCCGCGGCACCCCCCGGACGTGGCCCCCACCGGCCGATCACCAGTCGACGCGTGTCACCTCCGAGTCCCGGTGCAGGTTGCCATGTGCCTGCCAGCCCACCGGGCGGCGGTGCGCGAGCCGCCACGACTTCGCCAAGAGGAGCCACCAGCCATGACCACCCCAGGAACCCGCCGCGGCCACCGCGCCGCCCTCGCCCTCTGCGCCAGCGGACTGCTGCTCACCGCGCTGCAGGTGCCGGCCACCGCCGTCGGCCACCAGGGCGCCGACCGGCACGCCCACGGGCGGCACTGCCCGGACGACGAACTCCCCGCGGCCGTCACCGCCGTCTCGCCCGAGCTGTACCCCGAGGGAGTCGCCTGGGACCCGACCCGGGACGCCTTCCTGGTCACCTCGTCGCGGCACGGGAACGTCTCCGTCGTCACCCCCGACGGCGAGGTCAGCGAACTCACCCCGAGCATCGGTCTGGTCTCCACCCTCGGCATCAAGGTCGACACCCGCAGGAACCGGATCATCGTCAGCTACACCGACTACTGGGTCAGGCGGATGCTGCCCGTCGAGCAGCCGCCCACCTCCGGCGTCGCCATCATCGACCTCACCACCGGACGGCTGTTGCGGACGGTCGACACCGGACAGGGCCGGGAGAACTCCTTCGCCAACGACCTCGCCTACGACACCCGCACCGGCACGGTCTACGTCAGCGACTCCGTCTCCGCCACCATCCAGCGGATCGACACCAGGGGCCGGGTCAGCGACCTGGTGACCGACGAGCGCTTCGCCGCCGAGTTCATCGGCCTCAACGGCATCGCCTGGCACCCCGACGGCTACCTGCTCACCACCCGCTACGACACCGGCGAGATGTTCCGGGTCACCCTGCGCGGCGAACCCCGGGTCACCCGGGTCGAGGTCCCGCAGTCCCTGGTCGGCGTCGACGGCATCACGCTGCGCTCCGACGGCACGCTGCTGGCCGTCCAGAACGAGCTGGGGGCCGGCCTCGGCATGCCGCGCGGCGACACCGCCGTCACCGCCCTCGCCTCGCGCGACGGCTGGCGCACCGCCCAGGTCGTCGACCGCACCGACCCCTGGGCCTTCCCCTCGCCCACCACCATCGCCGAGACCCCCGGCGGCGCCTACGCCGTCAGCGGCCAGGTCGACGTGCTGATGGGCGGCGTCGGCACCGCCGACACCTTCTGGCTCCAGCGCGCCGAGTTCTGAGACCAGCGCCGGTCCGTGGCCGGTCCCATCCGGCCGAAGGAGGAGGCCGCATGGCACGAATGACCGCCGGGGAAAGACGCGAACGCGTACTCAGGGCGGCTGTCAAAGAGTTCTCCAGGGGCGGATACCACGGCACCACGACCGCCGTTATAGCCAGGCGTGTCGGCGTGTCTCAGCCTTGTCTTTTCCGGCTCTTTCCCACCAAACAGTCACTCTTTCTGGAGGTGGTGAACCGTTGCCTCGCCGAGATCCGCACCACATTGCTCGAAGCGGCCGCTTCGGTCCCTGCGGAAGAACGGCACCACGCCATGGCCGAGGCGTATCGGCGGCTCATCTCGGACCCGGAGAAGTTGCTCATGCAACTCCAGGTGTACGTCTCGGTCGCCACTGCGGAAGTGAGCGGTGACCTGCGGCTCGGCGTGGCGATCCGGGAGCGCTGGATGCAGTTGTGGGACGACTCGCACATCGTCCTGAGTGCCGACGGAGGGGAAACCACGTACTTCATCGCGCACGGCATGCTGATCAATGCCCTGGTGGCCATGGGATTTCCCGCGACCCACCGGGTGTGGTCGGGATTCGAGTTGCTCGACACCCCCCTCACCCAAGCGGTCCCCGGCCATCCGTGACAGTCCTCGACGACGGCTTTTATGCGTGTTGTATCTCTGGTTGACGGCATTCCGTGAGACTCGTAGGCGACCATTTCCGAGAAATCGAGGGACGGGTAATGACCACGCATGGGGACCCGGAACCGGACCCAGATTCCTCCGAGCCACGCCACGAACGCACCCTGGACCGCGCGCTGGTCCACAAGGCCGCGGTCTCCGAGGTGTTCGTCACCGACGTCAGACCCACCGGCGAGCGGACGGTGCGCACGGCCGTTCAACTGCCCCTCGTCCACGCCTACTACAACGACCACGTGCAGTCGCCCGCCACGCACGACGCGCTGCTGCTGCTGGAGGCCGGCCGGCAGGCGGCCATCGCCGGCACCCACGCCCACATGCGGTTCGACCACGACACCACGATGATCGTGGACCGCTTCACCTTCGCCCTCGACGACCTGAAGGCGTTGGTGATCGGCCCCGGGCCGGGCAGCGTGCTGATCGACACCGAGTACATCGGCGAGCCCAACAGGGCCGGCCGCTACCGCAAGGGCAGGGTGGCCCAGCGGTACCTGGTGGGTGGCGAGCCGGTCGGCGAGCACGTGATGGACGTGCTCTTCCTGCGGCACCGGGAGAACGACGCCCTGCGCCGCGCCCAGCGGGGCACGCCCGCCCCGCTGACCTCCGACTACGAGGACGCGCGGCCCGGCGACGACCCGCGGCGGGTGGCGCCGGAGCGGGTCGGTCGGGTGCATCCGCTGAACGTGGTGCTCGCCGGCGAACTGGTCGACGACGCCGGTGCCAGCGCGGAGTTCACGCCCAGCTTCCGCAACCGGTCGCTGTTCGACCACGTCTACGACCACCTCCCGGCCATGACGCTGGTCGAGGGGGCCAGGCAGCTGGCCCTGCTGAGCCTCGACGCGCCGCGCACCACCCACACCGTGGGGATCGCCGCGCACTTCGCGCGCTTCGCCGAACTCGACGACACCGTCCGGCTCTCGGCCCCCCGCCCCGGGCCGCCCGACGAGGAGGGGCGCGTCACCCTCCCGGTCACCTTCCACCAGAACGGCGCCGAGATCGCCTCGGTCACGATGACGATGGGGAGCCTCCTGTGAGCGGAGCGAGCGGCCCGCACAGCGAGAACGGCGTGAACGGCGTGGACCGGTTCGGGGGTGAACGGATCGCGGTGTGGACCGACTTCGGCGGCGTCCTCACCCCGCCCCTCTCCCACACCATGGCCGTCTTCTGCGCCCGGGTCGGGGTGCGTCCCGAGATCCTGAACGAGGCGCTGGGCAAGGTCACGGCCCGCTACGGCACCGAGGACGCGATGCTGCCGATCGACACCCCGCTGGTCACCGAGGCGGAGTGGCTGGCGGAGATCGGTGAGGTGCTGGCCGCCGACCACGGGATCACGCTGCGGCTGACCACCCTGGCCGACATCTGGTTCGACGGACGGGAGACCAACCACGCCTGGGTCGACGCGCTGCGCGCGGCCCGCGGGCGCGGCGCGTTCGTCGGGATGCTGTCCAACATGGTGCCGACCTGGGACGCCCACTGGCGCCGGATGGTCGACCCGGCCGAGCTCTTCGACGACGTGCTGCTCTCCTTCGAGGTCGGGCACCGCAAGCCGTCGCCCGAGATGTTCGCGCTGGCCGCCGAGCGGGCCGGGGTGCCGCCCGAGCGGTGCCTGCTCGTCGACGACCTGGCCCACAACTGCGCCGGCGCCGAGGCGGCCGGCTGGCGCGCGCTGCACTTCACCGACCCGGCCGAGGCCGTCGCCCGGCTCGCCGAGACAGTCGACAAGGGGGTCTGAACATGAGCCGTTCGGTGCTTGTCACCGGTGGCAACCGGGGCATCGGCCTGGCCGTCGCCAGGGTGCTGGCCGAGCAGGGGGACAAGGTGGCCGTCACCCACCGCACCGGCGACCCGCCCGAGGGTCTCTTCGGGGTCCGCTGCGACGTCACCGACCGCGAGTCGGTGCGCCGGGCGGTCGCCGAGGCCAGGGTGCAGCACGGGCCCATCCAGGTCCTGGTGTCCAACGCCGGCATCACCCACGACAGGCTGCTGGTCGGGATGGCCGACGAGAACTTCCGCTCGGTGATCGAGACCAACCTGATGGGCGCGGTCAACGTCGCTCGCGAGGTCGCGCCGGACATGATCAAGGCGCGCTGGGGGCGGATGGTGTTCATGTCCTCGACCAGCGGCCTGACCGGCGCGCCGGGACAGACCAACTACGCCGCGTCGAAGGCCGCGTTGATCGGCTTCGCGCGCTCGCTGGCCCGCGAGGTCGGGCGCCGCAAGATCACCGTGAACGTGGTGACGCCGGGGCTGATCGAGACCGACATGTCCAGGGACGTCACCCCGGTCCGGCGCGAGAACCTGCTGGGCCAGACCGCGCTGCACCGGGTGGGGACCCCGGAGGAGGTCGCGCACGCGGTGCGGTTCCTGGTCAGCGAGGAGTCCTCGTACGTCACCGGAGCGATCCTGCCGGTGGGCGGCGGCCTCGGCCTCGGCAACTGACTTCCGGCCATCCGGCCGGGACGTGTTCCAACGATCGACGACCAACCACACTGTCAGGGAAGGCAGGTTCCACGGCATGTCGGAAAGCGTGCTCGAGATCGCGCACCAGATGGGGAAGATCTTCAACGACCTCGACGAGGAGGTCGCCCACCGCCTCGTGGCCCCGGAGTTCGTCGACTACGAGGCCCCTCCCGGTACCCCCGGCGGCCCGGGCGGCTACCTGGGCACGGCCCGCTGGATGAACAGCGTCTTCGCGGACGCCAACTGGGAGCACCTCGACAGCTTCGCCGAGGGCGACAAGGCCGTGCTGCGGCTGCGGTTCACCGGCACCCACGTCGGCAACTTCCTCGGCGTCGAGGCGACCGGCAACAAGGTCGACGTCGAGCACATCCACATCTACCGGGTCGAGGACGGCAAGGTCGTCGAGCACTGGGCCTGCCGCCAGGACCTCTTCCTGCTGGCCCAGCTCGGGGCCGTGAAGCTGGAGCTGCCGCCGACCGGCGGTCCGCAGCACGGCTGACCCCCGTCCGTGACGCGCCGGCCGCCGCCGCCACCGCGGCGGCCGGTTTCGCGTGCGGGGGCCGGCGTATCGGCGCGCCAAAACGCGCCGGCGCGATCGCGGCTTTGGCGGCGATCCGGTGTGTTTGCACATTCAAGGTCAACGGCATCTTTGGTTGCATTACTGTTATTTGACCGTTCAGGCGGCTCCGGGACCGAAAACAGTATTGTTGGCCGGCGACTGTGAAGATATTATGAAAGTGGCCTATCTCGACCGGCGTTCTGATCCGACCAATCAGTTCAACCTACGGGGGAGAGTCAGATTCTGAGTCAACCGGAACGTGAACGAGAGGCGTCCGCCACGGGGTGTGTGGTGGGCGGTGGGCGGGTGAATGGCGGGGAAATACTCCCCGAGTCGTCGATGATCGACCACCTCTACGCCCGGTACGAGGAGCGGCTGGCGTACGCCCTGCTGGAGCGCCGGGACCTGCGCGCCGAGTGGCGCAGACAGTTCGGATACGTCTTCGACGACTGTCTGCGGAGCCTGAAGGTCGGCCGCGTGGTCGTCAACGACGACAAGGTGGCGCTGGCCTCCCTGTTGGGGGTCTCCACGGCGCTCTCCGGAATCCCGCTCGACAAACTGACGCTCGCCTGGGGCGAGATGATCGACGTCTTCCTGTCCGGGCTCACCGGTTTCGGCGCCGGCCGACTGCTGCCGACCGGAAGAACCCAGCTCGCCCTCTCCGCGATCAACAGAAGCGTCGTCGAACGCAGCCGAATATCCTCGGTCTGGTACGAGAAAGCGTTACTGAAAAAGCTCGAAGGGCTTCGCACCGCGGACCGCAAGCGTGCCGCGCGCGAACTGCACGACTGGTTCGGCAGTAATATCAGCCTAGCACTCAGGAAACTCGAACTCCATAATCTGGCAACGGAATCGAAAGAAAGTTTCTCGCGGCGACACATCGAGGATCTGCACTCGATACTGGGCAATCTTTTCGAGGGGGTCAGAAGGCTTTCCTCGGGTCTACGCCTGCAGACTCCGGTGTCCAACATCGACCGCGAGCTGCGGTCCTATGTCGACGCCTACGGGCTGGACCTGACCGATGTCACCATCTTCGTCGACGGAGACGAGACCGACGTGCCGTCGCATGTCCGCGGCGAGGTGTTCCTCGTGTTGCGGGAGTGCCTGCGGAACATCTTCACGCACGCCGGCGCCGGGCAGGCACTGGTCATGCTCCAACTGTCGGCGAGCCGGGTGTGCGCCGTCGTCCAGGACGACGGCCGCGGATTCGCGTCGAGTTCCGACGCCTTCGGTCCGCGCACCGGCAGCGGCCTGATCTCCATGAAGGAAAGGATCAGGGCGCTCGGCGGATCCTTCACCATCACCAGCGTGCCGATGAACGGAACACGAATCGCCTTCCTCGTGCCCCTCACGGACGGACCCCATGACCTCGTCTGACCCCATCCGCATCGTGGTCGCCGACGACCACACCCTGCTGCGCGAGACGCTCTGCGAAACCCTGCTGGTGGAGGAGGACTTCGCCGTCTGCGGGGTGGCCGGCACCGGCGACGAGGTGGTCGCCGTCACCGGGGACACCCACCCCGACGTCGTCCTGCTCGACCTCGGCATGCCGCAGCACGACCCGCTGGACACCGTGGCCCGGCTCCACCGGGTCTCGCCCCGGCCCAAGGTCATCGTGCTGACCGTCCACGACCGGGCCGACCTGGTGCGCCGGCTCATCGACGCCGGCGTCGCCAGCTACCTCTCCAAACACGTCAGCCGGAAGTACCTGGTCACCACCATCCGCAGCGCCCACGAGGGCCAGGGCGTCACCATCGCGGTGCCCGGCGGCTTCACCGTCGGCGGCGGCGCCGAGCAGTCCATCGTGCTCTCCCCCAGGGAGCTCGAGGTGCTCACGCTGGTGGCCGACGCGCTGAGCAACCGGCAGATCGCCACCCGCCTCTCGATCACCGAGGGCACCGTCAAGCGACATCTGCGCAACGTCTTCGAGAAGTTGGGGGCGTCCTCCCGCATGGAGGCCGTGCGCACCGCGCGGGAAGCCGCCCTCATCACCCCCGAGTCCTCCTACCTCTGATATCCGGAGGACAGAATCTGCAGGTACGTCTGGTGCAGGTCGTCGGACGGCTCTATTCCGAGCTGTTCGTCGAGGCACCGGCGGGCGTCGTGGAAACTGCGCAACGCCTCGCCGCGCCGCCCGGAGCGGTGCAGCACCTCCATGAGTTGGGCCTGGAGCCATTCGTTGAGCGGGTCGGTGGCCACCAACTCGTAGAGTTCGGGAACGAGATCCCGATGCCGGCCGCTGCGCATGTCCGCCTCGATGCGCAACTCCAGAATTCGGGCCCGCTTCTCCGCGAGATGCGCCAGATGACCGGAGAGCACCGGGCCCACCGGAATTCCCTCCAGCGCGCTGCCCCGCCACACCGCGAGGGCGGCGCGCAGCCGCTCGGCGGATTCCGCGTAACGCCCGGTGTCGAACAGCGCGCGCCCCTCCCTGGCCAGCCGGTCGAACCGGCTCACGTCCAGCAGTTCGTCCGGGATCGAGAGCTGGTAGCCCATCGGCCTGGTGTGCAGCGCCACTCCGGAGGACGGCCCGGGACCCGAGGAACTCAACACCCGCCGCAGGTTGTAGACGTGCGTCCTGATCGTCGTCGCCTCGTTGCGCGGTGGGGATCCCGACCACAACTCCTCGCTGAGCGTCTCGATCGAGACGAAGTGATTGGCCCGCAGCGCCAGCAGTCCTGTCACCTTGGCCAGCTTGAACCCGCGTACCCGACACGTCGCGGAACTGCCTATCACTTCGAGTGGGCCGAGGACGTTGAGTCGCATTATGCACCTCTGAATCCCCCGGGTGGAAAACGCCCGGCACGGTCGATGAGGACGACTCATACAAGCATGAACTGCGGACCCCTGGCGATTCCACATAAAGGTCAACCGGCGCTGCCTCCAAAGGAGTAGACGGCTGCCCCTGAGTGCGCATCGGGAAAACCGGGAACGGGCGACGCCCCGATGGCATCATGAGGTGTCGTACGGAGAGCGGGCAACCATACCGGGGCACCGGAAGAGGATGGACCATGAGGCTACGCGAAGAATACGGGAGGGAGTCCCGCGCATGACGGGATCGATATTGTCGGTACTTCGTCACCAGCCCGCACCGGACCCGAAACTCACCCTTTACCTGATGCACCACGCGGGTGGTTCGCACAGCACCTTCCGGCCATGGCTGCCGCACTTCCCGGAGGACTGGGAGCTGCGGCTGGTCGTCGCGCCGGGCCGGCCCAAGGCCGCCGCGCACCCCGCCGAGCGCCGGCTGACCGTGATCAGCGACGCCCTGGCCGACCGGCTGGCGGCCGAGGACCACGGGCCCTACGCGCTGTTCGGGCACAGCATGGGCGGCCTGGTGGCCTTCGCCGCCGCCCTGGAGACCCAGCGCCGGGGCGGTCCGCCGCCCGTCTGGGTCGGCGTCTCCGGGCATCCGGGCCCGTTCTTCTCGATCACCCGCTCCGACCCGCCGCTCCACGGCCTCCCGCCGGACGGGCTGCGGAGGGCGCTGAGCGACCTGGGCGGGCTGCCCGACCGGATCCTGCGCGATCCGCTGCTCTGGGAGCGCGTGCGGCCCCTGGTCACCGCCGACCTGGAGGCCGCCGAGACCTGGGAGCCGGCCACCTCGCCGGCGCCCGTGCTGCGGCGGCCGCTGTCCGCCTTCTGCGGCGAGTCCGACCCGGTGGCCGACGAGCGGGACGCCCCGCACTGGGCCCGGCACACCACCGACTTCCTCGGCGTACGCTCCTTCCCCGGCGGCCACTTCTACTTCCTCGACGATCCGGAACCGCTGGTCAAGCGGATCGTCGACGACATCCGCTCGGTGCTGCCGAGCCCCGCCCCGCGCGGCTGAGGCGCGGGGCGGGACTCGTGCCCCGGGCTCAGGGCAGCAGCCGCAGCCCCTCGATGCCCGGCAGCGTCATCCGCATGACCACCGCCGGCCCGGGGTCGCCGAGCGAGGTGCCCAGGTGCGCGGTCACGAACAGCTGGTCCATGTCGGGCCCGCCGAACGCGAAGTTGGTGATGCAGGGCGTCCGGGAGTCCAACGAGCCGAGATCCCGCCCGTACCCGTCGCGCACCCGCACCAGCCCGGTGCCGAAGTGGGCCACGAACAGCCGGCCCTCGGTGTCGAAGGCCAGGCCGTCCGGCTGCGCCTCGCCGTCGGTCCAGGTGTTGGGCTGGGACGGCAGCCGGGCGAAGACCGTCGGGCGCACCGGCCGACCCGGCTCGGGGAGCGCGAACCTGATGATCCGGTTCCGTCCGCTCTCCGAGACCAGCAGCGCCCGCCCGTCGGGGCTCAGCGCCAGGCCGTTGGGGTAGTCGAGCACCCCCTCGTCCCCCTCGTCCACCACCGTCATCAACTCCGCGCGCGGATGCGGCAGGTAGTAGACCCGCCCGGGCAGCCCGCCCGCGAACGGACCCGGATCGGTGACATAGGCGCCGCCGGTCCGCGGGTCGATCGCCACGTCGTTGGCGGCCCGCAGCGCCCGCCCCCGGTCGTCGCGGTCGATCACCCGCAGCACCGAGCCGTCCGCGTCCAGCCAGACCACGGCCCCCGGCGGGCCCATCTGCGCCACCAGATGGGTGCCGTCCGCCAGCACCTTGTGCCCGTTCGGCGCCCGGACCGCGCGCGTCCACTCGGTCACCGCGCCGTCCATGCCGATCAGCAGGATCTCGGTGCCCTGGGTGTTGGACATGAACAGCCGCCCCGCGGCGTCGAAGACCATGCCCTCGCAGCCGTGCGGGCCCATCCTGGCCAGCTCGTCGACCCGCGGCACCGGCAACAGCGGCCCCGCGGCCCGATCGTCGTCGAGGGGGGACGCGGCCCGTTCCCCGGCCGGCCGCCCGGCCGCCCAGGACTGGCCGGCGCCCAGCGGCGAGGCCACCCCGAGTAGGGCCCCGAGGCCGGCCGAGGCCCCCAACAGGGACCGCCGGCTCGGGCTCGGCCCCTGGTCTTCCCTGGCACGTGCGCTACGCATCGGCGGCTCGTTCTCCTTCGTGGACCGCGGGTCACTCATGGCGGGTGTGGGACGGGGCGGCGGGCCGGGCGGTCAGCTCCGCCGCCAGCCGGACCACCTGCTCCGCCTGCTCCGGGTTGAGCCGCGGGTCGCAGGCCGTCTCGTAGCGGGGGAGCGGGATCGGGGAGTGCAACTGGCCCTCGTGCGTGACGCACTCCGTGACGTCGTCCGGGGCGGTCTCCAGGTGCAGGCCGCCGGGCGGCAGCCCGTGCGCGCTCATCGCGGCGAAGAACCCCTCGACCTCGGCGAGCACGTCGTCGAGCACCCGCGTCTTCTGCCGGGCCGCCGTCTGCCTGGTGTTGCCGTGCATCGGGTCGGTGATCCAGGTGGCGTGCGCCGCCCGTGGCCCGAGCGCGGACAGCAGGGCCGGCAGCCGCTTCGGCAGCTTCTCCGCCCCCATCCGCACCACGAACGTCAGCCGGCCAGGACGCTCCTCCGGGTTCAGCCGGTCGAGCAGCGCGGCCACGTCGGCCGGCGAGGCGTCCGGGCCCAGCTTCACCCCGATCGGATTGCTGATGGAAGCCGCCAACTCCACGTGCGCGTGGTCGAGTTGCCTGGTCCGTTCGCCGATCCACAGGAAGTGCGCCGAGGACGCGTACCGCCCGCCGGCGGCGTCGGGACGGGTCAGCGCGTGCTCGTACTCCAGCAGCAGCGCCTCGTGGCTGACGTAGGTGGGCGCCAGTGCGGCCCGCACGTCCCCGGCCCCCCGGGGATCGTCGGAGCCCGCCAACTCGGCGAGCGCGGAACCGGCGCAGTCGTAGGCCCGCAACAGCCGCCGCGGGTCGGGGCGGCGGGCCACCTCGGTCGCCTCGACCGAGTTCACGGCGTCGCCGCGGTAGACCGGGAGCACGGTGCCGTCCGGCAGCGTCTCCCACGGGCTGGACCGCGGCTTGGCGAACTGGCCGGCGAACCGGCCGATCCGCACCACGGGCAGCTTGGTCAACGACTCGAACACGTCGGCGAGTCCGTGCAGCAACGTCGCCTTGGCGCGCACCCGGTCCGGGGCGCTGTCCTCGAACAGCTCGGCGCACTCGCCGGCCTGGAGCACGAAGGCGGTACCCCGCGCCACGAAGGCCAGTTCGTCCCGCAGCGCGGCGGCGGTCCCGGCCGTCACCAGCGGGGGGCGCTCGGTCAGCTCGCCGAGCACGGTGTCCAGTTCCCCCCAGTGGGGGGCCCAGTCGGGCTGCTGAGCCGCACGAGTCGGTATCAGCAGGCGGGTGGTTGACATGCGTCCTCTCTTCTCCGGCACTGGTCGGGTGTCGGTCAGCCGATCGCTGTCAGGCGTGGGCGAGGGCCTCGCCGGACGCCGCCTCCGGTTCGCGGCGAGCGTGCGCGAGCAGTTCCCGCAGGGCGGGGATCCGTATCTTCCCGGTGGTGGTGCGCGGCAGTTCGGGCACGGTGTGCACCGCTCGCGGCCCCGGCGCCCCGGGCAGCGCCGCCCCGATGGCCGTCCTGATGCCCGGGGCGCCCGCGCCGGCCGGGCAGGACCCGGCGGCCAGGCACACCTCGTAGTGCTCCCCCCTGACCGGGTCGGACACCGGCAGGCAGACCGCCTCGATCCCGGGGAACGCGGCCCGCACCGCCGCCTCGACCTGGTCGAGCCAGACCCGTCGTCCGTTGACCTTCACCAGCCGCGACGCGCGCCCCAGGTAGTCGAACTCCCCTGGCCCGCGCGGGCGGACGAGGTCCGCGAGACGCCAACTCGCGGGCGGCGCCGCCATGTCGGCCCGGCGCGCGACGCGCGGGCTCGCGACCCGCAGGTGGTGGGCGCCCGCGCCGCCGATGTCCTGGCACGGGTCGGGCAGCAGCGACACGTCCGGCAGCAGCCGCCAGGGGCCGGGATCCGCGCCGGTCGGGGCGACAGGCCGGTGGGCCACCGCGCCGGTCTCCGTCGAACCGAGGAGGCTGACCGCGCGGAAGCCCGTGCCGGCCAGCGCCCGCACCACCTCGCCCGCGGCCTCGGTCGGCGCGGCCGAGCTGTGCAGCGCGACCACCGAGGGCAGCCGGCGCAGCGCGGGCACCAGCCGCCGCAGCAGCGGCCAGCTGGACGGCAGGCAGACCAGCAGGGTGCGGGCGGCGTCGCGCAGCGGCGGCACCGCGGTCACCTCGTGCGACCACGCCTGGTGGACCTCGACGTCCCACAGCCGGGGCAGCACCTCCCCGAAGAGGCGGCCGTAGAGGTGGTGGGTGGGGGCGAAGTTGACGATGTGGTCGAGGGAACCGGCGGGGCCGACCACGGTGTCGGCCACCAGCTGTGCCTCGGCGCGCAGCTGGGCGTCCGTGCGACGCCAGGCCACGGGGTCGCCGGTGTGTCCCGAGGTGGTGAACTCGGCCTCGCCGTCGGGTCTTTCGACCGGTCGCGCGGCCATCAGGCCCCGCCGTCGAGTACCGCGCCGTCCTCCAGGCGCTCGCGGACGAACCGCGCCATCCGGCTGACGCTGGAGAACCAGTGCCGGACGTCGTCGGCCACGAAGTCGACCTCGACGCCGAACCTGGTCTCCACGGCCGTGACGCACTCCATGGCGGTGAGACTGTCGTAGCGCTCGCCGAGGGCGGTGGTCAGCTCGGCGTCGTCCGGGACGTCGGCCAGCGCGTCGCCGAGCGGCACGGCGAGCGCCGCACGCACGCCGTCGCGGATCTGCTTCTCGTCGGGCACGGTGGTGGGGGCGGTCATGCCGGGGTCTCCTCACGTCGCGCGAGCGCGCCGTCGTCGGTGGGGGCGGGCAGGTCGTCGAGGGTGTCGACGCGGCGCAGCGCGCCGTGGTCGGCCACGTAGACGTGGCCCCTCGCGGTGGGTTGCAGGTCGAGGTAGAAGAAGGCGGTGCCGGGGCCGACGCCGAGCGCGGCGGCGATCTCGGCGGCCAGCTGGTCGCGGAAGTCGGCGTCCCGGTCGACGCCGATCTGACAGACCACCGAGGCGTGGTGCAGCGGCTCCTGGGCACCGGGCCCGCCGGGCCCCGTCGGGTCGGCGGCCGGCGCGGGCAGCGCCTCCACCGGGAAGGCGCCGGCGTAGAGGCTGCCCGGCTCCTCGGTGACGAAGCGGACCACGGCGTGCGTGGGTGTGACGCCCCGTCCGGTGAGCCAGCGGGTGAGCCGGACGGCGACGGCGCGGCGTCGGCGCGCGGGCAGCTCGGGGCTGGTGATGGTGATGGTGGGCACGAAGGTCCTTCAGGAGAGGGTGAGGGCGGGCAGCTCCGCGAGCTCGCCCCGGACGCGCCGGGCCAGCAGCGTGCCGACGCAGGTCGCCAGCAGGTCGTCGCCCTCGGGCGGCGCGAGCGGGGTCCAGGCGGTGCCGGCCTCGGTGACGACGCGGTCGACGAACCTGCGCAGGTGGTCGGTGTCCAGCGCCACCCCGTGTCGGTCGGCGGTGAGCACGGCCTCGTAGGTGCTCAGCAGGTCCGGGACGCGGCGGCCCTCGTTGGCGTAGCCGCCGCCGGCCACCCGGTGCCGGTCGAGAGCGGCGCGCACCGCGGCGGGGCGTGGCCGGCCCACGGCCTGCCGGGCGCGCAGCACCTGGAGGGTGGCGCGCAGGGTCGGCGCCCCGCCGGGCACGTTGGCCGCCGGCTCGGCGTCCGGCTCCCCGGCGTCCACCGGGGTGCGGCAGGCGTCGAGGAAGCCGACCAGGCGGGTTCCGTCGAGCACGTCGGGGTGGTCGGGCCGCAGCAGCGACTGGATCTCGGCGGCCGACACGGTGGAGACCACGTCGGAGCCGCGGCCCTCCCAGTAGCCGAACCCGCCGTCGGGGTTCTGGAGTTCGCCGAGCCAGTCGGCGACCCGCTTGCGGGCGCCCGGGTCGTCCCGGAGGGCGCCGGCCGAGAGCGCCCAGAGGGTGCAGCGGACCTCGCTGCCGCGGGCCGGCATGTACATCACGCCGCCCTCGTTGGGCAGCAGGCAGCCGGCGAGCCAGTCGCGCAGCTCGTCGGGGCCCGGGGCGGTGGCTGGGGCGTCCGGGTCCGCGATGAGCAGCGTGGCCGAGGTGGCGAGCGCGTCGGCGGCCAGCGCCGGCTCGCGGTAGGTGAACCCGCCCTGCTCGCAGGCGAGTTCACGCATCCGGGCGGTCACCGCCGGTGCGTGCTCGGCGGTGGGGGCGCCCATCGCGTGCAGCGAGCCGATGGCGCAGAACGAGGCCCAGACGTCCTCGACGGGATAGCCGTCCCAGCGGACGAACGCCCCGGTGGCGCCGCGCCTCCGCTCGATCCAGGCGACGCAGGCGGCCGGGTCGGCGGGGGCGCCGCCCAGCGCGTCGAGCGCCGCGGTGGCCCGGTAGGTGGCCCACATGCAGGGCACCTCGGCGGCCGGCGAGAAGCGGAACCCGCCCTGCGGCGTCTGCTGCGCCCGCAGCCAGGCCAGGAGCCGCGCCACGTCCCAGGGCGGCGCGGTGTGGCCGGTCCTGGCGAGCACCCGCCAGGCGAGCACCCCGTAGAAGCAGGCCCGGACGTCGGCGACCCCGGCGGCGGCGTGCTCGGGGGTCCAGCCGAGTCCGCCGCCCGCGGTCTGGAGCGCGCCGAGCCAGCCGAGCAGCCGGTCCGGCTCCGGCACCGGCTCGCGGCACACCTCCAGGGTGGTGCGGGTGGAGAAGAAGGTGGCCCACGCGTCGGGGAGCTGTCCCGGCATCATGGCGAAGGCGTCGCCCGACCAGGTCTCGCGCAGCCAGGCGGCGGTGCGGTCGAGACCGGCCGGGGCGTGCTCCGCGACGCCGAGGCGGGCCAGGTCGATCAGCCCCTGGGTGCAGTAGTAGGTGGCCCAGGCGTCCGAGGCCATGCCGCGGCTCCAGGCGTAGCCGCCGTCCGCGTTGCGGCGGGTGGCCAGGTAGCGGGCGGTCCGCTCCGGGTGCGGCACGCCGTCGGGGCGGCGCAGCCAGCCCAGGGTGCGGATGGCGGCGTAGGTGCACCACAGGTCGGGCTGGCCGGTGGCCACGCCGGCCGGGGAGGCGGTGGTGGTCATGAACCGGCCTCCACCACGCGGAGGTTGGTGCGCTTCCAGCTCTTCTGGGAGGCGCCGCTCTTGGTGTTGACGGGGAGCGCGTTGACGAAGCGCACGTCGCCCCAGGTCACCCGCAGGCTGCTGCGGGAGGCGGCCTGCACCGCGTCGGCCAGCTCGCCCTCCGCGCCGCGGTCCCAGTCGCTGTCGCGCTCCAGCAGGAGGCGCAGCGGCCGGCCCTCGGGGTCGACCTCCATGAGGTAGCCGGTGGCCGCGGTCTCGCCGTAGACGATCTCCTCCACCTCGCGGACCGTGACCTTCGCGCCCGCCAACACCAGCGCGTCGCTGCTGCGGCCGTGCACGGTGACGGAGGGGGCGGCGGTGCCGCAGCGGCAGTCGTCGGCGAGGGTGACCTCGTCCCCGGTGTCGAGGCGCAGCAGCGGCCTGGCGTGCAGGTTGAGCGGGGTGACCACGAGGCGGCCGCGCTCGCCGGCGCGCAGCGGCCACACGCCGTCCGCGGTGGCGAGCTCGAAGTGGTTGGCGGCCAGCAGGAGGTGCTGCCGCCCGGCGTGGCAGGAGGTCGCCAGCGTGCCGGTCTCCGTGCTGCCGTAGCTGGCGTCGTAGACCTCCGCCTGCCACCAGGCGCCGAGCCTGGCCCGGAACGGCGCGGTGTTGACCTCGCCGAGCAGCATGATCTTCTCGACCGAGGCGCGGTGCGCGGCGAGTTGGTCGCGGCGCTTGAGCAGCCGGGTCAGCTGCTGGGCCACTCCAGGGGCCACGTAGAGCACGGTCGGGCGCAGGGTCTCCCAGATCTGGGTGAGCCGGTCCCAGTCGCAGATGCCGGTCGCGAAGGGGTAGGCGCGGGTGTGCACCGCGCCCAGATATTCGCACACGTGAACGACGAGATCGCCGACCGGGACGACGTCGGACGGCAGCAGCACCAGCACCCGGTCGCGCTCGCCGAGCAGCGGGCGCCAGGCCTCGGCGACCGAGACCGCGTTGCGGATGGCGTCCTCGGCCAGTCGCGGGGTGGGGGTGGGGCGGCCCGTGGTGCCCGTCGTCTCGTAGTACTTGTCGGCCTCGGCCGGTTCCACGATGCAGTAGTCGAGCGGCCTGGCCTTCAGATCCTCCTTGCGGGTGATCGGGTGGTCGCGGAACGTTTCCATCGAGAACGGCGGGAGCGGCGCGTAGGCCGGCGCGGTCGACGCCCGTTCCCAGACTTTTTCGAGCTTGTGCTCGTGGAAAGCGGAAGGCGGATTCTCGGTTCGAAAGCGGGTCGCCTCGGCGCGGGCGTCGAGCATGAGCTCGAGCCGGTCTGCCGTGGTTATGAGCACGTCACATCCCCCTGGTCGGTTGTGGTGCGCAAGACGTCTTTCGGCGGTTTCGAAACTAGTCGTCCCGGCGAGGGCGCCACAATGCGGGGATGATTATGTTTGGCGCCGCATTATTGCGCGGGTGAGCACAATCGCAAATGTTCACAGATTTTTCATCTGTGGATGTTGTTCTCGGATACATCCGAATGGGATGCCGGGAAAGCGGAATGAATTACTCCGGAAAAGCGGCAGGAAAAAGGCCCGTCCGAAGACGGGCCATCGAATTCAGAGCGACATCAGGTGTACGCGAGCAGCCTCCCGGCGGCGATCACGCCCACCCAGACCAGGGTCGAGACGATCCCGGCCGCGCGGGCCGCGGCCGGCGCGACCTCGCGGACGTCCCACCGGTCGACCGAGCGGTAGACGCCGAGGTGGAAGACGGCGACGTTCACCCCGGCGAGCAGCAGGAGCCCCAGCTTCCAGGGTGCCGCGGCGCTGTTGCCCACTGCCGCGGCGCCGGAGACGAACATCACCACCCCGGAGAGCGCGGCGATCACGAAGCCGAACCGGGCCAGCGGCAGCAGGTGCCTGGCGGCCGACGTCACCGGCAGCAGCCGGCGGCCGACCCCGAGCAGCCGCAGGTCGAAGGCGATGGCCGGCCCGACCAGTACCGCGATGCCGACCAGGTGCACCGTCTCGAGCGACGAGTACACCCAGGGGGTCGTGCGGACGGCCTCGCCGAGCTCCGTCCGCTCCAGCCAGTCGTAGAACTCGTCCATGCTCAGTCCCGGTTGCCGCGCCGCACGACGTAGAGGCCGCCGCCGACCACCACGAGCACGCCGACCGCGAGCAGCGCCCAGACGACCGCCGACGAGGAGCCCTCGTCCTCGGCCGCGCTCTCCTCGGCGGCGTCGTCGGCGCCGTCCGTCCCGCCGGTGTCCCCGGCGCTCCCGGTACCCTCGGCCGGCGGGTCGCCGTCGGCCGGTGGGTCGCCCGCGTCCGCCCCGTCCTCGGCGCTCTCCGCCGGGGCCGCCTCGGGCATCGCCGGCAGCGGCACCGAGCGCTGGCGCACCACCTGGCCGCTCTCCAGCACGACCAGCTCCGGCCGGATGTGGGCGTCGTCGTCACGGCCCAGGTAGCCGACCGCCTCGATCCGCTCGCCCTCGGGCACCTCGCCGTCGAGCCCCCAGGCCGAGAGCCGCTCGATGGGCGCCAGGTCCATCGTCAGCCGCTCCGCCTCGCCGCCGTAGGGCCGGGTGGCCTCCAGCACCTCGCGTCCGTCGAGCTCCTCGAGTTCCGGCGGGATGTCGAGTTCGGCCCAGCCGGCCGGTACCGAGACCGGGGTCTCGAGCTCGATCGTCACCTCGGGGTGGGGATTGCCCCACCGGACCTCGCTGACCGTTCCCGACACGTAGTAGGCCGCGGTCGTGTCGTACTCCTCCCACCCGTGGTGCGCGGCCGCGGGGTTCGCGGTCGCCAAGCCGATCACGGTCGCAACGAGCAGGGAGAAGGCGGTGGTTGCGGAAGCACGTCGCATGGCAGCAAGGCTGGGGGATGGCATGCTTCACAGCTACATAGTTCCATGGGACAGTAATAACTGATCAAATATTGCTATGAATCTCGACCAGCTCCGCTACATCGTGCTCCTCGCCGAGGAGCTGCACTTCGCAAGAGCGGCGTCAAGACTCGGGCTGCAGCAACCCCGGCTCAGCCAGCAGGTTCGGAAGCTCGAGGACGAGCTCGGGGTACTGCTGTTCGAGCGCACCACCAGGGAAGTCCACATCACCTCGGCCGGCAAGGGCTTCGTGGCCGAGGCCCGGCGGGTGCTGCACCACGCCGAGCGTGCCAAGCGCATCGCACGGCAGACGGGGCGGGGTGAGGTCGGCCAGCTCTCGCTCGGCTTCGTGGGCTCCGCCTCCCACGAACTGCTGCCCAGGCTGCTGCGGCGCTTCCGGCAGGGCTATCCGGGCGTCAAGTTACAACTCCGCGAGATGGCGAGCAGCCAGCAGATCGGCGAACTCCTCGCCGGACGCCTGGACATCGGCATCCTGCACGGTCCGGACGGCGGCGTGGGCCACCCGGAGCTGGCAGCCCAGGAGATCTCCCGCGACCGACTGGTCGCCGCCCTCTCCCGCCGACATCCCCAGGCGTACCGCGACCCGCTGCCGATCGCCAGCCTCGCCGAGGACGCGTTCGTGCTCTTCCCCCGGCGGCTCGGCCCGTCGCTGCACGACCAGATCATGCACCTCACCCGGTCGGCCGGCTACGAGCCGCAGGTCACCCAGGAAGCCGTGCACATGCACACCATCATCGGCCTGGTCGCGGCCGACATCGGCGTCTCCATCGTGCCCGGCGCCATGGCCTCGCTGCGCCGCTCCGACGTCGTGTTCCGGCCGCTGACGCCGCAGTCCCACAGCATCGCCCTGCATCTCGCCTGGCGGCGCGGCGAGACCAGCCCCGTGGTCCGCAACTTCCGCAACCTCAACGCGCCTCGGACCTGACCACCTCTTCGGCGTGCCGCAGAAAGCGACGGAGCGCGGGAAGCTCGCTGTCCCGGCGCCAGGCGAGGCCCAGCGGCACCGTCGGCTCCGGCTCGGCGAACCTCCGGATGGCGACGCCGGGCACCCGCAGTCGACTGGCCCGGCCCTCGACCACGACGGTGACCCCGGCGCCGAGGGCCACCGCGTGCAGCAGCCGCTCCTCCTCCGGCTCCCAGCGGGCCACCGGCGGCCTCACCCCCGCGCCGAACACCTGATCAAGCATCCGATCCCACATGCCAGGGCCGTGCTCGCGCGGCCACCACACCAGGGGCTCGCCGGCCAGGTCGGCGCGGCGGATCCGACGCCGGCGGGCCAACGGGTGGTCGGCCGGGACCGCCGCCACCAGCGGCTCCACCGCGACCTCCCGACAGGCCAGATCGCCGGCGAGGTCGATCGGTGGCCGCACGAACGCCGCGTCGAGCGAGCCGAGCCGTAACAGCCGTTCGTGCAACGCCGTGTAGCCGCTGGAGAGCCGCATCTCGACGCCGGGGCACTCCTCCCGGAACCCGTCCACCAGCCGCGCCGTCACCCCCTGGGCCGCGGAACGCGTCAGCCCGACGCGCAACTCGCCGGTCTCGCCCGCCCCGTAGGAGCGCACCAGGGCCTGCGCAGCGCCCGCCCGCGTCAACAGGTCGCGCGCCAGCGGCAGCAGCGCCCGCCCGGCCCCCGTCAACGCCACCCCGCGTCGGTCCCGCGCGAACAACTCGGCGCCCAGCCGCCGCTCGAGCACCTTGATCTGCTGGCTGAGCCCGGGCTGCGCGATGTTCAACCGCCGTGCGGCGCGCCCGTAATGAAGCTCCTCCGCGACCGCGACGAAGTACCGCAACTGCCGCAGCTCCATGCGCGGAAGTGTACGCGGCGTGCCCGCCGTGAGAAGTGTCCGCGATCACCTGGGAAGAAACCGGACTTGGCCGGTCGGGCGCCCGCCGTGGATGAATGTCGTGATGCCAAGACCGGGAGAAAGCACCACGCGACGCCGCTCCGTCGCCCTCGCCTCGATCCTGCTCGCCACCTTCGTCGGCCACCTCGACTCCAGCATCGTCCTGCTCGCCCTGCCCGCCATCAGGGAGGAACTCGGTGCCTCCTACGGCCAGACCCAGTTCGTCGTCGCCGGCTACACCGCCGCCTACGCCGCCGGCCTGGTGACCGGTGGGCGGCTCGGCGACCTGCACGGCCGGAAGCGGGTGTTCCAACTCGGCGTCGCCGCCTTCACCCTGCTCTCGGCCGCGTGCGCGCTGGCGCCGGACGCCACCGCCCTGCTGACCGCCCGCACCCTCCAGGGCCTGTCCGCCGCCCTGATGCTCCCCCAGGTGCTCGCCATCGTGCAGGCCACCTTCGCCGGTTCCGAACGCGCCCGCGCGATCGGGGCCTACGGCGCCACCATGGGCCTGGCCTGGATCGCGGGCCCGCTCGGCGGCGGCGCCCTGCTGGCCTGGGACCCCGGCGGCCTCGGCTGGCGGGCCCTCTTCCTGGTCAACCTGCCGGTCGGCCCGCTGATCCTGCTCGCCGCCCGGCGCACCGTCGTGGAGAGCCGGGGCCCGCGCCAGCGGCTCGACCTCGCCGGCGCCCTGCTGCTCGCCGTCGCGCTCTACGCCCTGCTGCTGCCGCCGGCCTCGGCCGAGGGCGGCCACTGGTCCGGCTGGCTCGCCCTCCCCATGGCCGGCGGCCTCCTCGTGCTCACTGCCTTTCTCGCCCTGGAACGCCGCCTCCAACGGCGGGGCCTGGCCCCGCTGTTGCCGCCGAGGCTGCTCGCCGAGCGCCGCATGGCGCGCGGCCTGGGCGCCCTGCTGGCCTTCTACGGCGGCAACATGGGCTTCTTCACGCTGATCGCCTACCACGTGCAGAACGGCCTGGAGCGCAGCCCGCTGGTCTCCGGACTGGTCTTCGCGCCGCTGGCCGTGGGCTTCGCGCTGGCCAGCGCCGGCAGCCGCGTCCCGCACGCCAGGTTCGGCCACCGGCTGCCGGTCGGCGGCGCGCTGCTGACGGCGGTCGGCCTGGCCGGCGTGGTCGGTATCGTCCTCCGGGTGCCGGAGGACTCCCAACTGCTGTGGCTGCCCCTGCCGTTGGCGCTTGTCGGGCTCGGCCAGGGCCTGGTGGCCTCCCCGCTGATCACCGTCGTGCTCGACGGCACACCGGTCGCCGACAGCGGAGCCGCCAGCGGGGTGCTGCTCACCGCGACCCAGGTCGCCCACGCCTCCAGCGTGACGGTGATCGGCGGCCTGTTCGTGGCCGTCCTCGGCGCCGAACCCGGCGCCGCCGGCCTCGACTTCGACGACTACACCCGGGCCACCGGCACCGCCTGCGCCGCCGCGCTCGCCCTGGCCCTGCTGACCGCCGTGCTGGCCCGCCGGCTCCGCCCGGCGGCGCCCGCCACCGTCGGCACCGGCCGTACCCGGGACCCCGGGCCGGCCGGGCCGCTCCACCCCGCCGCGACCGGGGACGGCGCCCCGTCGGCCCCGGCCCCGCGCCCTTCCCGACCGACCGCCGAGGAGGCGACATGACCACCACCCTCCCCGCCCCCGTCACCATCGGATCCGCCACCCGGCTCACCCCCGACCTCCTGGAGCGCGCCGCCGCCGGCCCACTCGCCGTCCGCCTGGACCCCGCGACCCGGCGCCGGGTCGGCGACTGCCACCGCTTCCTGCTCCGCTGCCTCGCCGAGGGACGCCCGGTCTACGGCGCCACCACCGGCTTCGGCGCGCTCGTCGGACTGCCGGGCCGCGCCGACGCGGCCGACCAGTGCGAGAGCCTGCTCGACCACCTCACCGCGGGCCAGGGGGACGACCTGCCCTTCGAGGTGGTCCGCGCCACCCTGCTCGCCCGCCTGTGGGCGCTGGCCAAGGGCCACTCGGGAGCCCGCGAACAGGTGCTCGACGCGCTCGTCGCGGCGCTCGACACCGGGTTTGCGCCCGCCGTGCCCGAGCTCGGCTCCGTCGGCGCGAGCGGCGACCTGGTGCCCACCGCCCACCTGGTGCGCGGGCTGCGCGGCGAGGGCCACGCGCACCTCGCCGGCCGGCGGCTGCCCGCCGCCGAGGCCCTGCGCCGCGCCGGCCTCACCCCCATCGACCTGGCGGGACGGGACGCCCTCGCGCTGGTCAACGGCACATCCTTCACCGCCGCCGCGGCCGGCCTCGCCCTCGCCCAGCTCACCCGCTCCCTGGACGCCGCCCTGCGGCTCACCGCGCTGCTGGCCGAACTCCTCGGCAGCACACCGGACTTCGCCGACCCCTCGCTGCTCACGGCCTACCACCACCCGGACGCCTCCGCCGCCGGCGACCGGCTGCGCGCCCTGCTCGCCGGCACCACGCCCAGCGGCGAACGCCCCCTGCAGGAGCCCTACTCCATCCGCTGCGCGCCCCAACTCCTGGGCGCCGCGATGGCGTCGGCACGGCACGCGGCCTCCGTCATCGAGGACGACCTCAACGGGATCAGCGACAACCCGCTGTTCTTCCCCGAGGAGGACAAGGTCTGCCACGGCGGCAACTTCTTCGGCCAACCCGTCGCGTTCGCCGCCGACCTGCTCTCGCTGGCCGCCGTGCAGACCGCGAACCTCGCCGAGCGCCAGCTCGACCTGCTGCTCGACCCACACCGCAACGGCGGCCGCAACCCGCTGCTCGCCGCCGACCCCGGCAGCCAGCACGGCCTCGCCGGCGTCCAGCTCACCGCGACCGCCATCACCGCCCAGATGCGCCGCACCGCGACCCCGGCCAGCGTCCAGAGCCTGCCCACCAACCTGCACAACCAGGACATCGTCCCCTTCGGTACCCAGGCCGCGCTCGGCGCCTACCGCCAGGCCCGCGCGCTGCGCCTGCTGCACGGCTCGCTCGCCCTCGCCCTGCGCCAGGCCGCCCACCTCGGCGACCGCCTGCCCACCGCCCCCGCCTGCGCCGCCGAGCTCGACCGGCTCGCCGAGGCGCTGCCCCCGGTCAGCCCCGACCGCCCGCTGGCCGCCGACGTCCGCCTGGCCGCCGACCTGCTGGACGCCGCCGGCGAGCCGCCACGCCCCGGCCGGCCGTCGATCTAGGACGCCGGGCGTCCTGTTGGCCGCCTAGCCTCCGGGGCATGGCAGACACCACGCCGCACGACAGCACCATCAGTCCCTTCCGTATCGAGATCCCGCAGGCCGCGGTCGACGACCTGCACGCCAGGATCGCCAACACCCGCTGGCCGGACGAGCTGCCGGGCGTCGGCTGGAGCCGCGGGGTCCCGGTCGGCTACCTGCGGGAGCTCGCCGAGCACTGGCGCACCGCCCACGACTGGCGGGCCCAGGAGGCCGCGCTCAACGCCCACCCCCAGTTCCGCACCACGATCGAAGGACAGCGCCTGCACTTCCTGCACGTCCGCTCGCCCGAGCCGGACGCCCTGCCGCTGATGCTGCTGCACGGCTGGCCGGGCACCTTCGCCGACTTCCTCGACGTCATCGGGCCGCTGACCGACCCCCGGGCGCACGGCGGCGACCCGGCCGACGCGTTCCACCTGGTGATCCCCTCGCTGCCCGGCTTCGGGTTCTCCACCCCGCTCGCCGGGCCCGGCATGAACGCCGACCGGATGGCCGGCCTCCTCACCGAGCTGATGGCGCGCCTCGGCTACCGGCGGTACGGCGTCCAGGGCTACGACACCGGCTCCTGGGTGGCCCCCCGGATGGGGCGGCTGGCGCCCGAGCGCGTCGTCGGCGTCCACCTCAACGCGATGATCTCCTTCCCCGTGGGCGTCGACGGCGAGACGGAAGGGCTCAGCGAGGCCGACCAGCGCCGCTGGCAGCGCATGCGGGACTTCAACGACGGCTACCTCCTGTGCAACGCCAAGCGGCCGGCCACCGTCGGCCACGCCCTGCACGACTCGCCCGTCGGCCAGCTCGCCTGGATCGTGGAGAAGTTCAAGGAGCTGACCTGGCCCGCGGAAGGGCTGCCCGAGGACGCCGTCGACCGGGACCGGATCCTCACCGACGTCTCCCTCTACTGGTTCACCGGCACGGCCGTCTCGGCGGCGCAGATCTACTACGAGGAGATCTCCGCCGCCGAGTGGAGCGCCGAGGACGGAGAGGGGGAGTGGGGCGAGGGCGCGGGCGACTGGGCGCCCGAGCGTGGCACCGTCCCCACCGGCGTGCTGCTCTCCGCCCACGACGTGACCGTGCGCCCGTGGGCCGAGCGCGACCACCACGTGGTGTCCTGGACCGAGCTGGACGAGGGCGGCCACTTCCTCGCCATGGAGGCCCCCGACGTCCTGACCGCCGAGGTCAGGGCCTTCTTCCGGGAACCGCGCCGGCCGGCACCCGGTGCTCACACGGGAGTGGCGGGCGGTGTGCAGGGGGCGTAACGCGGCTCGATCTCGGCACGTGACGCCCGCGTAATGGGCCGTTCGTACGGTCGACGCACCAGGGTCGAACGTGGAAGGGGCCGCGAGGTGTCCGCAGCGGAATCGGGGGGCGTGCGCACCGTCTGCTCCTACTGCGGGGTGGGCTGCGGAATGGTGCTGGACATCGCCGTCGGCCCGGACGGCCGGCGCACGGTGCGCCGGGTCACCGGCGACCGCGACCACCCGGCCAACTTCGGACGGCTGTGCACCAAGGGCGCCACCACCGCCGACATGCTGGCCGCCCCCGGACGGCTCGCCACCGCCCTCCGCCGCCCCCGGCGCGACGCCGAGCCCGAGCCCGTCGACGTGCCGGCGGCCGTCACCGAGACCGCGCGGCGGCTGCGCGCCATCGTCGACGAGCACGGCCCCGACGCCGTGGCCCTCTACGTCTCGGGCCAGCTGAGCCTGGAGGCCCAGTACCTCGCCAACAAGCTGGCCAAGGGCTTCCTGCGCACCAACCAGATCGAGTCCAACTCCAGGCTCTGCATGGCCAGCGCCGGCACCGGCTACAAGCTGTCGCTGGGCGCCGACGGCCCACCCGGCTCCTACGAGGACCTCGACCACGCCGACGTCTTCCTCGTCATCGGCTCCAACATGGCCGACTGCCACCCCATCCTGTTCCTGCGCCTCATGGAGCGGGTGCGGGCCGGTGCCAAGCTGATCGTCGTCGACCCCCGGCGCACCGCCACCGCCGAGAAGGCGGACCTGTACCTGCCCATCCGCCCCGGCACCGACCTGGCCCTCCTCAACGGCCTGCTGCACCTGCTGGTCGCCGGCGGCCACACCGACCAGGAGTTCATCGCGGCGCACACCGAGGGCTGGGAGGCGATGCCCGAGTTCCTCGCCGACTACCCGCCGGACGCCGTCGCCGCCATCACCGGACTTCCCGAGGCCGACATCCGCCGCGCCGCCGAGCTGATCGGCACCGCGGGGGAGTGGACGAGCTGCTGGACCATGGGGCTCAACCAGTCCACCCACGGCACCTGGAACACCCAGGCCCTGATCAACCTCCACCTGGCCACCGGCGCCATCTGCCGCCCCGGCAGCGGCCCGTTCTCGCTGACCGGCCAGCCCAACGCGATGGGCGGCCGCGAGATGGGCTACATGGGCCCCGGCCTGCCGGGACAGCGCTCGGTGCTGGTCGCCGAGGACCGCGCCTTCACCGAGCGGCTCTGGGACCTGGCGCCCGGCACCATTCGCGCCGAGGGACCGGCCCAGGGCACCGTCGAGATGTTCCGGCGGATGGCGGCGGGCGAGATCAAGGGCTGCTGGATCATGTGCACCAACCCCGTCGCCTCGATGGCCAACCGCGACACGGTGGTCGAGGGGCTGCGGGCCGCCGAGTTCGTCGTCACCCAGGACGCCTACGCCGCCACCGAGACCAACGCCTACGCCGACGTGGTGCTGCCCGGCGCGCTGTGGGTCGAGGGCGACGGCGTCATGATCAACAGCGAGCGGAACCTCACCCTCACCCGGCAGGCCGTCGACCCGCCGGGCCAGGCGCTCCCCGACTGGCGGCTCATCACCCTGGTCGCCCGCGAGATGGGCTACGCGGAGGCCTTCCCCTACGAGAGCGCCGAGGAGATCTTCGAGGAGCTCAAGGGCGCCTGGAACCCGACCACCGGCTACGACCTGCGCGGGGTGAGCTACGAGCGGCTCGACGCCACCCCGGTGCAGTGGCCGGCCGCCGCGCCGGACGGGCCGGAACGCAACCCCGTCCGCTACCTGCCGCCGGACGGCGGCGGCCCCCGGTTCCCGACCCCCAGCGGCCGCGCCGGCTTCTTCCCCCGCCCGCACGTGCCGCCCGCCGAACTCCCCGACGACCGGTATCCGTTCCTGCTCAACACCGGCCGGGTGCAGCACCAGTGGCACACCCTCACCAAGACCGGCCGGGTGGCGCGGCTCAACAAGCTCAACCCCGGGCCCTTCGTCGAGGTGCACCCGGACGACGCGCGGGCCCTCGGCATCGCCGAGGGCGACTCCGTCGAGGTCGCCTCCCGCCGCGGCAGGGCCGTGCTGCCCGCCGTGGTCACCGACCGGGTCCGGCCCGGGTGCTGCTTCGCGCCGTTCCACTGGAGCGACCTGTTCGGCGAGCGGATCACCGTCAACGCCGTGACCAGCGACGCCGTCGACCCGCTCTCCAGACAGCCGGAGCTCAAGGTCTGCGCCGTCGCCCTGACCAGGGTCGCCGCCCGCCCCACCACCCCCGAGCCGGTCACCACCGAGCCCCTCGCGCCGCCGGCGCGCACCACGCCGAGAGGGCGCGAGGTGATGGTGCTGTGGGCCTCCCAGACCGGCAACGCCGAGGAGTTCGCCAACGCCGCCGCCGGCCGGCTGCTGGCCGCCGGACACCCGGTGCGGCTCGCCGGCATGGCCGAGTCCGACCCCGCGACGCTGCCCGCCGCGGCCGACCTGCTGCTGGTCACCAGCACCTTCGGCGACGGCGACGCGCCCGACAACGGCGCCGACTTCTGGGCCAACCTCGCCGACGGCGGTGCCCCCCGCCTCGACGGCCGCCGCTACGCCGTGCTCGCCCTCGGCGACTCCGCCTACGACGACTTCTGCGGCCACGGCCGCCGCCTCGACCGCCGGCTCGCCGAACTCGGCGCCACCCGCCTCGCGCCCCGCACCGACTGCGAGCCCGACTACGAACCCGCCGCCTCGGCCTGGCTCGACCAGGTGCTCGCCACCCTCTCCGGCGGCGCCGCGCCCATCCCCGCCGCCCCCGTCGCCCCCACCCGCCGCAAGCGGGTGACCGCCACCGCCCGGCTCACCGGCAACCGCCTGCTGAGCCTGCCGGGCGCCGGCAAGGAGGTGCGCCGCTTCACCCTGGACGCCCGGGACAGCGAGACGCCGCTCGAGTACGAGGTCGGCGACGCGCTCGGCGTCCGGCCCACCAACTGCCAGGACCTCGTCGCCGAGTGGCTGGCCGTCACCGGCCTCGACGCGGCCGCCGAGGTCACCCTGGAGGACGCCGGCGACCTCCCGTTCGCCGAGGCCCTCCACCGCCACCTGGACATCACCCGCATCACCCAGGGGCTGCTCCGCTTCGTCGGGGACCGCACCGGTGACCGGGGCCTGCGCAAGCTGCTGCGCCCCGGCAACGCCGGCGAACTCGCCCAGTACTCCTGGTGCCGGCAGGCCGTCGACGTCGTCGCCGAGCACCCGGTGCGGGCCACCGCCCAGGAGTGGGCCGACGTGCTCGGCCGGCTCAAGCCCCGCCTCTACTCCATATCGTCGTCCCCGCTCGACGACCCGCGCACCGTCTCGCTGACCGTCTCCGTCGTCCGCTACGAGAACCTGCGCGGCCGGCGCCGCAAGGGCGTCTGCTCGACCTTCCTCGCCGACGCCGAGCCCGGCACCGAGATGTCGGTCTTCGTGCAGCGCGCCCCGCACTTCCGCCCCCCGGCCGACCCGGCCACCCCGATGGTGATGGTCGGCCCCGGCACCGGCGTCGCGCCCTTCATCGGCTTCCTCGACGAACGACGCGCCCGCGGCCACCGCGCCCCCAACTGGCTCTTCTTCGGCGAGCAGCACCGGGCCACCGACTTCTACTACCGCGAGGAGCTGACCAGCTTCCGCGACCAGGGCGTGCTCACCCGGCTCGACACGGCCTTCTCCCGCGACCAGCGCGCCAAGGTCTACGTCCAGGACCGGATGCGCGAACACGGCCCCCGGCTGTGGTCCTGGCTGAAGGACGGCGCCCACTTCTACGTCTGCGGCGACGCCAGCAGGATGGCCCGCGACGTCGACGGCGCGCTGCGCGAGATCGCCAGGCGCCACGGCGGCCTCGGCGAGGACGAGGCCGCGGCCTATGTGCGCCGGCTCGCCGCCGACCGCCGCTACGTGCGCGACGTCTACTGAGACCGGCCGCTCGGCACCTCGACCGGGTGCCGGGCGTGCGGCACCACCATCGGCGTGCCGGTCGCCGGGTCCGGCACGATGTCGCACGGCAGCCCGAACACGTCCCCGACCAGCTCGGCGGTCAGCACCTCCTCCGGCGGGCCCTGGGCCACCACCCGGCCCTCGTGCATCACCACCAGGTGGGAGGCGAACCGCGCCGCCTGGTTCAGGTCGTGCAGCACCGCCACGATCGTCCGCCCCTCGCGGTGCAGCTCGGCGCACAGCTCCAGCAGCTCGTACTGGTGGGCGATGTCGAGGAAGGTGGTCGGCTCGTCGAGCAGCAGCAGCTCGGTCTCCTGCGCCAGCACCATCGCGATCCACGCCCGCTGCCGCTGACCGCCCGACAGCTCGCCCGCCTGCGCGTCCGCGAGATCGGTCAGCCCGGTGCGCTCCAGCGCGAAGGCGATCGCCGCGTCGTCCGCCGGCGACCACTGCCGCAGCAGCGTGTGGTGCGGATAGCGGCCGCGCCGCACCAGGCCGCGCACCGTGATCCCGTCCGGCGCCACCGGGCTCTGCGGCAGCAGCGCGACCCGCCGCGCCGCCTCCTTCGCCCGGTAGCCGTGCAGGTCCCTGCCGTGCAGCAGGATCCGCCCGCCGACCGGCTTCAGCACCCGGGCGAACGCCTTCACCAGCGTCGACTTCCCGCAGCCGTTCGGCCCGATGATCATCGTCAGACCGCCGTGCGGCACGTCCAGGCTCAACTCCCGCACGACCGGCTCGCCGCCGTACGAGATCGTCACCCCGTCCGCGCTCAGACCCGTGCCCACTTACAGCCGCCCCTTCCGCCACTCACGAACCAGCAGATAGCCGAGATAGACGCCACCGAGCGCCATGGTGTAGATGCCGACCGGCAGCCCGTCCGACCAGGGCGCCTGCTGCGCCGCCAGATCGGCCAGCACCAGCAGCAGCGCCCCCACCAGGGCGGCCAGCGTCTGGTGCGCGCCGGTGGAGCCGGTCAGCCGGCGGGCGATCTGCGGCGCCGTGAGCGCCACGAACGCGATCGGCCCCGCCACGCTGACCGCGCCGGCCGACAGCACCACCGAGAGCGTGACCGCGAACACCCGGGTCCGCCTGGGGTCCGCGCCGAGCCCGGCGGCCAACTCGTCGCCCATCTCGCCGACGTCCAACCGCCGGGCGAGCAGCGCCGCCAGCGGCGCCACCACCGCGAGCACCAGCCAGATCGTCGCCGCGTGGTTCCAGTCCCTGGCGGACAGGCTGCCGTTGACGTACGCCATCAGCACCGACGCGCGGTCCCGCTCCATCACGTAGACCACGTACTCGGTGAACGCGTACGCCATCGCGGCCACCCCGATCCCGGCCACGATCAGCCGCCCCGGGTTGCGGAACCCGGTGCCCGTCGAGAAGTACACCAGCAGCATCGCCGCCGCCGCGCCGCCCAGCGCGCCCAGCCACACCGGCAGCGTGCCGGGCAGCAGCAGCGCGAAGACCGCGGCGCCCGCGCCCGCCCCGGCGCCCAGACCGATCACGTCCGGGCTGCCCAGCGGATTGCGGGTGACCGACTGGAAGAGCGCGCCCGACAGGCCGAGCGCTGCCCCCGCGCCGACCGCCACCACCAGGCGCGGCCCGCGCAGCCGCTCCAGCACGAACTCCTGGCTGCCCTCGGCCCCGCCGAACAGCGCCCCGGCCAGCTCGCCCAGCGGAATCCCGAGCCGCCCCAGCGTCAGCGTGGCCACGCAGGCCGCGAGCAGCAGCACGAACACGCCGAGCACCGCCAGCAGCTGGCCGCGGTGCACCGGCAGCGCCACCGCCCGCCCGATCCGCAGCACGCCCGCGCCCCCCGCGGGCACCTCACCGGAGACCGTCACGCGCTCCCCCTCATCCGCCGCACCGCGAACAGCAGCACCGGCGCCCCGACGAACGCGGTCACCACGCCCACCATCAACTCCTGCGGACGCACCACGACCCGCCCCAGCACGTCGGCGAGCAGCAGCAGCGCGGGACCGACGACGGCCGCGTAGCCGATCCCCAGCCGGAAGTCGACGCCCACCAGCGCCCGCACCACGTGCGGAACGGCCAGCCCCACGAAGGCGATCGGGCCCACGGCCGCCGTCGCCGCCGCGCTCAGCAGCGTCGCCGCGACCAGACCGGCCGAGCGCAGCACCGTCGGGTTGGCGCCCAACGAGGACGCCGACTCGTCGCCCAGCGCCAGCGCGTTGAGCCCGGGACCGAGCAGCAGCGCCAGCACCAGGCCGACGACCGCGAACGGCAGCACCGAGCGGAACACGTCGAAGTCCCGGCCGCCCAGCGCCCCGACCACCCAGTAGCGGTAGCTGTCGAACGCGTCGGGATGGGTCAGCGCGATCGCCTGCACCAGCGCCGTCAGCACCGCCGACACCACGGCGCCGGCCAGCACGAGACGCACCACGCTCCCGTCGGCGCCGGCCGCCCCGATCACGTAGACCAGCAGGCCGGCGAGCAGCGCGCCCGGCAGCGCCCACCACACGGTGGCCGCCTGCCCGGAGGCGCCCAGGAACGCGGTCGCCGACACCACGGCGGCGGCGGCTCCCGCGTTGATGCCGAGCAGCCCCGGATCGGCCAACGGGTTGCGGGTGACGCCCTGCATCAGGGTGCCCCCGACGGCCAGGCAGACGCCGGCGAGCACGCCGAGCGCGGTGCGCGGATAGCGGCTCTCCACGACGGTGGTGACATAGGGGTCGGCGTTGCCGGCCCACACGTCGAGGACGTCGCCGAACGACGTCGACCTGCTGCCGAACATCACGCTGGCCAGCACGGCGAGCGCCAGCACGACCAGGCCGACGAGCAGCGCGGACACCCGGCGAGGGGTGCCGACGCGGGAGGCGTCGGCACCGCTCGGGCGGGACTTCGCGAGGGTAGTGGTCACGAGGCAGGCTTACCCGGGATCACTGGTCGATCGTGGCGACGGCCTCGTCGATCAGCGGCAGATAGCGGTCGATCACCCACGGCACGGTGAGCGGGTTGATGATCGAGGAGGCGGTGACGAAGGAGTTGTCGTCGCTGGCGACGACGCCCCCGCGCTCCACGGCCGGGATCGCGGCGTACAGCGGCTGCGCCTCGATCTCCTGACGGGTCTCCTCGTCGGTGTAGAAGGTGAAGATCAGGTCGCTGTCGGCGAGTTGGTCCGCGTTCTCCAGGCCGATCAGCGCCGAGTCGGTGCCCTCGGTCTCCTCGAAGGTGTCGACCACCGGGTCCACGGTCAGGCCCAGGCCCGAGACCATCGCGACCCGCTGCTCCTCCGGCAGGAAGACACCGAGGGTGCCGGGACCCGAGGTGTAGATGTAGGAGAAGGTGACGTCCGCGTACTCGGGGCGGGTCGCGGCGGCCTCGGCCAGCTGGTCCTCGATGTCCCCGATCAGGGTGGCGGCCTCGTCGGGCTGGCCGAGCGCGGTGGCGATGATCTCGATCTGCTCGTCCCAGTTGGTCGACCACGCCAGGTCCGGGTAGGCCACGGTCGGCGCGATGTCGGAGAGCACGTCGAACTGGTCCTGGGTGATGCCGGACCAGGGGGCCAGGATCACGTCGGGCTCGAGCTCGATGATCGCCTCGAAGTCGATGTCCTCGCCGCCGGTGAACTGCGTCGGCAGCTCCTCGCCGGCCTCGGTCACGGCCTCGTGGATCCACGGCAGGTAGCCGGTCTCGTCGCTGCCCCACTCGTAGCTCTCGATGCCGACCGGGGTGTGGCCGAGCGCGATGGCGGTCTCGGCCGAGCCCTGCCCGAGGGTCACGACGCGCTCGGGCTGCTCCTCTATGGTGGCCGGGCCGAGCGCGCTCTCGATGGTGACGGGGAAGGCGCCCTCGCTCTGCGCGGAGTCGCCCGAGCCGCCGGTGGTCTCCTCGTTGTCGGAGGAGTCGGACGAGCAGCCGGTGAGCACGAGGGCCGCGGCGGCGGTGGCTGCGGTGAGGGAGAGCGCGGATCGGCGCAGGCGGGTCAGGCGGGGCGACATGCTGTTCCTCGGTGGGTGTGTGGTGCGTTGGTGTCCGGGGACGGAGGCTAGCTTAGGTAAGCCTAACCGTACAGTGCCGCCCGGTGGCCGTCCGCGCCGGGTCATGGCGACGAGGGCGGAAATCCTTTGCCCTGAGCGTTCCGCGGCGGGGTCATGGGAGCGCTTCCATGAGACCATCTCCCTTGTCGCACGCGCATGTTCCTTGCGAGCCGCGTTCTCTTCGAACGAAGGAGCAGTACTGTGCCATCCGATATGTCATGGACACGTCGCAACTTTGTGGCGGTGGCCGCCCAGGCGCTCGTCGCGGCGGGGGTCGGCGGGGCCGGCGTGCTCCGGCCGACGCCAGCCACCGCGCTGGCCAAGTCCCTGTATCTCCCGGCCCGTTGGCAGTCCACCGGCGAGGTGCCGTGGAGCCGGGACCGGACCAGGGAGTCGGCCAACTTCATCCTGCTGTGGGGGGAGAAGTCGGGGACCGACCCGCTCAACGCCCCGGCCGAGTTCCGGTTCGACCCGAACAACATCCTCAGCCAGCTGGAGACCCTGTACTCCTTCTACGTCAACACCATGCGGTTCACGGCGGAGACGGGGCTGCTCGCCCAGTACAAGATCGTGGTGATCGTCACCCGCACCTGGAACCGCACCGCGCTCGACGCCTGGGCCACGGGCGGCTCGGTGGACGGCACCGTGGGCGTCATCAACATCGCGCCGGCCGCCGCCCAACCGGGCTCCTGGGGCCTGGCGCACGAGCTGGGCCACGTCTTCCAGAACTACACCTTCCTCGGCCGGGGGTCGGGCGTCGGCTTCACCGACCCGTCGGCCGGCACCTTCTGGGAGACGAGCGCCGAGTTCATGGCGATGCGGGTCTACCCGAACGGGGGCGCCGGCGACCTCACCCGTTTCCTGCGCACCGAGAACCTGGCCTGGTCGTCCAGCCGCCACCACTACGGCAACTGGATGCTCATGCAGTACCTGGTCGACCGGTACGGCGGCATCCAGGCGTTCAACGACATCTGGAACCAGGCGCGGAGCAACGAACACCCGCTGGAGACCTACCGGCGCGTCAACAACCTGACCCAGACCCAGCTCAACACCCGGGTCGCGGAGTACGCCCAGCGCCAGGTCACCTACGACTACACGAACCGCGCCAACATCATGCCGTTCATCAACGGCGTCTACGGCGCGGGCTTCATCAACGCGTACAACGGCGTGCCGGTCGACGCGATCGACCAGTCCACCGGGCACTACGCCATCTCCAACCGGATCGCCCCCTCGGACTACGGCTACAACAAGATCCGGCTCGTGCCGAGCAGCGACGGCGGCCTGATCACCCTGCGCTTCAGGGGCCACGTCAACGCGGCGGCCGGCTCCGGCTGGTCGTACGGCTTCGTCGCGGTGCGGAACGGCGTGCCGCGCTACGGGCCGATCCACAACGGCGCGGACGCGCAGGTCACCTTCCAGACCCAGTCCGGCGAGCGGGACGTCTACCTGGTGGTCACCGGCACCCCGAGCACCGTGCACCACTACGCCTTCCTGGACGGCTACCCGAGGAACTACCGCTATCCGTACGAGTTCACCGTCCAGGGCGCGGTGCCCTCCGGACACGAGCCCGGCTACCAGAAGCCGGCCGCGACCGGTGGCGGCCACTGGCACGCCAACGGCGGCGGCTGGGTGGACAACCGGGCCAACGTCGCGGCCAGCGTCCACGTCGGCCCGCGTGCCGCCGTCTACGGCAACTCCACCCTCAGCGGCAACGTCCGCGTCGAGGGCCTGGCCTGGGTGAACTCCGGGGCCACGATCCGCGACAACGTGGTGGTCAGGGACAACGCCATCGTCCAGGGCGGCGCCAACCTGTCGGGCAACGTGGTGGTGGGCGGCGACGCCGAGCTGTGGATCGCCTGCTCCTCGGGCACCTACCTGACGTTCAACCCCGACCGCGGCTGCGACGGCCGCGGCGGCGAGACGGACATCAACCCGGCGACCAGCCCGTTCTCCGAGGCGGAGATCGCCATCAGCGGCGGCTGACGCGCGTTGTCAGTGCCGGGCGTCACCATGGGGGCATGAACGACCACTCCAGCACCACCACCGCCATCGCCGCCTACTGGGACGCGGCCGCCGACCGGTTCGACGAGGAGCCGGACCACGGTCTGCGCGACCCGGAGACCCGCGCCGCCTGGCGGCGGCGCCTGCGCTCCTGGCTGCCGCCGGCCCCGGCCGACGTGCTCGACGTGGGCTGTGGCACGGGCTCGCTGGCCCTGCTGGTGGCCGAGGCCGGGCACCGGGTCACGGGCGTCGACCTCGCCCCGGCCATGGTGCGGCGGGCGCGCGAGAAGTTCCAGGCGGCCGACCGCGGCGGGCGGTTCCTGGTGGGCGACGCGGCCGAGCCGCCCACCGGGGACGCCCGGTTCGACGTGCTGCTGGCCCGGCACCTGGTGTGGACGCTGCCGGATCCGGAGGCGGCGCTGCGGGCGTGGCTGGCGCGGCTGCGTCCCGGCGGGCGCCTGGTGCTGGTCGAGGGGCGCTGGCGGGAGGCAGGGCAGCCCGCCGCGCCCTATGTGGCGGGGGCCGAGTCGCTGCCGTGGGGCGGCGGCATGGCGGCCGAGGAGTTGGCGTCGGTGGTCCGGCCGCTGGTGGCGCGGCTCGCCGTCGAGCCGCTGAGCGGGGATCCGGTGCTGTGGGGCGGCCCGGTGGCGGACGAGCGCTACGCGCTCATAGCGGCACGGGAGTGAGCAGCCGGCCGGTGGTCAGGTAGTGGTCGAGGTTGCGGTAGGCGAGGTCGCCCATGGCCTCCCGGGTCTCGCGGGTGGCGCTGGCGATGTGGGGGAGGAGCAGCACGGAGTCGAGGTCGAGCAGGGCCGCGGGGACATGCGGTTCGTCGGCGAAGACGTCGAGGGCGGCCCCGGCGATCCGGCGCTCCAGCAGGGCTTCGACCAGCGCCGGCTCGTCCACCACGGAGCCGCGCGCGATGTTGACCAGGTAGCCGTCGGGGCCCAGGGCCGCGAGCACCTCGGCCGAGACCAGGCCGTTGGTCGCCGCGCCGCCGGCGGTCGCCACCACCAGGACGTCGGCCCAGGCCGCGAGGTCGCGCGCGGACTCGGCGTACCGGTAGGGCACGTCGGCCACGCGGCGGCGCGAGTGGTAGCCGAGTTCGGCGTCGAAGGCGGCCAGCCGGCGGGCGATGGCGCGGCCGATCCGGCCGAGCCCGAGGATGCCGATCCGCTTGCCGCTCACCCGGGTGGCGAGCGGGAAGGCGCCGGACTCCCAGGCGCCGGCGCGCACGTAGCGGTCGGCCTCGGCGATCCGGCGCAGCACGCCGATCACGGCGCCCACGGCCAGGTCGGCGACGCAGTCCGTCAGCACGTCCGGGGTGTTGCTGACGTCGATGCCGCGGGCGCGCGCCCGGACCACGTTGGTGGTCTCGTAGCCGACGCCGAAGTGGACGATGGCCCCGAGCCGGGGGAGGGCGTCCATCAGCGCGTCGGAGACGCCGATCCGCGCGGTGGTCACGGCGGCGACCACCTCGCCGCCGTGCTCGGCGAGGAAGGCGTCGGGGTCGGCCTGGTCGGTCAGCCGCACGGCGTGGTGCCGGCTCGCGAGGGCCTTGTCGAGCGAGGGCAGCAGCGGGCAGATCTGCAGAACCGTCCCGGCCGGCGTCTCGTCGGCGCTCACGCCGCCAGGACCTTGTCGACGAGCGCCTGCAGGTCGTCCCGTTCGGCCGTGGTGAGGTCGGTGAGCGGCGGCCTGACGGGTCCCGCGTCGCGGCCGACCGCCGCCAGGCCCGCCTTGACGATGGACACGGCGTAGCCGGCCCTGCGGTTCCTGATGGTGAGGTAGGGCAGGACGAACTCGTTGAGCTTGCGGTAGACGGTCTCGGCGTCGCGGGCGCGGACGGCCGTGTAGAAGTCGAGCGCGAACTCGGGGAGGAAGTTGAAGATGGCGGAGGAGTAGGTGGTGACGCCCATCTCCAGGTAGGGCAGGGCGTAGGTCTCGGCGGTCGGCAGGCCGCCGATGGACAGCAGCCGCCCGTCGAGGCGGGCGTGCACGCGGGTCATCAGGTCGACGTCGCCGATGCCGTCCTTGAAGCCGATCAGGTTGGGGCAGCTGTCGGTCAGTTCCTCGACGGCGTCGAAGCCGAACGCGGCGTTGGCACGGTGGTAGACGATCACCCCGAGCCCGGTCGCCTCGCACACGGCCCTGACGTGGGCGACCAGGCCCTCCTGGGAGAGCTCGGTGAGGTAGGGCGGGAGCAGGAAGACGCCGGACGCGCCGGCCGCCTCCGCGTCCCTGGCCATCGCGACGGCCTGCGCCGTGCCGTAGCCGGCCGGCGCGATCACCGGCCGGTCCTCCCGCACCGAGCCGACGGCGGCCCTGACCACCCGGCCCACCTCGTCCGGGGTGAGCGAGAAGAACTCGCCGGTGCCGCCCGCCGCGAACACGCCGGAGGCCGGGAACGAGGTCTGCCAGGCCACGTGCTCGCGGTAGGCGTCCTCGTCGAAGGTGAGGTCCGGCTGGGCGTGGGTGACGGGGAAGCACAGCAGGCCCGTGCCGAGGGTGGACCGCAGGGTCTCAGGGCTGAACGAGGTCATCGTCTCCGCTCCGGGGTCGGGGGAAGCTGCCCGGAGCGTATGGCCGGCATCGATACCTGTCTAACACCAATAAGGCATCCGCCGATACCGTGAGGGCATAGGGTGCTCGTTCGCCGTCTGGGAGGTGTCCATGTCGACCCGGTTCACGCTCGAGCAGCTGCGGGGCTTCGTCACGGTGGCCGAGGAGGGCCACTTCGGGCGGGCCGCCGACCGGCTGCGGATGACCCAGCCCCCGCTGAGCCGGCAGGTGCAGAAGCTGGAGCGCGCCCTGGAGGTCGAGCTGCTGGTCCGCACACCGCGCGCCGTGCTGCTGACCGCCGCCGGGCGGGCGTTCCTCGCCGAGGCGCGGCGCATCCTCAAGCTGTCGGAGTCCGCCCCGGCGGCCGCCCGCAACGCCGCCCGCGGTGAGGCGGGCACGCTGACCATCAGCTTCACGGCGATGGCCGCGCTCGCGGTGCTCGGCCCCTGGCTGCGGACCATCACCGGGCGGCTGCCCATGGTGGAGCTGACCCTGGTCGAGATGGTGACCGGGGACCAGGTCGACGCGCTGCTCGCCGGCGGCGTCGACATCGGCCTGGCCCGTGGCGTGCCGCCGTCGGACGTGCTGAGCGTGCGGCGGGTGCACGCCGAGAGCCTGCTGCTGGCCTGCCCGCGCGACCACCCGCTGGCCGACCTGGGCCGCCCGCCGTCGCTCGCCGACATCGGGCGGTACCCGGTGGTCACCTATCACCCGGTGGTCAGCCGCTACCTGCACGAGCTGGTGATCAGCGTGTTCCGGCAGGCCCGGGTGGAGCCGGACTACGTGCAGCGGGTCGGCCAGGTGCACAGTCTGCTGGCGCTGGTGAACGCCGGCCTCGGGGTCGGTCTCGTGCCCAGGACGGCGGCTCGACTGCGGCTGCCCAACCTGGCGTTCACGGAGGTCGACGGGGTCAGCCCGGACGTCGTGGAGACCCACTGCGTGTGGCGGACCGAGCACGCCAACCCCGCGCTCGACGCGCTGCTCCGCCTCACGGCATCAGGTGACGACCGGACTCTTGACGGCCTCGGGGCGCAGGCTTAGCGTCTGCGTCTACAAATGCAGACGCGGGACGCATGTATAGACGCCAGCGTGGGCTGAGTGACTCCCCACCCGGCTCGCGCGTCCCCCGCGGTACCACTCCAGCTCTCCGGAGAGACGATGACGACGAAGTCTGCCGTACCTCCCACCCCCTCACCGGGCCGGGCCCGCGCGGCACTCGCCGCCGTCGTCTCGACCACGCTGCTGCTGACCAGCGCGTGCGCCGTGGCGAACAGCGGCGGCGGGGGCGACGCGGGCAGCGCGGACGGCGACACCCTGCGGGTCGTGCTCGGCCAGGAACCGCCGACGCTCGAACCCTGCGAGTCGTCGCTGACCTCGACCGGCGTCGTCGTCCGCTCCAACATCACCGAGCCGTTGGTCGAGCGCGACCCGACGACCGGCGAGCTGCTGCCGCTGCTCGCCACCGGCTGGCAACAGTCCGCGGAGGACCCCGCCACCTGGACCTTCGACATCCGTGAGGGCGTCACCTTCCAGAACGGCGAGCCCTTCACGGCCGAGGACGCCGCCTTCACCATCGACCGCGCGGTCAACTCCGACCTGGCCTGCAACGTCGACGGCTACGTCTTCGGCGACATGGAGCTGACGGCCACGGCCACCAGCGACACCCGACTCACGGTCACCACGGGCGAGCCCGACCCGATCCTGCCGCTGCGGCTCAGCTTCGTGGAGATCGTCCCCCGCACCACGAGCACCGAGGCCAAGGTCCGCGAACCGATCGGCACCGGACCCTACGCCGTCGCCGACTGGCAGACCGGCGTCTCCATCACCCTGCGCCGCCACGACGACTACTGGGGCGAGGCGCCCGCCTACGCCACCGCCCGCTATGTCTGGCGCGCCGAGTCCAGTGTCCGGGCCGCCATGATCGAGCGGGGCGAGGCGGACATCGCGACCGCCATCGACCCCGAGGACGCCACCGAGGAGCACTCGGTCCCCTATCCCAACAACGAGACGACCGCCCTGCGCCTGGACGGCACCGAGGCCCCGCTGGACGACATCCGGGTCCGCCGGGCGATCTCCCTGGCCATCGACCGGGACGGCATCGTCGACACCCTCTTCGACGGCGAGGCCGACCCCGCGGCCCAGCTGGTGCCGCGCGGCGTCGTCGGCTTCAACGACGAGCTCAGCCCCACCCCCTACGACCCGGAGGCCGCCCGCGCCCTGGTCGAGGAGGCCGCGGCCGACGGCGTCCCCGTCGACCGGCGCATCACCCTCATCGCCCGCAACAGCCAGTTCCCGCGGGTCGCCGAGACCGCCGAGGCCCTCCAGTACGAGCTGGCGGAGATCGGTCTGAACGTAAGGATCCGCATGACCGACACCGCGGCGCACCTCCAGTACCAGCTGCGCCCCTTCCCGGAGGACGCCGGGCCCGTCGCGCTGCTCATCATGCACGGCAACCAGGCCGGCGACGCGGCGTTCACCGCCAGCCAGTACCTGCTCAGCGAGGGCCCGCAGTCCACCTTCGGCACCGCCGACCTCGACCGGCGGATCGCGGAGGCCGACGCGACCTCAGGACCCGACCGCCAGGACGCCTTCGCCGACGTCCTCTCCTACCAGGACGAGACCGTCGCCCAGTACGCCTACCTCGCCCACATGCGCGGCCTGCTCGGGCTCGCCCCCGGGGTCGAGTACGAGCCCGACCCGGCCACCGGCGACGAGATGCGGCTGGCCGAGGTGCGGCCCGCCGGCGACGCCCGAGCCGGAGACGAGGGCTGAGACATGACGGTCTTCCTGCGCAACCGCATCCTCTCCAGCGCCGTCCCCCTGGTCTTCGTGGTGCTCGGCGTGTTCTGCCTCGCCCGACTCGCCGGCGACCCCGTCGACCTCTACCTGCCGCTGAGCGCCACCGCGGAGCAGCGGGCCGAGTTCGCCGCCGCCAACGGCTTCGACCAGTCGATACCGGCCCAGCTCTGGGACTACCTGGGGCAGGTCGTCCGACTCGACTTCGGCGAGTCGCTGCGCACCGGCCAGTCCGCCGCCGACATGGTGCTGACCGCCTTCCCCGCCACGCTGCAACTCGCCGCCGTCACCATGCTGATCGCCGTCCTCGGCGCGGTCCTGGTCGGCAGCGTCGCCGCCTACCGGCCCAACTCGCTGGTCGACCGCTTCTCCAGCCTGCTGGCCATGACCGCCGCCAGCATCCCCGACTTCTGGTTCGCCATCGTCGGCGTCCTCGTCTTCGGCGTGAGCCTGGAATGGCTGCCGACCTCCGGCGTCCTCGGCGGCCCCGAGGTCTGGGTGCTGCCCATCGCCACCCTGCTGATCCGCCCCTTCGGCGTGCTGGTGCAGGTGGTGCGCGGCAGCATGGTCGCGGCCCTCTCCGCGCCCTACGTCAAGGTCGCCCGCAGCAAGGGTGCCAGCGAGCGGCGCGTCGTGTTCGGGCACGCCCTGCGCAACGCGACCACCCCCGTCCTGACGGTCGCCGGCGACCTCACCATCGGGCTGGTCAACGGCGCCGTGGTGGTCGAGACGATCTTCGGCTGGCCCGGCATCGGCAAGCTGATGATCGACTCCATCCTGCAGCGGGACTTCGCCGTCCTCCAGGCCGCCGTCCTGCTGACGGCCGTGACGATCTTCGCCCTGAACATCGTCGTCGACGTCGCGCACGCGCTGATCGACTCCCGCGTCCGCCAGCCGGTCACGGCTTGAGAGAAGGAGCCACGATGACCACCACCGCGAAGCCCGCGACCGGCGCCGCACCCCCCGACGACGCCCCCACCGCCCGACCCGGCGCCCGCCAGCCGCGCTGGTGGCGGCTGCTCGGCCGGGACTGGGCCGCCGCCGTCGCCGCCGTCGTGCTCGGCCTCGTCCTCCTCGTCGCCGTGTTCGGCCCGCTGCTCCTCGGCGACCGGGCCCTGCGGCAGGACCTCGACGCCTCGCTGCGGCCCCCCTCCCTCGACCACGGCCTCGCCGGCCTGCTCGGCACCGACGTGCTCGGCCGCAGCGTGCTGGCCCGGCTGGTCGAGGGCGCCGGCACCACGCTGTCCGTCGCCGTCCCCGCCGTGCTGTGCTCGCTGGTGGTCGGCTCCGCGCTCGGCCTGTGGGCCGGCTACCACGGCGGCTTCCGCGAGAACCTGGCGATGCGGCTCGCCGACGCCATCCTCAGCTTCCCCTCGCTGCTGATCGCGGTCGTCGTCCTCTACGTCTTCGCGCCCAGCGTCGGCAACCTGGTCGCGATCCTGGCCGTCGCCCGCGTCCCGGTCTACCTGCGGACCGCCAGGGCCGAGGCCGCCGAGCTGCGCAGCCGGCTTTTCGTCGACGCGGCCCGGACCTTCGGCACACCGAGCTGGCCGATCATCTACCGGCACCTCCTGCCGATCGCCCTGCCCACCCTGCTGACGGTCGCCACCCTCGACTTCTGCTTCGTCATGCTCACCGAGTCCAGCCTGAGCTTCCTCGGCATCGGCATCCAGCCGCCCGAGGTCAGCTGGGGCCTGATGGTCGCGCAGGGCCGCCAGTACCTGCAGAGCGCCTGGTGGATCGCCGTCCTGCCCGGCATCGCCATCATGCTCGTCACCGTCTCGGCCACCGTGCTCGCCGCCTGGGTGCGGCTGGCGACCGACCCCGCCCAACGCTGGCGCCTGACGCTGCCCCGCAAGCGGCGCGGCACCCGCCCCGTCACCCCGGAGGTGACCGCCTGATGCCCGCGAAGACGCAAGCGAAGAGAGGGGCGGAGGAGCGGCCGGCCGACGCCCCCGCCCTGGTGGTCGACGGGCTCTGTGTGGACCTGCACACCGCCGCCGGCACCGTCCGCGCCGTGGACCGGGTCGGCTTCACCCTGCACCGGGGCCGCACCCTCGCGCTGCTCGGCGAGTCAGGATGCGGCAAGTCGATGACCGCGCAGGCCGTCGTCGGGCTGCTCGACCCGGTCGCCGAGGTCACCGGCGGCTCGGTGCGGGTCGCCGGCACCGACGTGCTGCGGCTCGGCCCGCGCGAGCGGCGACGGCTCGCCGGACCCCGGCTGTCCATCGTGTTCCAGGACGCGCTGACCGCGCTCAACCCCGTGCAGCCGGTGGGCCGTCAGCTCGCCGAGCCCTTCCGCATCCACCGCGGGCTCTCCCGGCGGGCGGCCAGGGAGAAGGCGATCGAGCTGATGGCGCGCGTCGGCATCCCCGAGCCGCGTGAGCGGGCCCGCGCCTACCCGCACCAGTTCTCCGGCGGCATGCGGCAGCGCCTGCTGATCGCCATGGCCGTCGCCCTCGAACCGGACGTGCTGATCGCCGACGAGCCCACCACCGCGCTCGACGTCACCGTGCAGGCGCAGATCATGCGGCTGCTGCGGGACCTGCAGACCGAGCACGACCTGGCCGTCGTGCTCATCACCCACGACCTCGCCGTGGTCGCCCAGCGCGCCGACGACGTGGCCGTGATGTACGCGGGCACCGTGGTGGAGACCGGCCCGGTGCGGGAGGTCTTCGCCGCGCCGCGCCACCCCTACACCAAGGGCCTGCTCGACTCGGTGCCGGAACACGCCCGCCGCGGCGAGCGGCTGCCGGCCGTGCCGGGCAGCCCGCCGGAGCTCAGCGCCGTGCCGGCCGGCTGCGTCTTCCAGGCCAGGTGCCCGCTGGCGCGGGAGCGCTGCGTGGGTGAGCGCCCCGTGTTGACGCCCGCAGGACCCGGCCGCTCGACGGCCTGCCACTTCTCGGAGGAGCTCGCCCGTGTCTGAGACCACCGTCGAAAGGACGCCGGAGGCCGTCCGCGGCGCCGCGCCGCTGCTGGAGGTGACCGGGGTCCGCAAGTCCTTCCGGTCCGGCCGCGGCCGGCTCACCGCGCTCGACGGCGTCGACCTGCGGCTCGGCCGCGGCGAGACGCTCGGCCTGGTGGGCGAGTCGGGCTGCGGCAAGTCCACCCTGGCCAGGGTGCTGCTGCGGCTCGAACGACCCGACGCCGGCACGGTGCGCTTCGACGGCACCGACCCCTTCGCGCTGCGCGGCAAGGCGCTGCTGGCCTGGCGCCGCCGGGTGCAGATGGTCTTCCAGGACCCGTTCGCCTCGCTCAACGCCCGGATGACCGCCGCCGACCTCATCGGCGAGCCGTGGCGCACCCACCGCGACGTGCAGCCCACCGCCCAGGCCAGGCAGCGGCGGGTGCGGGAGCTGCTCGACCTCGTCGGCCTGCGGGAGAGCGACGCGCACCGCTACCCCAACGAGTTCTCCGGCGGGCAGCGGCAGCGGATCGGCATCGCCCGCGCCCTGGCGCTGGAACCCGACCTGATCGTGTGCGACGAGCCGGTCTCCGCGCTCGACCTGTCGGTGCAGGCGCAGGTGCTCAACCTGCTGTCCGACCTGCGGCAACGGCTCGGCGTCTCCTACGTCTTCATCTCCCACGACCTGTCGGTGGTGCGGCACGTCGCCGACCGGGTGACCGTGATGTACCTCGGCAAGGTCATCGAACACGGCCGCACCGAGGACGTGTTCGACCGGCCGCTGCACCCCTACACGGCGGCGCTGATGTCGGCGGCGCCGACGCTCGACGCCTCGGGCGCGGCGGGCGAGGACCGGGAGATCGCGCTGCGCGGGGAGATCCCCTCGCCGTTCGACATCCCCTCGGGCTGCCGGTTCCGCACCCGCTGCTGGCAGGCGACCGAGCTGTGCGCCGAGCAGGCGCCTCCGGCGGCGTCCCGGCCCGGCGTCGACGAGCCGCACGAGGGGCTCTGCCACTTCCCGCTGGACGCCGCCGTCAGGGGGCTCACCTCCGGAGGACGCCGGTGAGCGGCTCGCCCTTGCCGAGCCGGGCGATGTTGTCGGCGATCTCCCGGGCCCGGCCGCCGAACGTCTCGGTGGTGTGGCCCGAGTGGTGCGGGGTCAGCACCACGTTCTCCAGGGTGTCGAACGGGCGGCTGTAGCCCCGACCGCCGGTGCCGTCCTTGGGGTGGCTCCACCACACGTCGAGCGCCGCCCCGCCGATCACGCCGCCCGCCAGCGCCTCGTAGAGCGCGTCCTCGTCGACGACGGGCCCGCGGGCCACGTTGACCAGCAGCGCGTCGGGCCGCATCAGGGCGAGCCGGGCCGCGTCGATCAGACCCCTGGTCGCCGGGGCGAGCGGCACCGTGAGCACCACCACGTCCGACTCGGCGAGCAGCGCGTCGAGGCCGTCCTCGCCGTCCACCCGGTCGAGCTGCCCGGGGCGCAGGCCGGCCGGGAGCGGTGCGGCGGGGTCCCGCCGCACCGCGCGGGCCCGCATCCCGAGCGCCGTCAGCGCGCCGACCACCCGGCCGCCGATCTGGCCGAGCCCGACGACGCCGACCGTGCGGCCGGCCAGCGTGGCGCCGAGCGGCACCCCGGGGTCGACCGCCACCGACTCCCAACGGCCCTCGCGCATCAGCCGGTCGGCGCGCAGCACGCGGCGGGAGAGCATCAGCGTGACCATCACGACGTGCTCGGCCATCGAGGGGCCGTGGTGCGCCGTGGTACACACCGTGGTGGCGGCGGGCAGCGCGTCCAGGGCGATCCGGTCGACGCCGGCGCCCGTGACGTGCAGCAGCCGCAGCCGGCTGGCGGCCTCGGCCATGGGCGCGGTCACCCGGGAGGCGACCAGCACGTCGGCGGCCGGGAGTTCGGCGGCGACGGCCGCGTCGGGCGCCCCCGCGAGGAAGGCCCAGTCGTGGCCGTCGGCGCCGCCCCTGGTCAGCTCGGAGCGGAACCGGTCGAGGATGGGGTCGGTCAGCAGGATCCGCACGTCCTCACCACCGGGGCGGGGTGGGGTCGAAGCCGGGGTGCGCGCGCCGGTAGTAGCCGGTGTCGTCGCGCTCCCTGATGCCGCACGCGAGGTACTGCTCGTGCATCCGCGCCAGCGCGTCGCGGTCGAGCTCCACGCCGAGCCCGGGGCCGGTCGGCACCGCGAGCGAGCCGTTCTCGAAGGCCAGCGCGCCGGGCACGATCACGTCGTCGGCGGCGTCCTTCCACGGCCAGTGGGTGTCGCAGGCGTAGGTGAGGTTGGGGGTGGCGGCGGCGAGGTGGGTCATCGCGGCGAGGCTGATGCCCAGGTGCGAGTTGGAGTGCATGGACAGGCCGAGCCCGAAGGTGTCGCAGATCGCGGCGAGCGACCTGGAGCGGCCGAGCCCGCCCCAGAAGTGGTGGTCGGAGAGGATGACCTGGACGGCGTCCTGGGCGACGGCCGGCTTGACCTGGTCGAAGGCGACCACGCACATGTTGGTGGCCAGCGGCATCGGCACCTCGCGGGCGACCCTGGCCATCCCCTCGATGTCGGTGGTGGGGTCCTCCAGGTACTCGATCACCCCCGCCAGCTCCTTGCCGACCCGGATCGAGGTGGCCACGCTCCAGGCGCCGTTGGGGTCGATGCGCAGCGGATGGTCGGGGAACGCCTCGCGCAGGGCGAGGATCGCCGCCACCTCCTCCTCGGGCGGGAGGACGCCGCCCTTGAGCTTGATCGCGGTGAACCCGTAGTCGTCGACCATCCGGCGGGCCTGCGCCACGAGCTGGTCCGGGTCGAGCGCGGCGCCCCACTCGTCGGGCTCGGCGCCCGGGTGGCCGGCCCACTTGTAGAACAGGTAGGCACTGTAGGCGACGCGGTCGCGCACGGCGCCGCCGAGCAGGTCGCTCACCGGGCGGCCGAGGGCCTTGCCCTGGATGTCGAGGCAGGCCACCTCGAAGGGGGAGAGCACCCGGTCGGCGGCCCTGGTGCCGGTCACCATGCCGCTCATGCCGTGGCCGCCGGTGGTGGAGTCGGCGGCCAGCGCCTGGCGGGTGCGGTGGGCGAGCTCCTGGACGTGCCACACGTCGACGCCCGTGAGCCGCGCGGCGGTGGCCCGCAGCCGGTCGAGGTGGGCCGCGTCGCCGTAGGTCTCGCCGAGCCCGTGGAGCCCGGAGTCGGTGGTGACCTCCACGATGGCGCGCAGCGCGAACGGCTCGTGGACGCCGACGGTGTTCAGCAGGGGCGGGTCGCGGAAGGCGACAGGGGTGATCCGGATGTCGCGGATGCGGTGCGGCTCGTTGGACGGTTGTTCTGGCACCGTGGCCCTCCGGCGGACGGCAGCTGACGGCCTCGTCAGCGATCGGACGGGTACGGCGGCAGTCTAACCACGTGCCGTCTATATAGGTAGACAGCAGTCAGAAATGAAGACGGCCGATGCTCCCGGGGCTCAGCCCTCGTCCGCCCCCCAGGCCCCCAACCCGAGGGAGAGCACGCCCTGTTCGATGCTGTCCCGGGCCCGGCCGAGCGCCGTGACGATGTCCTCCTCCCGGGCCGGCGTCAGGCGCGCCAGCGGCACCGAGCAGCTGATCGCGTCGGTCGCCGGCTCCGCGTACCGCAGCCGCAGCGCGAAGCACTTCACGCCCACGGTGTTCTCCTCCCGGTCCACCGCCCAGCCGCGTTCCCTGATCTCGGCCAGGTCCCGCCTCAGCGCCGCCCGGTCGGTGAGGGTGTGCTCGGTCAGCGGCGCCAACTCGGCCGGCAGGTGCTCCGTGAGACCCGCCTCGTCGAGACCGGCCAGCAGCGCCTTGCCGAGCGCCGTCGAGTACGCCGGCAGCCGCCGCCCCACCCGGCTGTGCGGCCGCAGGTACTGCCCCGACTCCCTGGTCACCAGGTAGACCACGTCGGTCCCGGAGAGCCGGCCCAGGTGGAACGTCTCGTCCAGGTGCTCGCCGAGCCGGTCGAGCACGGACTTGGCGGTGTGCACATAGGGGTCGGTGTCCAGATAGCTCGTGCCGGCCAGCAGCGCCCGGATCCCGATCCCGTACAGCGTGCCCGAGGCGTCGGTGCGCACCCAGCCGTACTTGGTCAGGGTGCGCAGCACGGCATAGCAGCTGCTGCGGGGCATGCCGAGCGCCTCGCTCAGCTCCCGCAGCCTGGCCGGACGGTTCTGCCTGGCGGCCAGCAACTCGAGCAGCTCCAGGGTCCGCGCCGCGGACTTCACCTCACGCACCCCGCCGGTCCGCTCCTCGGACGGCGTCGGCTCGGCGGCGGCCGGCCCGGGAACGGCCTGGTCCTCCGGCACGCGGTCGCGGTGGCGGTCGGTCGGTGCGGTCATCCGGCCCCTCCTGGCGCCAGGGGCGTGGCCGTCGGGGTTCCGACCGCCGGGTGGACCGCCCCCGGGTGGAGGACAACGCTACCGCCGACCTCGAACGGAAGGGGCGCGGGCCGCCCGTGCGGTCCGCGCCCCTCCACGCCCTGCTCGGCCGGTCGTCAGCCGAGCGCCGCCAGCGCGTCGTTGAAGGTCTTCGACGGGCGCATGACCGCCGACGCCTTGGTCGGGTCCGGCTGGTAGTAGCCGCCGATGTCGACCGGCGAGCCCTGGACCGCGACCAGCTCCTCGACGATGGTCGACTCCTGCTCGGTCAGCGTCTTCGCCAGGCCGTCGAACGCCTCGGCCAGGGCCGGGTCGTCGCTCTGCCGGGCCAGCTCCTGGGCCCAGTAGAGCGCCAGGTAGAAGTGGCTGCCCCGGTTGTCGATGCCGCCCAGGCGGCGGCTCGGCGACTTGTCCTCGTTGAGGAAGGTGGCCGTGGCCCGGTCCAGGGTGTCGGCCAGCACCTGGGCGCGGGCGTTGCCCGTGGTCTGCGCCAGGTGCTCGAAGCTGACCGCCAGCGCGAGGAACTCGCCCAGGCTGTCCCAGCGCAGGTAGTTCTCCTTGACCAGCTGCTGCACGTGCTTGGGCGCGGAGCCGCCGGCGCCGGTCTCGAAGAGGCCGCCGCCGTTCATCAGCGGCACCACCGAGAGCATCTTGGCGCTGGTGCCCAGCTCCAGGATCGGGAACAGGTCGGTCAGGTAGTCACGCAGCACGTTGCCGGTGACGGAGATGGTGTTCTCGCCCCGGCGGATCCGCTCCAGCGAGAAGGCGATCGCGTCGACCGGCGCCTTGATCTCGATGGTCAGGCCCGCCGTCTCGTGCTCCGGCAGGTAGGCGCGGACCTTCTCGATCAGCTGGGCGTCGTGCGCCCGGTCCTCGTCCAGCCAGAACACGGCCGGGTCGCCGGTGGCGCGGGCCCGGCCGACGGCCAGCTTCACCCAGTCGCGGATCGGCGCGTCCTTGGTCTGGCACATGCGGAAGATGTCGCCCGCGCCGACCGCCTGCTCCAGCACCGCGTTCCCCGACTCGTCGACGACGCGCACGGTGCCGGTGGTGGGGATCTCGAAGGTCTTGTCGTGGCTGCCGTACTCCTCGGCCTTCTGCGCCATCAGCCCGACGTTGGGCACCGAGCCCATGGTGGCCGGGTCGAAGGCGCCGTTGGCGCGGCAGTCGTCGACGACCACCTGGTAGATGCCGGCGTAGGAGCTGTCGGGCAGCACCGCGAGGGTGTCGGCCTCCTGGCCGTCCGGGCCCCACATGTGGCCCGAGGTGCGGATCATGGCCGGCATCGAGGCGTCGACGATCACGTCGCTCGGCACGTGCAGGTTGGTGATGCCCCGGTCCGAGTCGACCATGGCGAGCGCCGGGCCCTCGGCGAGCTCGGCATCGAAGGACGCCTTGATCTCCGCGCCGTTGGGCAGCGACTCCAGGCCCTTGAGGATGCCGCCGAGACCGTCGTTCGGGGTGAGCCCGGCCGCCGCCAGCGTCTCACCGTGGGCGGCGAACGTCTTCGGGAAGAAGGCCCGCACCACGTGGCCGAAGATGATCGGGTCGGAGACCTTCATCATGGTGGCCTTCAGGTGCACCGAGAACAGCACGCCCTCGGCCTTGGCCCTGGCGATCTGCGCCGTCAGGAACTCGCGCAGCGCCGCGACCCGCATCACGGAGGCGTCCACGACCTCGCCCGCCAGCACCGGCACCGACTCGCGCAGCACCGTGGTCGAGCCGTCGTCCCCGGCCAGCTCGATGCGCAGCGAGCCCGCCTCGGCGATCGTCACGGACTTCTCGGTCGAGCGGAAGTCGTCGACGCCCATGGTCGCCACGTTGGTCTTCGACTCCGCCGACCAGGCGCCCATCCGGTGCGGGTGGTTCCTGGCGTAGTTCTTCACGGAGGCCGGCGCCCGGCGGTCGGAGTTGCCCTCGCGCAGCACCGGGTTGACGGCCGAGCCCTTGACCCGGTCGTAGCGGGCGCGGATCTCCCGCTCCTCGTCGGTGCGCGGGTCGTCCGGGTAGTCCGGCAGCGCGTAGCCCTGCTCGCGCAGCTCGGCGACGGCCGCCTTCAGCTGCGGGATGGACGCCGAGATGTTCGGCAGCTTGATGATGTTGGCGGCCGGCGTCCTGGCCAGCTCGCCGAGCTCGGCCAGCGCGTCGTCGATGCGCTGCGACTCCTCCAGGTACTCGGGGAAGGAGGCGATGATCCGCCCGGCCAGCGAGATGTCGCGGGTCTCGACGCCGACGCCGGCCGTCGCGGCATACGCCTGGACCACGGGGAGGAACGAGTACGTCGCCAGGGCCGGGGCCTCGTCGGTGTGCGTATAGATGATGGTCGAGTCAGTCACCGCTACTCCGCTTCACGTTCTCACGTCTACGTCGTCTTGACGTCAAGATATCTTGTGGGGGGTCCGGGTCGACAGTGACCCCCGTCATCGGCCTCACCGGACGGAACGTTCGGCGCCCGTCGTGCTCTCCCGCACCACGAGCCGGTGCGGGGCCACCCGCTCGTCCGGCGGGGCCGGCGGCTCCCCGCCGTCGCCCGCCTCGGCGATCCGGTGCAGCAGCAGCTCGACCGCGACCGAGGCCACCGCGTCGGTGTCGGGGGCGACCGTGGTCAGCGTCGGCACGCTGTACCGGCCGGCCTCCACGTCGTCGAAACCGACCACCGCCACGTCCTCCGGCACCCGCAGGCCGTGCTCGTGCAGGGCCCGCAGCGCGCCGAGCGCCAACTGGTCGTTGAGGCACAGCAGCGCGTCGAACCGGTGCCCGGCGGCCAGCGCCTCCGCGACCGCGGCCGCGCCGTGCGGCATCCGGAACTCGGCGACCGGCCACACCGCGGCCGGGTCGTACGCCAGCCCCGCCCCCTCAAGCGCCCGCCGATAGCCCAGGGTGCGGGCCTCCGCCGTGCCGGGGCCGGGACGGTCCCGGCCGCCGACCGCCAGGATCCGCCGCCGGCCGAGCCCGAGCAGGTGCGCGGTGGCCTCGCGCGCCGCCAGCACGTTGTCGATGGCCACGTGGTCGGCGAACCCCGGCTCCACGGTCTCGCCGAGCAGCACCAGCGGCAGCGTGCCGCGGCGCTCCCGCAGGTCGTCCCCGGTGAGGGCGAGCGGCGAGAGGATCACCCCGTCCGCGAAGTCGGAGCGGAAGCCGTCCAGCGCCGCGAGCTCGTGCTCCCGGTCGGCTCTGGTGCGGTGCACCAGGACCGTCAGGTCCTTCCGCTCGGCGTGCGCGATGATGCCGTTGGCCAGCTCGGCGAAGTAGGGGATGTCGAGCTCGGGCACCACGAGCGCCACGATGCCGGTGCGGCCCCGGCGCAGGTGTCGGCCGGCCAGGTTGACCCGGTAGCCCAGCTCCTCGATGGCCTCCCGCACCACCCGCCGGGTGCGCTCCGAGACGTGCGCGTAGTCGTTGATCACGTTCGACACGGTCTTCTCGGAGACGCCCGCGCGCCGCGCCACGTCCTTGATCCTGGGCCTGGCCACCCAACCTCCTCGGAGCCGACCCCCGATCCTACGTGCCGCGTGCCCCGCCCCCTTCGTGTCGTGACCGGGGCCTTTACAGCGAATGTACATCGATGTAAAAAGGCCGCGCGTCCAACGGAGGGCGTCGAAAGAGGTGCGAGATGAGCGTTGACCGACCCCTTGGCCGTCCCCCTGGGCCCGCCGATCCCGGCGGCCCGCCCCGGCTGGGGCGCCGCCGGCTCCTCGGCCTCGGACTCGCCGGCGCCGGCGCCGCCCTCGCCCCCTGGACGCTCGGCGGCTGCGCCGCCCCCGGATCCGCCGGCGGCCCCAACCACCTGCGGGTCTGGGACCCCTTCTCCGGCGGCGACGGCATGCTGATGGACGAGATGATCGCCGACGTCTCGGGCGGCCGGGACGGCTTCCGCGTCGACCGCACGATCCTGGAGTGGGGCCCGTCCTACTACACCAAGCTCGCCATGGCCGCCGCCGGCGGCCGGCCGCCCGAGGTCGCGGTGCTCCACCTCTCCCGGATGGCCGGCTACGCGCCGGGCGGCCTGCTCGACCCCTTCGACCTCGACCTGCTCGCCGAGTTCGGCATCACCGAGGCGGACTTCGTGCCCGGGCTCTGGCAGCGGTCCCACCACGACGGCCGGCTCTACGCGGTCCCGCTCGACACCCACCCCTTCGTCGTCTTCTACGACACCGAGATCGCCGACCGCGCCGGGCTGCTCGACGGCGCGGGCCGGCTCGTCGAACTCGACTCCCCGGAGGCGACGCTGGCCGCCGGCGCCGCGCTGGCCGAGGCGAGCGGCGCCGCCGGCATGCTCTTCGGCCACGTGCTCGACCCCGCGCAGACCTGGCGGCTCTTCCACGGCCTCTACGCCCAGACCGGCGCCACCTTCGCGCTGCCGGACGGCGGCCCGCCGGAGATCGACGCCGACGCCGCCCTCCGCGCGGTGACCTTCATGCGCGACCTCTTCGACGGCCGGGCCAACCCCAACAACCTGGACTACTTCGGCGCCATGGCGGCCTTCAACGGCGGACGCGGCGGCCTGCTGATGGTGGGGGAGTGGGAGCTGCCCACCCTGGCGGCCGCCGGCCGGCCGCTGGGCGCCGCCCCCTTCCCGCCGGTGTTCGGCCGGCCCGGCGCCTTCGCCGACTCGCACAGCTTCGTGCTGCCCCACCAGGAGAACCCGGACCCGGCGCGGCGCCGCGAGGCACACCGCTACGTCGCCGAGATCCTCCGGCGCAGCCTCACCTGGGCCAGCGCCGGCCACATCCCGGCCTACCAGCCGGTGACGACCGACCCCGCCTACCACGAGCTCCAACCGCAGTCCTCCTACGTCGACGCCGCCGAGAGCGCCGTCCTGGACCCGCCCACCTGGTTCACCGGGGCCGGCTCCACCTTCCAGAACGAGATGTGCCAGCCGCTCCAGGCCGTGCTGCTCGGCGACGCCTCGCCCGAGGCGGCGGTGGAGCGGCTGATCGACGAGTGCGCCGAACTGCTCGACCAGCCCAACCCCGTCGTCTGACGGCCGCCGCGTCCCCACTTCCCCGGAGTCCCGCGTGTCCACCACAGCATCGACGCCCGCGGCGGCCGCCCGCGCCGGCACCACCGCCACCACCACACCGTCCGAGGCCGCCACCCGGCGGCCCGGCCCCCGCCGCACCGGGGCCCTCTTCGTCCTCCCCTTCGCCGTGCTCTTCGCGCTCTTCCTGCTCTGGCCGGTGGCGCACGGCGTGTGGATGAGCCTCACCGACGAGTCGTTGACCCTCCGGGGCACCGAGTTCGTCGGCCTCGCCAACTACGCCGAGGCGCTCGGCGATCCCGACATGTGGCGCAGCCTCGCCAACACCGTGTTCTTCACCGTGATCTCCGCGGTGCCGCTGGTCCTCGTCGCGCTGGCCATGGCGCTGCTGGTGCACACCGGCCTCGCCGGCCAGTGGGTGTGGCGGCTGTCGTTCTTCGCCCCCTACCTGCTGCCGGTCACCGTCGTCACCATGATCTGGAACTGGCTCTACCAACCCGAACTCGGCTTCGCCAACCAGGCGTTGGACGCGGTCGGCCTCGGCCCGGTCAGCTGGCTCTCCGACGAGTCCTGGGCCATGTGGTCGATCGCCGCGCTGACCGTCTGGTGGACCGTCGGCTTCAACTTCCTGCTCTACCTGGCCGCGCTCCAGTCGCTGCCCGACACCCTCCAGGAGGCCGCCGCGCTCGACGGCGCCGGCGCCTGGCGCCGGCTGTGGTCCGTCACCCTGCCCCAACTCCGCCGCACCACCGTGCTGGTCGCCACCCTCCAGGTGCTCGCCTCGCTCAAGGTGTTCGACCAGATCTTCATCCTCACCAAGGGCGGGCCCGACGGCACCACCCGGCCCATCCTCGAGTACGTCTACGACGTCGGCTTCACCGGCTACCGGCTGGGTTACGCCTCCGCCATCTCCTACCTGTTCTTCGCGCTCGTCATCGTCATATCGATCGCCCAACTGCGGTTCATGCCGCGCCGGGAGGGCTGACCCGTGTCTCTGGTCACCACCGCCACCCGCCCCCGCCGTCGCCACCACGAGGACCGGGGCGCGCCGCTGACGCTCGGCGCCGGCCGGCTGCCCAGGGCGCTGGCCGGCGGCGCGCTCACGCTGTTCGCGGCGCTGTGGCTGCTGCCGTTCGTCTGGGCCGTGTGCACCTCCCTGCAGAGCGAGCAGGACGCCGCGGCCCCGGGGCTCAACCCGCTCAAGGGCGCCCTCACCCTGGAGGCGTACCGGCGCATCTTCGAGGGCGGCAACGTGCCGCTGTGGGCGCTCAACAGCGTGCTGATCACGGGCGCGGTCACCGTGATCACCGTCGTCGTCTCCACGCTCGCCGCCTACGGCCTCTCCCGCGGCACGTTCCGCGGCCGCCGGGCGCTGCTCGCCGTCACCGTGGCGGCCATCCTGGTGCCGCCGCAGCTGCTGATCGTGCCGCTGTTCCAGCAGATGCTGGCGTTCGACCTGGTGGACACCTACTGGGCCGTCATCCTGCCGCAGACCGTCGCGCCGATGATGGTGTTCGTCCTCAAGCGGTTCTTCGACGCCATCCCGCGCGAGCTCGAGGAGGCCGCCCGGCTCGACGGCGCGTCCGAACTCCAGGTCTTCCGCTCCGTGGTGCTCCCGCTCTCCCGGCCCATCGTGGCCGCGGTCTCGGTGTTCGTGCTGATCGGCGCCTGGAACAACTTCCTGTGGCCCTACATCGTCACCAACGACCCCGACCTGATGACGCTGCCGGTCGGCCTGGCCACCGTCAAGGACACCTTCGGCCTCGTCTACGCCCAGTCCATGGCGTCCGCGGTGGTGGCGGCCGCCCCGCTGATCGTCGTCTTCCTCTTCTTCCAGCGACGCGTCGTCAGGTCCGTGGCCACCACCGGCCTCGGCGGCGCCTGACCGTTCCCGAAAGCTCAGACAGGAGTTCGTGTGTCCACCCCCTCCGCCGTGCCGCGGCCCGAGTACCCGCGACCGCAGTTCACCCGCGGCGACTGGCTCAACCTCAACGGCGCCTGGCAGTTCGAGTTCGACCGCGGCGACAGCGGCCTGGAACGCGGCCTGCTCGACCGCGAACTCGACGGCGAGATCACCGTCCCCTTCTGCCCCGAGTCGGAGCTCTCCGGCATCGGCGAGACCGACTTCCTGGAGGCCGTCTGGTACCGCAGGACGGTGACCCTGCCCGCCGAGTGGGCCGGGCGCCGGGCGCTGCTCCACTTCCAGGCCGTCGACCACGACACCACCGTCTGGGCCGACGGCGTCGAGGTCGCCAGGCACCGCGGCGGCTTCACCCCGTTCACCGCCGACCTGGGCGAGGTGCCCGGGCACGGCCGTTCCGTCACCCTCGTGGTGCGGGCCAGGGACCACCGGTTCGGCCCGCAGGCCCGCGGCAAGCAGGCCGTGAAGTACGCCAACCACGACTGCAACTACACGCGGACCACCGGCATCTGGGGCACCGTCTGGCTCGAACCCGTCCCCGAGGCCCACCTGCGCAGGCCCCGCGTCACCCCCGACCTGGCCGGCTCCGCCTTCCACCTCGAACTGCCGCTCTCCGAGAACCGGCCGGGACACCGGGTGCGGGCCGTGCTCTCCGACGCCGCCGGCGAGGTGGCGCGCGCCGAGGTCCGCGCCGACCTCGACCTGGCCCCCCGCCTCCATCTGCCGGTGCCCGAGGACCGCGCCAGGCCCTGGAGCCCCGAGGACCCGCACCTCTACCAACTGCGCCTCGAACTCCTGGACGGCGACGGAGCGTTGGTCGACGCCGCGGACAGCTACGCAGGGCTGCGCTCGGTCGGCAGGCGTGGCCGGGCCATCACCCTCAACGGCCGCGCCGTCTTCCAACGCCTCGTCCTCGACCAGGGCTGGTACCCGGACGGCCTGATGACCGCGCCGAGCGACGAGGCCCTGGTGCGCGACATCGAACTCGCCATGGCCGCCGGCTTCAACGGCGCCCGGCTCCACCAGAAGGTCTTCGACGAGCGCTTCCTGTACCACGCCGACCGGCTCGGCTACCTGGTCTGGGGCGAGTTCGGCGACTGGGGCTGCAACACCGGCGCCACCGCCGACGACAACCAGCGCCCCGACGCCTCCTACGTGGCGCAGTGGCTGGAGGCCCTGGAGCGCGACTACTCGCACCCCGCGATCGTCGGCTGGTGCCCGCTCAACGAGACCCACCAGCGGCTCCACGACCGGATCACGGAGCTGGACGACGTCACCCGCGCCATGTACCTGGCCACCAAGGCCATGGACACCAGCAGGCCGGTCCTGGACGCCTCCGGCTACGCGCACCGGGTGCCGGAGAGCGATGTCTACGACTCGCACAGCTACGAGCAGGACCCGACCGCGTTCCGCGAACTCCTCGCCGGCCTCGCCAAGGGCGACCCGTTCGTCAACGCCTCGCCCGACGGCCGCCCCTGGTCCCTGCCGTACCGCGGCCAGCCGTACTTCGTCAGCGAGTTCGGCGGCATCTGGTGGCACCCCGAGACCGCCGCCGAGGCACGCGGCGACGACCGGCACGAGTCCTGGGGCTACGGCGACCGCCCGCGCGACGAGGAGGAGTTCCACACCCGCTTCGCCGGCCTCACTGGCGTGCTCCTCGAAAATCCCGACATGTTCGGCTACTGCTACACCCAACTCACCGACGTCTTCCAGGAACAGAACGGCATCTACCGCTTCGACCGCACCGAGAAGCTGGACGTCTCCCGCATCCGCGCGGCCCAACTCCGCCCGGCCGCGATCGAGTCAGCCGACTCCCCGGAGGACTGACGCCCACCCCGCCCGCCGCGGCGCTGCTTCAAGCGGCGGTCCGGTGACCGCGCACAGTCCCGCGGTGGGGGCGCCCGGTCGCCGAGCGTGTGCGTCGCCAAGCGCGGCTCGCGCCCGGCGCCGCCCCGGTCGCTCCGAGCTGGAGTCGTCGTCAGCCGGTGAGCACGGCCGCCAGAGCGGCATAACGTGCGCGTTCCTCCGGCGCCAGGTTGCCGAACCGCTCCGTTGCCGCGGCGCCGAAGCGGTGCCGGATCCGTTGCCTGAGCTCGTCGCCGGCATGTGTGAGCACCACGCGGCTGATCCGCCGGTCCCTGGCGTCCGGCTCGCGGGCGAGCAGGCCGCGCTTCTCGAGCCGGTCCACCATGCCGGTCACGTTCGTCTTGTCGCAGCCGAGCGTGGCGGCCAGTTCGCCGAAGGACGGCCTGCGGGACAGGGCGCACAGCAACTGGGTCTGTTGGCTGGTCAGTTCGAGGTCGCGGGCGATCTCCGTGTAGAGCAGGGAGACCTCGCGGTGCAGCGCGGCCACCGCGGCGGCGAGGTCTTCGGACGTCATGAGGTCAGTCTACTGGGCAGGTGGTTGACATCCTCGACCAATAAAGTCGATGATCTCGACTGTCGGGATCATTGATTATTTTGGCGAGTGGAGGACGGGCACGTGTCAGGCGGACGAGTCGCCCTGGTCACCGGGGCTTCGCGAGGAATCGGGCGGGGCATCGCCGAACGGCTGGGAGCGGACGGGGTACGGGTGATCGTGAACTACCGCGACGACGCCGAGGCCGCCGCCGAGGTCGTGGCCACTGTCGAGAGCGCCGGCGGCCACGCCACGGCCGTACGCGCCGACGTGGCGGACCCCGACCAACTACGCGGGCTGTTCGAGGCGGTTGAGGACACCCACGGCGCCCTCGACATCCTGGTCGCCAACGCGGGCGTCGCCCGGTTCGCGCCGCTGGCCGACGCGACCGACGAGGACTTCGAGTTCCTCTTCAACACGAACACGCGGCCCATCTTCTGGGCGTTGCGCGAGGCGGCCCACCGCCTACGGGACGGAGGGCGCATCGTGGTGATATCCAGCGGGGTGACCGTCACGGCGCGGCCGTCCGCCGGCCTTTACGCGGCCAGTAAGGCGGCCGCCGAGCAGATGGTTCGGTCAGCGTCGAAGGAACTGGGGCCGCGCGGGATCACCGTGAACAACGTCCTGCCCGGCGCGACCCGCACCGACACCCTGCTGTCGACCACGTCCGCCGAACAGTTGGCGGAAGCCCGCGCGCGGGCACCCCTCGGCCGTCTCGGCGAGCCCTCCGACATCGCGGCGGTCGTGGCCTTCCTCGCTTCGCGGGACGGCGGCTGGATCACCGGCCAGACCATTCACGCGGGTGGCGGCCTGTTCTGACGCCTGGGCGGCCGTTGGCCGGGCCGCTGTGCGCGAGGCGGACGGCCCTGGGGTAGAGCCCGTTGCCGTCCCGCGGCAGGGTCCCGGTGGCGGTGGTACCGACGTCGGCCGGGGGAGGGGCGTCAGCGGTGGCTCAACACGTTGATCACCCGGCCGTTGGGGTCGCGGACGAAGAAGCGCCGCACGCCCCACTCCTCGTCGCTCAGCGGGTGGACGATCTCGGCCCCGCTCTCCCGCACCGCCGCGTGGACCGCGTCCACGTCGTCGACCTCCACGCTCAGGTCGGGGGTGACCGGAGCCGTCTTGTCGGCGGTCATGACGCTGATCTGCGCCGCCGGGGTGGCCTGGGACGCGAACGTCGTGATCCATCCGAGATCCATGACCTCCTCGAAGCCCAACAGACCGTAGAAACCCCGGCTCTCCGCCACGGCCTCCGACTGGATGACGGGCATGACACGGCGAACGGACATCGGGACCTCCGGTGAGTGACTGACACGGCTCCTTGATCCCCAAGGAGTACTACGCGACGCGTTTCTTATCCATCTAGACGCAATCCGCGCTCCCGCCGCGCTCCCGGTGCCACCCTCGGGACACCGGGGGAGCGGAGGGTCGCGGTCCGGCAGGTCCGGGCAGCGAAGTGACCGAGGAGGTCGTCGGATTGACTGTCGCCATCAACCCGTCGGAGGGCGCGGGCGGTCTCGCCACCACAGGCGGTGGGGGCCGGCCGGACAACGTGCGGCAGCTGTTCCGGGCGAGCACCGCCCACAGCCCGTCGTTCTTCTCCCTGAGCAGGGCCGGCGGCGCGGAGGGCACGGTCGACTTCTGCATCCCCTGCAACCCGTACTTCCCGACCCCCGCCATGTTCGAGCAGTTGGCCCGCGAGCTGCGCGGGATCCTCACCTACTACCCGAGCGGCGCCGACACCATCGCGGCCGAGCTGTGCTCGGTGCTCGGACTCAACCCGCAGACGGTCGCCATGGGCAACGGCTCGACCGAGCTGATCACCTGGATCGACCACCTGCTGGTCCGTGACAGCCTCGCCGTCCCGGTGCCCACCTTCGGCCGGTGGACCGACCAGCCGATGGAGACCGGCAAGCGGGTGGACATGTTCCCGCTGCCGGAGGAGCGCGGCTTCGCCCTCGACCCGGCCGCCTTCGTCTCCTTCGTGCAGTCGCGGGGCTCGCGCACCGCCGTGATCTGCAACCCCAACAACCCGGACGGCGGCTACCTGCCGCGGCAGGCCGTCATCAGCATGCTGCACGCCCTGATCGACCTCGACCTGGTGGTGGTCGACGAGTCCTTCATCGAGTTCGTCAGCAGCGAGCCGCAGCCCAGCGTGGCCCAGGAGGCGGTGCTGCTGCCCAACGTCGTCGTGCTCAAGAGCCTCGGCAAGAACTTCGGGCTGCACGGCATCCGCTTCGGCTACCTGGTCGCCAACCCCGCGCTGGCCAGGCGGGTGCGGGACGCGCTGCCCAAGTGGAACCTCAACTCGCTCGCCGAGTACGTGGTGTTCGCGATCCGGGAGCACCGGCAGGAGTACCGCCAGAGCCTCCAACAGGTGCACGCCGACCGGCAGGAGATGCTGCGTCAGCTCAGCAAGCTGCCTGGCATCACCGCCTTCCCCTCCCAGGGCAACTTCATCCTGGTGAAGCTCCCCGAGGGCGTCGACGGCGCGCTGCTGCGCGACCGGCTGCTCGCCGAACACGGCGTGCTGGTCCGCGAGTGCGGCAACAAGCTGCACAGCAGCAGCTCCTACCTTCGCCTCGTGGTCCGCCCGCAGGCCGACGTGGCCCGGCTGCTCACCGGCATGTGCCAGGTCCTCTACGGCAGTGACTGGTACGTGCCGGCGCCCGTCCCCGCCCAGGGCGCGCTGCCCGTCGGGCAGGAGTCCCCCGGCTACTGGGGCGCCTGACCCACCCCGCGAAACCTGCCGGCCCACGGCCCGAACGCCGCCGCGTGCCCCGGTTGTTGCGGGCGTGTGGCCGGCGCATGGACGGTTCGCCGAGGCCGTGGACAAGCCGGAACCGCCTTTGTTAGCTTCACGTTCGTTCCACCCGGCCAACGCCCGCCGGGTGGCGTCGCCTTCCGGCTCTCGGGTGAGGGGGTACGGCCGTGCACGGACCGGTTCTCGCACCGCCGTTGGTCCGGTGCCTCCCGATCGACCTGAGCCGTTCCGCCAGCTGTCTCTGTAGCTGAGTTCCCGTTCCGCGCCCCGCGCCCCGCCGGCGCCGGGCCGTGCCCCGCGCACGCCAGCCACCGCTCCCTCGGAACAGGAAGCGAGAACTCAGCCGTGACGTCGACGAACCACGGGACGCGCACGCCCGGCCGGGACGACGGCCTCGCCGTCGTCCCCGCCCGCGTCTCCGACCCGCTCACCAGGCCGCTGCTCACCGAACTGGAGCACGAGTACCGCACCCGGTACGGCGGCGGCGCCGACGAGATGTCCCGCTATCCGGAGGAGGAGTTCGCGCCGCCGCACGGCCTGCTGCTGCTCCTGCTGCGCGACGGCGCGGCCGTGGCCGGCGGCGCCTACCGCAGGTACGACCCGGCCACGGCCGAACTCAAGCGGATCTGGACCCACTCGGCGCACCGCAGGCGCGGCCTCGCCAGGCGCGTCGTCCACGAGTTGGAGCGGGCGGCCGCCGCGCACGGCTACCGCCGGATCTTCCTCACCACCGGGCCGCGCCAACCCGAGGCGCGCGGCCTCTACCTGGCCAGCGGCTACACCCCGCTCTTCGACACCGAGGCCGACCCCGAGACCATCGGCCCCCTGGCGTTCGAGAAGCAGCTGCCGCCGCCATCTCCCCGTCCGCCCAAGCGACCGGAGACGCCGACATGGACCTCGCGCCCCCCGGCACCGCCCGCCCCGACACGGACCTCGACGACGACCTGAGCACCCTGCGGATCGTGCCGGCCCGGCACCACCTCCGCTGGCTCGCCGGGCTCGCCGTCCTGGTCCTGCTGGCCCAGTTCGCCCACGGGCTCGTCACCAACCCGGGCTGGGACTGGCCGGTGTTCTTCGACTACCTGCTGGCCGACAGCGTCGTGGGCGCCGTCTGGCTGACCGTCCAACTCACCGTGTACGGAACCGCCCTGGGCTTCGCCCTCGGCGTCGTCATCGGCCTGATGCGGCTGTCCCACAGCGTGGTGCTGCGCACCGTCGCGTGGACCTACGTCTGGGCCTTCCGCTCCATCCCGCTGATCGTCCAACTGCTCTTCTGGTTCAACCTCGCCTACCTCTACCGGGAGTTGGGTTTCGGCATCCCGTTCGGCCCGGTGCTGTGGCGGGTCGAGACGATGGACCTGATCGGGGCGACCACCGCCGCCGTCATCGGCCTCGCCCTCCACCAGGCCGCCTACGCCGCCGAGATCGTCCGCGGCGGCGTGCTCGCCGTGGACCCCGGCCAGCGGGAGGCCGCCGCGGCGCTCGGCATCCCCCGACTCCGACAGCTGCGGCGCGTCGTGCTGCCGCAGGCGATGCGGAGCATCCTGCCCAACGCGGCCAACGAGATCATCTCGCTGTTCAAGGGCACCTCCATCGTCTCGGTGATGGCGATCGGCGAACTCTTCTACCAGGTGCAGGTGATCTACCGCCGCAACGGGCGGGTGGTGCCGCTGCTGATGGTCGCCACCGTCTGGTACATCGTCCTGACCACGCTGCTCTCCGTCGCGCAGTACCACGTCGAACGGCGCTTCGCGCGCGGCGCCGAACGCGAGCCCACGCCGGGCCCGCTGCGGCGGCTGCGGGTGCGGCTCGACGAGCTCCGCGCCACCGCGCCGGGCCGCCGCCGGTCGCTCGCCGAGCGGGGTGGCGCCGGATGAGCGCGCCCGTGGCGATGGTCGACGTGCGGGGCGTCCACAAGTGGTTCGGGCAGCTCCACGTGTTGCGCGGGGTCGACCTGCGCGTCGGGGCCGGCGAGGTGACCGTCGTCCTCGGCCCCTCGGGATCCGGCAAGTCCACGCTGCTGCGCGGCATCAACCACCTGGAGCGGCTCGACCGCGGCTCGGTGCGGATCGACGGCGAACTGATCGGCTACCGCCGCGCCGGCCGGACGCTGCGCGAGCTGAAGGAGCGCGACGTGCTGCGGCAGCGCGCGCACATCGGCTTCGTCTTCCAGAACTTCCACCTCTTCCCGCACCTGACCGTGCTGGAGAACGTCACCGAGGCCCCGATCGCCACCCGCCGCAGGACCCGGCCGGCGGCCGAGGCCCAGGCGCTGGCGCTGCTGGCCCGCGTCGGCCTCGGCGACAAGGCCGCCAGCTACCCGCGCCAGCTCTCCGGCGGGCAGCAGCAGCGGGTGGCGATCGCCCGCGCGCTCGCGCTCGAACCGAAGGTGCTGCTCTTCGACGAGCCGACCTCCGCGCTCGACCCCGAACTCGTCGGCGAGGTGCTCGCCGTGATCCGGAGCCTCGCCGAGACCGGCACCACCATGATCGTCGTCACCCACGAGGTCGGCTTCGCCCGCGAGGTGGCCGACACCGTGGTCTTCATGGACGAGGGCCGGATCGTCGAACAGGGCCCGCCCCAGGAGGTGTTGGACCGCCCACGGCACGAGCGGACCCGCGCCTTCCTGTCCCGGGTGCTCTGACACCCCCGCCATTCCCCGCCTCGTCGCCCCTCAGCGGAAGGAAACCACACATGCCGCCCACCCGCCGCCTGGCCACCGCCCTCGCCGCCGCCACCCTCGCCCTCTCCCTCGCCGCCTGCGGTGAGCCGGAGGAGGAGGCCGCCCAGGACCCGGGCCGTTCCGACCGCGCCGCCGAGGTCAACACCAGCCCCGACCAGGACCGGATCCGCACCGACGAGGTGCCGGACATCGCCGCCCTCGTCCCCGCCGAGATCCGCGAGCGCGGCACCCTGGAGGTCGTCAACTCGGTCGGCGCCACACCGCCGTTGAACTTCTACGCCACCGACGACGAGACGGTGATCGGCGTCGAGACCGACATCGCCAGCCTGGTCGCCGACGTGCTCGGCCTCGAACTGCGCCAGTCGACCGTGGACTGGGCGAACATCTTCGTCGGCCTGGACAGCGGCCGTTACGACGCCGGCTTCAGCAACATCACGGTCACCGAGGAGCGCAAGGACAAGTACGACTTCGCGACCTACCGGCTGGACAACGTGGCCTTCGAGGCCCCGGCCGGCGCCGACTGGACGGTGGAGGGGCCGGAGGACGTGGCCGGCCGGCGCATCGGCGTCGGCTCGGGCACCAACCAGGAGGAGATCCTGATCTCCTGGAGCGAGCAGAACGAGGCCGCCGGGCTCGAAGCCACCGACATCGCCTACTACCAGACCCCCACCGACTACTACCTGGCGCTCTCCTCGGGACGCCTCGACGCCTACCTCGGCCCGAACCCGAGCGCCGCCTACCACTCCCGGGTCAGCGGCGAGACCGAGATCATCGGCACCATCTCCGGCGGCGGCGACGAGATCCAGGGCGAGATCGCCGCCACCACCAGGAAGGACAACGGGCTGGTCGAGGCCCTGGCCGCCGCGCTCAACGAGGTGATCGACAACGGCACCTACGCCCAGGTGCTCGACCGCTGGGGCCTGGCCGACGAGGCGGTCGAGGAGTCGGAGATCAACCCGCCGGGACTGCCCCGCCAGGACGGCTGACCCCCCGCTCCGCCGCACGTACGGTGGGGGGATGCGGATCGTGTCCCTCCTACCCTCGGCCACGGAGATCCTCTTCGCGGTCGGCGCCGGCGACGACGTCGTCGGCGTCACCTTCGAGTGCGACCACCCGCCGGTGGCCCGCACCCGGCCTGTCGTCTCCACCAGCGCGCTGCCCGCGGGGCTGCCGCCGGCGGAGATCGACCGGGTGGTGAGCGAGCGGATGGCGGCCGGCGAGGACCTCTACCACCTGGACAGCGGCGCGCTGGCCGGCCTCGGGGCCGACCTGGTGGTCACCCAGGACCTGTGCGCGGTGTGCGCGGTCGACGTCTCCACCGTCCACGACGCGCTGGACTTCCTCGCCTGCCGCGCCGACGTGCTGACCGTCGACCCGCACACCCTGCCCGAGGTGCTGGAGTCGATCCTGACCATCGGGGCCGCCACCGGCACCCGGGACCGGGCCGAACGGCTGGTCGCCGAGCTGTCGGGGCGGCTGGCCGCGGTGCGCTCCCGGGTCGCCGGCCGGCAGCCGGTGCCCGCGCTGCTGCTGGAGTGGACGGACCCGCCGTTCGCGCCCGGGCACTGGGTGCCCGACATGGTCGAGGCCGCCGGCGGCCGCTGCGTGCTCGGCGGCTCCGGCACCGAGTCCTTCCGCACCGGCTGGGCCGACGTGGCCGCCGCCGGCGCCGAGGTGGTGGTGTGCGCGCCGTGCGGCTTCGGCCTCGACGAGTCGGCCCGGCTGGCCGCCGCGGTGGCCGACCGGCTGCCGCCAGGGCTCCCGCTGTGGGCGGTGGACGCCAACGCCTCCTTCGCCCGCCCGGGGCCCCGTCTGGTCGACGGCGTCGAGGCGCTGGCCGGGATCTTCCACCCCGCCGCGGCCGGCGAGCCGGCCCCGGCCCTGGCCCGCCGCGTCGCGTGACGCGGCGGGCCCACCGGGTCAGCGCGTGATGGCGCAGGCCCGGTCGTTGAGGGTGACCCGCGCGGGTGGCGAGGCGTCGCCCGTGTGGTTGGCGAGATAGCCGAGGGTGATGCTCGCGCCGGGCGCGATCGAGGCGTTGTGCGTGGCGCTGTTGGCCCTGACGATGTCGCCGAACTGGCTCAGGTCGGTGTTCCAGTCGGAGACGACGGTCTGCCCGATGGGCAGCGGGAACTCCAGCCGCCAGCCGTCGATCGGCGTCGTGCCGGTGTTGGTGAGGGTGATGTCGACGGTCAGCCCGGTGCCCCAGGAGGTGACGTCGTAGTCGACCCGGCAGGCCGGGCCCGTGCGCTCGAACTCGACCCGGTGCAGGCCGCCCGGCAGGTCGTTGACGACGTAGAACTCGCCGTCCGCCGTCTCACCGACGGCCGTCACCTGGGTCGGGAACTCGCCGATCTCGGCCTGCTGGTAGCCGCCGGAGCCGTCCTCGCGCAGCGCCCACACCGTGGACGAGCAGTAGTCGGTGGCGATGTAGGTGCCGCCCACCAGGTCCGCGTACTGCTCGCCCCGGTAGACGCGGCCGCCGATCACCGCGCAGCCGCCGGTGTAGGGCGAGTAGGTGAAGACCGGCTCGGTGTAGTCGGCGCCGGGCTCGCACTGGGCCTCGTCGAACACCTCGAAGCCCTCGTAGCAGGACCAGCCCAGGTTCACCCCGGCCTGCTCGCCCGCCTCCAGGTGGTCGATCTCCTCCCACCTGCCCTGCCCGACGTCGCCGATCCACAGCGAGCCGTCGGCCTGGTCGACGGAGAACCGCCACGGGTTGCGCACCCCGCTGATCCAGATCTCCGAACGGGCCCCGGCCACGCCCACGTACGGGTTGTCGGCGGGCACGCAGTAGGGGAGGGAGCCGCAGGAGCGGCTCACGTCCAGGCGCAGGATCTTGCCGAGCAGCGTGTCGAGGCGCTGCCCGCTGTCGTACGGGTCGCCCGAGCCGCCGCCGTCGCCGATGCCGAAGTAGAGGTAGCCGTCGGGTCCGAAGGCGATCTGCCCGCCGTTGTGGTTGCTGTACTCGGCGTGCTCCTGCGACAGCAGGGGGGTGAGGCTCGCGTCGTCGAGGTCGTACCTGCCCAGCGTCACCGCGCCGTCGGGGAGCGCGGTGTACGCCAGGTAGAGCTCCCGGCTCGCGTTGAAGTCGGGCGCGAGGGCGATGCCGAGCAGCCCGCGCTCGTTGCCCGACTCGTCGACCGTCGCGGTGAGGTCGATCAGCGGGGTGGCCGCGAGGCCGGTGTCCGGGTGGTAGACGCGGACCGTGCCGCGCTTCTCCACGATGAACAGGCGGTCGGTGCCGTCGTCCGGCGCGGCGATGGCGACGGGGCGGCGCAGCCCGAAGGCGACCTGGGTGGCGCTCGCGGTGACCTCCTCGAGCGGCACCGCCGCCGAGGCGGCCGGCGCCGCGGCGGCGGGCGGCTCCGCGGGGGAGTCGGCCTCGGCGGGCACTCCGAGCAGGGGTAGCGACAGGGCGAGGAGAAGCGCACTCGCCCAGCGTCGTCTTTGCATCTCGGCTCCAAAGGCGATGGGGGGTGATTCCTCGGGAACAGGCGTGCCCAGAGCCGGAGTTGGTGGAACGGGACGGGCCGGATCTGCGAGAGCGTCACGCCTCGCCGGACGGTAGCGGCTTCCCGCCCGTCACACCAGGCCGCCGCCCCCCGCCGGGGGGTCCTGTCGTCCGCCTCACAAGCGGATCAGGGCGAGGATCTCGTCCAACGGCGGCACCAGACTGGTGTCGTCGGCACGCACGGCGCGCCCGCCGTACCGGAAGTCGTAGGTGAAGGCGTCCGCCACCGGCGAGCCCGTGACGTCCCCGGGCAGCGCCGCGAACTCCGGCCCCGCGAGCAGCGCCGTCAGCTCGGCCAACTCCTCCGCACCGAGCCGCCGTTCCTCCACCCCGGCGCGCCGCTCGACGGTGACCGCGCCGTCGGCCGCGACCGTGATCACGTCGTTCACCCCCGCGATCCCGCCGGACACCCGCACCACCAACACGTACCCGTCCCCACCCCCACCGCCGTCACCGCTCTCCGCCCCACCGCCCGCCCCGGCCGCCACCGCCAACACCCCCGCCACCGCCAACACCGCCAGCACCGCCGCCACGGCCAGCACCGCCACCACCCACGCCCGCCTCATTCCGGCAACCTACCCCCGCCGGCCGGCGGGGGTACCGGGCCGTCGTCGACCGGCGCGGGCGCGGCTTTCGAGATGTGGCGCGGGCGGGGTGGGCCCAGACTCGAAGGGCGGGCCCCTGGGCCCGCCTGACTCGTTTCGGCATCCGGGAGGGCCGCATGACCACCACGGAAACCACCACGCTGCCCGGGATCAGGCCCGCCGACCAGGCGCGGGTGGTGGCGCGGGTGCTGCTGCCCGCCGTCGCCGAGGGGCTGGTCCAGCGGCGCTCGTCCGTCATGGCGCTCGCCGAGCGACTGCGGGCGGACCGGGCCGCCGTCGACACCCTCCGCGAGCTGCGCGAGCGCTACGGGCGCGGGCCGCTCGGGCTGCGGGTCGCCGGCCGGTCGCTGGCCCTGCTGCTCGACCCCGACGACCTGGCGCGGGTGCTGAGCGAGAGCCCGGAGCCGTTCACCCCGGCCGTGCTGGAGAAGCGACGGGCGCTGGAGCAGTTCCAGCCGCACGGCTCGCTGATCAGCGTCGGCCCCGAGCGTCGGGAGCGTCGGCGGGTCAACGAGCTGGCGCTGGAGACCGAGCGGCCGCTGCACGACATCGCGCCCGCCGCCGTGCGGCGGATCCGCGAGGAGGCGCTCACCGTGCGGAAGCGGGCCGAGGCCACCGGCCTGACCTGGGACGTCTTCGCCGCCGGCTGGTGGCGCTCGGTGCGGCGGCTGGTGCTGGGCGACGCCGCCCGCGCCGACCGCCGCATCACCGACTCGCTCGCCGGCCTGCGGACCGCCGCCAACTGGTCGCTGCTGCGACCCACCCGCCGCAGGACCCGTGCCGATTTCCTGCGCCGGCTGCGCCGCTACGCGGCCCAGGCGGGCGACGACACCCTGGTCGGCCGGCTGCACGGGCTCGACGTCGCCCCGGGCACCGACCCGGTGGGCCAGGTGCCGCACTGGCTGTTCGCCTTCGACGCCGCCGGCGCCGCCACCCTGCGCACCCTGGCCCTGCTGACCGGGCACCCCGGGCGGCTCGCCAAGTCGCGCGCCGAGTTCGCCGGCGCCGACCTGTCGCGGCCGCACCCGCTGCGCTACCTGCGGGCCTGCGTGCTCGACGCGGTGCGGCTCTGGCCAACGACCCCGCTGCTGCTGCGCGAGTCCACCCTCGACACGGTCTGGCGCGGCGCCCTGGTGCCGGCCGGCACCGCCTTCGTCGCCCACACCCCCTACTTCCACCGCGTCGAGGTCGCCGGCCCCTACGGGGACGAGTTCGAGCCCGAGATCTGGCTCGACGGCCGGGCGGAACGCGACCCGGCCCTGGCCCCGTTCAGCGCCGGCCCGGCCCGCTGCCCGGGCGAGAACCTGGTGCTGCTGACCGCCTCCACCTGGCTGGCGGCCCTGCTCGAGGACCACAGCTACCGCCTCGACTCGCCCGTCCGGCCGCGCGTCGGGGAGCCGATCCCGGCTACCCTCAACCACTTCCCGCTGCGCTTCACCGCCCAGGCCGGCTCGGCCCTGGTTTGATCGCGGGGCGCCGGGGCACCCGGGCGGCGTGCCCGACAGCGCCCTGACCGTGGTCATCGCCACCCGCGACCGGTGCGACCGGCTCGCGGGCACCCTGCGGCGGCTCCGCGAGCTGCCGGAGAACCCGGTGATCCTCGTCGTGGACAACGCCTCGACCGACGGCACCCGACGCATGCTGGCCGAGCACTTCCCCACCGTGCGGACCCTCGGCCTGCCCGCCAACCGGGGGGCGCTGGCCCGCAACGACGGGGTGGCGGCCGCGGCCGGGCCCTACGTGGCCTTCAGCGACGACGACTCCTGGTGGGAGCCGGGCTCGCTGGCCCGCGCCGTCGAACTGCTCGACGCCGACCCCCGCGTCGGCCTGGTCGCCGCCCACACCCGGGTGGCACCGGACGGCGCCCCCGACCCGCTCAACGACCTGCTCGCCGGCTCCTCACTGCCCGGGCCCGCGGGGCTGCCAGGACCCGCCGTGCTCGGCTTCCTCGGCTGCGCCGCCGTGGTGCGGCGCAGCGCCTTCCTGGCGGCCGGCGGCTTCCACCCGCTGCTGTTCTTCGGCGCGGAGGAGACCCTGCTGGCGTACGACATGGCCGCCGCCGGCTGGGTGCTGTGCCACGACCCGCGCGTCGTCGCCGTGCACGGGCCCGACCCCGGGCCCCGGCCCGGCCGGGCGACGGTGATCCACCGCAACGAGGCGCTCACCGCCTGGCTGCGCCGACCGCTGCCGGTGGCCCTCGCCCACACCTGCCGGCTGGCGCGCCTGGCCCTCGGCGACGGCGACGCCCGCCGCGCCCTGGGCCAGCTGCTGCCCAGGCTGCCCGCCGCGCTCGTCGCCCGGCGCCCGCTGCCGGCGGCGGTGGAGGCCGCCGTCCGCCACCTGGAGCTGACCCGTGACACCACCCGCTGAGCCCCGGGTCACCGTGCTGGTGATCACCCACAACCGGCGCCGCGAGCTGCTGCACACCCTGGACCGGCTCGCCGAACTGCCGGAGCGGCCGCCGGTCGTCGTGGTCGACAACGGCAGCACGGACGGCACCGCCCAGGCGGTGGCCCACCGGCACCCCGAGGTCACCCTGCTGCGCCCCGGCAGCAACCTGGGCGCCGTGGGCCGCAACCTCGGCGCCCGCCACGTCACCACCCCCTACCTCGCGTTCTGCGACGACGACACCTGGTGGGAGCCGGGCTCGCTGCGGCGGGCCGTCGACCTCCTCGACGCGCACCCCGGGGTCGCCACGGTCACGGCCCGGATCGTGGTCGAGCCCGCCGGGCACGAGGACCCGATCGTCGAGGAGCTGCGCGGATCGCCGCTGCCGCGCCCCCCGGGGCTGCCCGGGCCGGCCCTCGGCTCGTTCCTCGCCGGGGCCAGCGTGCTGCGCGCCGAGGCGTTCCGGCGGGCCGGTGGCTTCTCGCCCCGGCTCTGGTTGGGCGGCGAGGAGGAGCTGCTGGCCGCCGACCTGATGGCGGCCGGCTGGTGGCTGGTCTTCGACGAGGAGATGCTGCTGCACCACCGCCCGTCCACGCTGCGCGACCCGAGCCGCCGCCGGGCCGACGGCATCCGCAACACCCTGTGGTTCACCTGGCTGCGCCGCACCCCACGGTCGGCGCTGCGCCGCACCGCGGCCCTCCTCGGCTCGGTGCCGCGGGACCTCACCACCGCCCGGGCCCTGGCCCGGGCCGCCGCCGGCGTCCCCTGGGTGCTGCGGGAGCGCCGGCCGCTGCCGGCCGAGGTGGACCGCCGCCTGACGCTGCTCGAGGAGGCCCAGCGCACCTCGAAGGCGCGGCGCTACATCGGCTGACCCCGGGCGCCGGCGGCCAGCACGTCCTCCAGCGCGGCCACCGCCTGGCGCGGGCCGACGCGCAGCAGCCTCGGGTCGGGGCGGACGCCGTGCGGATCCCCGACCCGAGGGCCCCGCTCCGGCCCCGGGCACCACAGCGCCCGGTGGCGGGGCAACGGGGGCGGCCCCCACAACCGGGGCGAGACGGGCCCGAAGAGGACCACGGAAGGCGTGCCGTGCGCGGTCGCCAGATGCGCGACGCCGGTGTCGCCGACCAGCACCGCCGCGGCCCCGGCGACCAGCGCCGAAAGCCCGTCGAAGGAGAGCCCGGTCAGCACCGCGCCGGGGGGCAGCCCGGCCAGCGCCGCCACCCGCCGGGCCAACCCCTCCTCGCCGGGGCCGGCGGTCACCACCACCCGGCGCGGCGCCAGGGCGGCGGCCACCGCCGCGAACCGCTCCGCCGGCCAGCGCCGCGCCCCCGCCTCGGCACCCGGATGCAGCACCACGGCCCCGGGCGCCGGAGACGGCGCCCGGGGCGCGGCGATGCCCACCCGGGAGGGGTCCGCGGGCACCCCGTGCCAGCCGAGCAGCCGGCACCAGCGGTCCCGCTCGTGCTCCCACGCCCGCCAGGCGGGACCCGGGGGCCGGGCGTAGCCGATCAGCCGCCCGGGGCGCAGCGCCGCCAGCGGCTCGACGCTCAGCGGCCCGCAGCCGTGCAGGTCGACGGCGATCCGGGGCGGCGGGCCGCGCCAGGGGATGGCGCGCGGCACGCCACGGCCGGCCGCCTCCGTCGGCAGCAGCTCGTCGACGGCGCCGGTGGCGGCGGCCGCGCCGGCCAGCGCGGCCGGGGCCGCCAGCGTCAACCGGTGGTCGGGGAAGGCGTGCCGCAGCGCGTGCAGCGCGGGCACGGCCGTCAGCAGGTCGCCGAGGCCGAGCGCCCGCAACACCAGGACGCGGTCCCGCCGTTGGCCGGTCATGACCGGCAGCGGGCGGCCCGTCGGGCGAGGTCGGTCGTGGAGCGGCCGTCCAGATAGGGCAGCACCAGGGTCTGACCGTTCCACTCGCGCAGCTCGGCCGCCTCCGGCAGGTCACGGACGCTGTAGTCGCCGCCCTTGACCCAGATGTCGGGCCGCAGCGCCCGCAGCAGCCGCTGCGGGGTGTCCTCGTCGAACTCCGCTACCGCGTCCACGCAGCCGAGCCCGGCGAGCACCCGGATCCGGTCGGCGGCGTGGTTCAGCGGGCGGCCCGGGCCCTTGAGCCGGCGCACCGAGGCGTCCGAGTTGACGCACACGATCAGCAGATCGCCGGTGCGGCGCGCGTTCTCCAGGAACTGCACGTGGCCGGCGTGCAGCAGATCGAAGCAGCCGCCCGCCGCCACCACCGTCCCGCCGCGCGCCCGCACCCGGTCGGCGAGGGCGGTGATCTCGTCGAGACGCCGCGGCTTGTCGACCCGCGCGCCGTCCGGCCCGGGGGCGGCCGCGGGCCGGCTCTCGCTGTACCAGAACCCGCGGCGGGCGCCGTCCTGGGTGACGAAGGCCGCGGCGGCCTGGGTGGCGAGATCGGCGGCCTCCGGCGGCAGGCCGCCGTCCGCGAACACCGTGGTCGCCGTCGCCGCGAAGCAGTCGCCGGCCCCGCACGGGTCGCCCTCCCCGCACGCGTCGACCGGGAGGTACAGCGGGTCGTCGCAGTGCGCGCGGGCCAGCACGGCGCCGCGTTCGCCCAATGTCACGGCCACCGAGAGCGACTGCCAGCGCTCCGCCAGCAGCGAGCCGCGCCGGCTGTGCGCGCGCAGCGAGTCGTCGGCGTCCTCGACGGCGCCCTCGGAGGCCGCCCGGTGGTGCCTGAGGAACCAGCGGGCCTCGCGCTCGTTGGGCGTCGCCATGCGCACCCCGGCGACCGGCGGCTCGCCGCGCGGGTGGGGGTCCCAGACCACGGGCACCCGCCCGGCGGCCCGGAGCAGCGCGGCGCGCACCGCGGCCGCCGTGCCGAGCCCGTAGTCGGCCACCAGCACCGCGCCGGCCTCGTCGAGCGCCGCCAGCGCCGCGCGGCCCGGCGGCCCCGGGACGCCGCCGCCGTGGTCCATCCGCATCAGCGGGCGGTCCCCGGCCAGCACCCGGCACTTGACCGGCAGCGTGCCGTCGAGCGGCAGTTCGGCGAGCCGCACCCCGGCGGGGAGCAGCGCGCGCACCGTCTCGCTCGCCTCGTCCCGGCCGAGCGCGGTCACCAGGACCACCTCACGGCCGTCGCGCGCCGCGAGCGCGGCGGCGAGCCCGGCGCCGCCCGGCCGGCACCGCTCGGACGCGACGTCCACCACGGGCACCGGGGCGTCCGGCGCGAGACGGCCGGCCTCGCCGGTGACGTCCCGGTCGAGCAGCACGTCCCCCACCACGACGATCGGCCGTCCGCTCATGAGCTCTCCTCCGTGAGCACGGCGGCGGGCACCGTCCCGGCGCGGTCGGCCGCCGCCAGTTCCTCGTCGAACGCCTCGCACACCAGGTGCAGTGCCAGCAGGTGCATCTCCTGCACGGTGGCGGGGGACGGGGACTCGACGCAGACCACCGAGTCGGCCTGGGCCGCCAGCGGGTTGGGGCGGGGCCCGGTCATCGCCCACACCCGCACCCCGGCCGCCCGGGCGGCGGTCGCCGCGTCCAGCAGGTTGTCGCTGCGGCCCGAGGTGGACAGCAGCACCAGCACGTCGCCGGGGCGGCCGTGCGCGGCGATCTGCCGGGCGAACACCTCGTCGAAGCCGTAGTCGTTGCCGATGGCGGTCACGGCCGAGGTCTCCGCGTGCAGGGCGATGGCCGAGTACGGCCCGCGCTCCCCGGCGTACCGGCCGACGAACTCGGCGGTCAGGTGCTGGGCCTGGGCCGCGCTGCCGCCGTTGCCCGCGGCGAGCAGCCGGCCGCCCGAGGTGAGGACGACCGCGAGCCGGCGGCCCCACTCGGCGGCCTCGGCGAGGCCCGCCTCCTGATCGCCCTGGAAGTGCCGCAGCGCACGCCGCAGCGACTCGCAGTGCGCACGCGCGGTGGCTGATGAGCTCACGGGTGCCCTCAGCTTCGCGTCTCCGGCCGTGCGGCGACTCGGGCGCGCCGTCGTCGTGTGCGGCTCGGGGGCCGCGCGTTCGTCGCTCACGGGTGCTCCTTCCTCTCGGTCGACGTCCGGGCGCCGGTTCCCGCAGTGGGCCGCCGCCCCTGGGGCCCGGCGCTCACACCCGGTCTCCGATCACCGCCGGGTGGCGACCGTGGAGGCTCTGGTAGATCGCCTCGGTCGCCTCCGCCACCGAGGCCCAGCGGTACCGGGTGAGCACGCGCCGCCGGCCGGCCGCCCCGCAGGCGGCGCGCTCCGCCGGGTCGGCGAGCAGCCCGCCGACGGCCGCCGCGAGGGCGGCCGGGTCACCCGGCGGCACCAGACGCCCGGTCGCCGGGTCGGCCACCGTGTCCCGCTGCCCGCCGACGGCGCTGGCCACCACCGGCACGCCGCAGGCCATGGCCTCCAGCGGCACGATGCCGAACGGCTCGTAGTAGGCGGGGCAGAGCACCACGTCGGCGCTCCTGATCAGCGCCGGCACCTCGGGGCGCGGCACGGCGCCGGTGAACCGCACCCGGTCGGCCACCCCGAGCCGCGCCGCGACCCGCCGCAACCGCTGCACCTCCGGGTCGTCCGCCACCGCGGTGCCGGCCTCGCCGCCCGCGACGACCAGCTCGGCGTCCGGGATCCCGGCCAGTGCCTCGATCGAGACCTCGGCGCCCTTGCGCCGCACCAGGCGGCCGAGCTGCAGCAGCCGGTGGCGCTCCCGCCGGCCCGGCGTGGCGGCCTCGGCGCCGGTCGCCGGCGCGAACCACTCGGGGTCGACGCCGCAGGGCACGACCCGCACCCGGTCGGCGGGCACGCCGAGCGCCGTCAGCTCGGCCACCTCGTCCCGGCAGGTGGCCACCGTGACGTCGCAGCCGTTGCCGACCTGCCGTTCCCAGTCGACGCGGCCCGGCGGGCTGGTGTCGGCGGCCCCCTGGTGCCGGCGCTTGACGCTGCCGAGGGCGTGGAAGGTGTGCGCGAAGGGGATGTGGAGCGCCCGGGTCGCCCACCAGGTGGCCAGGCCCGACATCCAGAAGTGCGAGTGCGCCACGTCGGGTGGCCGCCGCAGCCACTCACGTTCCAGCCGCTCGCTGAACTCCGGCATGTGGGGCAGTAGTTCGTCCTTCGGCACGGGTTCGGCCGGGCCGGCGGGCACGTGTCGCACCTCGATGCCGTGGCCAAGCCGCACGGTGGCCGGCAGCCCGCTCGTGTCCCGGCGGGTGTAGACGGTCACCCGGTGGCCGCGCGCCGCCAGCCCCCGTGCCAGCTGTGCCACGTGCACGTTCTGCCCGCCGGCGTCCGCGCCGCCGAGCGCCGCCAGCGGGCTGGCGTGCTCGGAGACCAGCGCGACGTCGAGTCGGTCGCCCCGCTCCCGTCCTGCTCTGGCCATCAGCGGATCACCTCTTCCAGCAGCCGGTCCCAGTCGCCGAGGAAGCGTTTGAGCCCGTACCGCGACAGCGCCGCCTGCCGGGCCGCGTCCCCGGCGCGGCGCGCCGCCTCCGGGTCGCGCGTGAAGTGCTCGGCGGCCTCGGCCAGCACCTCGGGCCTGGTGGAGAGCACCCCGGCCTCGCGGGGCACCGCCTCCACGGCCTCGGTGGTGGCCAGCGCGACCACCGGCATGCCCAGGTGCATGGCCTCGATCAGGGAGAGCCCGAGCGAGGTCCAGCGCACCGGGTGCAGGTAGAGCCGGCGGCGAGCCAGTTCGCCGTGCATCGCCTCCTGCGGCAGCTCCCACGCCCGGCAGCGGTCGGGCGGCGCGCCGATGGCGGCCGGCAGTTCGGCGGTGCCCATGCCGAACACGTCGAGCGGCACGGCGTCGGCCAGCGCGGGCAGCAGGTCGGTGCCGGTGACCCGGCCGCGCCGGAGCGGCTCGTTGACGACGACGGCGGCCCGCTCCAACTCCCCGGTCCAGCGGTGCCCGGGGTCGACCACGCCGTGCTCGACGACCGCGGTGCGGGTGCCGCCGTTGTCCCAGAACAGCCGGTTGAAGTGGGTGACGTGGACCAGCGTCACGTCGTCCCGGTCGGCCACCGGGTGCCGGGTGAGCGGCACCCGGCCGTCCGGCGCGTTGTGCTCCAGGTACACGGCCGGCAGGTCGCGCCCCGGGCGCCGGCCGCCGAGCCACCGCTCGGCCAGCTCGGCCTCGTGCGGGCGTTGCAGCACCACCACGTCCACCGGTTCGTCGCGCAGCCGCCACGGCGGGAGCTCCACGACCGAGTCGGGCCAGGTCCAGCTGCGCGCCCGGCCGAGCCCGTCGGGGCCGCGGTCGGGGAGCACCGGCAGCAGGTAGGTGTGGTTGCCCTGCACGAACGCCGTCGTCCACGAGCCGTGGACGTGCCAGAGGAGGATGTTCATGTCCGTGCCTTTCGTCCGAGCGAGTCGCAGGGGGGCCCACTGACGGTGAGCCGTGCCACGGCGGCCAGGACCTCCTCGTCGGTGATGGAGTCCAGGCACGGATGGCCGGGCACCGGGCACTCCCTGGCCCGGGTGCCGGCGCAGGGCGAGTCCTGCTGGCCGAGGAGCAGGTGGGGCACCTGGTACGGCAGCCAGCGGTCGGCGCTCACCACCGGGGAGAAGAGGCTGATCACCGGGGTGCGCACGGCCGCGGCCAGGTGCGCGGGACCCGTGTTGCCGACGATGACCAGCCGGGCCTGGCGCAACACGCCGGCCAGCTCCGGCAGTTCGGTCCTGCCGCCCAGGTCGAGGGCGTGCCGGCCGGCCACCCGCCGGGTCAGCGCGGCCTCGTCGGGGCCGCCGGTCACCACGACCCGGTGTCCCGCCTCGCCGAGCGCGGCGACGGCCCGGGCCGCCCGTTCGGCGCTCCAGGTCCGGGAGGGCACCGAGGCACCGGGGTGCACCACCAGGTAGGGGCCGGCACCGGTGAGGGCGGTGGTGTCGGGCGGCCGGCGCACCCGCAGCTCCCCGCCGTCGCCCTCGGGCAGCCGGAAGCCGGCCGCCTCGGTGAGTTCGAGCGCGGCGGCGGCCTCGTGCCGGTAGGGCGCCCGCTGGTGGCGCAGTTGGAGCAGCGACCCCGGGTAGTGCTCGCTGTCGGCGGCGATCCAGGGCACGCCGGCCAGCTTCAGCAGCAGGGCGGCGGGCAGCGGGCTCTGGTGGTGGGAGGCGAGGATCAGCGCCCGGTCGTACCGGTCGGCGGCGAGGCGCCGCACCAGCGAGGTCACCTCGGCCGGGTCGAGTTCGGGCGCCGCCAGCCGCACCCACGGCGCGTCGTACACCAGCACCCGGTCGACCCCCGGCAGCAGCCGGCCGGCGGCCTCGCCGAGCGGGCCGCACAGCAGCGCGACGGTGCTGGAGCCGGCCGCGGCGGCGCGGATCGCGGGCCCGGCCAGCAGGACGTCGCCCGCGCTGTCGAGTCGGACGACCAGGGTGCGGGGCGGGTGGGCGCCGGCGCCGGCGGCGAGCGGCGCGGTCACGGGGCACCGCCCGCGACGAGCGGCGCGCCGGTCAGCAGCGTCCGCGCGGCGGAGAGCAGGTCGGGGGCGCGCAGGGGCGCCGCGGCGACCTCCTCGGTCCTGGTGGCGGCGGTGGGCACCAGCACGCCGCGCGCTCCCGCGGCGTGCGCGGCCGCGACGTCGCTGCCGATGTCGCCGATCACCACCGTGCGGTCCGGTGCCACACCGAGCGCGGCGCAGGCCGCGATGACCAGACCGGGCGCCGGCTTGCGGCAGCCGCAGCCGTCGGCCGCCAGGTGCGGGCAGACCGCCCAGACGCCGAGCGGACCGAGCAGCGACTCGATCCGGTGCCGCATGGCCTCGACCTCGGCCCGGCCGAAGCGGCCCGCGGCCACCCCGGACTGGTTGCTGACCACGCCGAGCGCCACGCCGTGCGCGCGCAGCAGGTCGAGCGCGGCCCGCGCCCCGGGGAGCACCCGCACGAGGGTCGGGTCGGCGTTGTACGGCACGTCCTCGATCAGGGTGCCGTCGCGGTCGAGCAGCACGGCGTCCGGGACCCGGGAGCGGCTCCCGGGCGGGCGGCGCCGGGGGGCGGCTCCTGGCGGTCCTGGGGCGAGAAGCCAGGGTCTTCCGCCGGCTGCCGTGCGGTCAGTCATGGACCAGCGAGTTGCCCGAAATGCCCGATATAAACATGTCGGCCGGAACCCCGTGCCGCGGCCCGACCCCGCGGTGCCGCACCAGGCCCGTGACCCAGTGCGCCACGGCCACCGGCGGGATCGCCACGCTGGTCACGGCCATCAGCCGCAGCTCGGCCGCCGTGCGCGGCCCCGGCCTGATCCGCGCCGCGGCGAACTCGGCGGTGCCGGCCAGCCACAGACCCGCGCCGGCCGCCGCCACCCGCGGCCGGCCGGCGGCCAGGGCCGCCAGCGCGCCGAGCCCGGCGAGCGTCACCGCCACATGCCCGGGGAACCGGCCCCGGGGCGCGCGCGCCCGCCGCCGCCAGCCGGGACCGTGCAGCCGGCCCATCAGCACGTCGTCCGCGTTCCCCGCCTGGGCCCGCACCGACGCCCACGGTCCCGCGGGCCGCACCGGATGCGTGGTCACCCGCTCGCCCACGGTCAGCAGCCAGCCGGCCGCGAGCACCCGCAGCGCCAGGTCGGCGTCCTCGCGGAAGGCCCGCCGGAAGCGCTCGTCGAACCCGCCCACGTCCCGCAGCGCGGCCCGCCGGTAGACCATGTCGGCCGTGATCCAACTGGCCGACGCCAGGCCCATGGTGCCGCGCTCCCAGTCGGTCGGCCGCCGGTGGCTCGGCGCCGGCACCTCGATCCGCGCCTGGATCCCGCCGGTGCCGGGGTCCGCGGCCGCCAGGTCGGCCGCGAGCGCCCGGCGCCAGCCCCGGGCCGGCACCACGTCGTCGTCGAGGAACGCCACCCACGGCTCCGGCACCCGCCGCCACCCCGCGTTGCGCGCCGCCGCCGGCCCGCGTCCGCCGCCCGGCACGATCTCCACCAGGTCCCGCAGGCCCTCCGGCACCGACACGTCCAGTGGCTCGGGGTCCCGCGGCGGCCGGTCGTCGACGAGGACGACGCGGGCCGGGGCCGGTCCCTCGCCCTCGGCCAGCGCCGCCAGCAGCCGCCCCAGCGAGGGCCGGCCGAGCGTCGGCACCACCACCGCGTACTCGGGGTACTCGGGAACCTCGCCGGCCGTCACGCGCTGCCCCGCCCGCCGTCGAACAGCTCGCGCCGCCGCACCACGAAGGGACCGATCGCCAGCAGGTCGACCGGCGCGGAGCCGAAGCACTCCAGCGCGTCCCGGGGATCGTCGACCATCGGCCGGCCGGCCGTGTTGAGGCTGGTGTTCACCACCACGGGCAGCCCGGTGGCCCGCTCGAACTCCGTCAGCATCCGGGCCACCAGCGGCTCCTCGGCCGGGTCGACGGTCTGGATCCTGGCCGTGCCGTCCACGTGCGTCACGGCCGGGATCCGGTCCCGCCAGGCCGGCCGCACCTCGTGCACGAAGAGCATGTACGGGCTGGGCAGCGGCCCGTCGAAGATCTCCGGTGCCCGCTCGGCGAGCACCATCGGGGCCACCGGCCGGAACTGCTCCCGGCCCTTGATGTCGTTGAGCCGCTCCAGGTTCCCGGAACGGCCGGGGTGGGCCAGCAGCGAGCGGTGCCCGAGCGCCCGCGGGCCGTACTCGGAACGGCCCTGGAACCAGGCCACCACCGCGTTCTCGGCCAGCGCCCCGGCCACCGTGGCGGCCACGTCCGGCGGCCGTTCGAACGGCACTGCCGCCGTCTTCAGCCACGCCTCCAGCTCCGCGTCCGGCCAGCCACGACCGAGCGCCGGGCTCGGCATCGGCCGGGTCGGCGCCGGGTCGGCCACCGCGGCGTGCAGCAGGGCACCGCCGAGCGCGGTGCCGGCGTCCCCGGAGGCCGGCTGCACCCAGACCCGGTCGAACGGGCCCTCGGCCGCGATCCGCGAGTTCGCCACGCAGTTCAACGCCACCCCGCCGGCCATCGTCAGCACCGTGTCGTGGGTCCGGCCGTGCAGCCAGCGCACCAGGTCGAGCAGCGTCTCCTCGAGCACCGCCTGACCGCCGGCCGCCAGGTCGGCGTGGTCCCGTGTCCACGCCTCGCCCGGCCGGCACGGCGGACACAGCTCGGCCCACGGCACCCCCGCCGCCACGAAGCCGCCGTCCCCGGTCGGGTGCACGTACCGGCGCAGCTCGGGCAGGAACCGGTTCCGGTCCCCGTAGGAGGCCAGCGCCATCACCTTGTACTCGTCGCTGGACCGCAGGAAGCCGAGATGCTCGGTCAGCTCCTCGTACACCAGGCCGAGCGAGTGCGGCAGCCGCTGCGCGTGCAGCGACTCCAGCCGGTCGCCGACGCGCCGGGCCGCCAGGTGGGAGGCCGACTCGCCGCGCCCGTCGAGCACCAGCACCGAGCAGCGCTCCGCGTCCGGCGCGGCGAAGGCGGAGGAGGCGGCGTGCGCGAGGTGGTGCGGGACGAACCGCACCTGCTCCGGATCGAGCCCCGGCAGCGCCTCGCACAGGAAGCCGGGCGCCTGCCGCGCGTACTCCTGCCGCAGCCCGTCCCAGGGGTCGTCCAGCCCGAGGTCCGCGGCCGGAGTGGCCAGCGCCGGGTCGTAGGAGTAGGTCACCGCGTCCAGGTCGCCGGGGCGGAGACCGGCCTGGCTCAGGCACCAGGCGGCCGAGCGCTCCGGCAGCTCCCAGGCCGCGAACGGCACCGGCCGCTTGCCGTGCTTGCGCCGGGAGAACCGTTCCTCCTCGGCCGCGGCGACCGTCCTGCCGTCGACCACCAGGGCCGCGGCCGGGTCGTGGAAGAGGGCGTTGATGCCGAGCACACGCATGGGACCTCCGAGGGGTGGAAGAGCGGGCGAGCGGAGAAGCGGGGGAGGGGACCCGTGGCGCGGTCAGCGTGCCCGGTGGGCGCGGAACCAGGAGACGGTGCGGGACAGCCCGTCGGCCGCGTCCACCCTCGGCTCCCACTGGAGCTTGCCGCGGGCCAGGGTGATGTCGGGGCAGCGCACCATCGGGTCGTCGGTCGGCCGGTCGATCAGCTGGATCTCCGAGGAGGAGCCGGTCAGCCGGATCACCGTCCGGGCCAGCTCCAACATGGTGATCTCGGTCGGGTTGCCGAGGTTGACCGGCCCGCGCAGGTCGGAGGCGGCCATGGCGAGCACCCCGGCGACCGTGTCGTCCACGTACGTCAGCGAACGCGTCTGGCCGCCGTCGCCGGTGACCGTCAGCGGCTCACCGGCCAGCGCCTGCCGGATGAAGGTGGGCACCGCCCGCCCGTCGTGACCGCGCATCCGGGGCCCGTAGGTGTTGAACAGCCGCACGATCCCGGTGTCGGTACCGTGGGCCTCGGCCTCGGCGACCGTCAGCGCCTCGCCGAAGCGCTTGGCCTCGTCGTACACGCTGCGCGGACCCACCGGGTTGACGTTGCCCCAGTACCGCTCGCTCTGCGGGTGCTCCAGCGGATCCCCGTACACCTCGGAGGTGGAGGCGAGGACGAACCGGGCGCCGTGCCGGCGGGCGAGGGCCAACGCGTTGCGGGTGCCCAGGCTGCCCGTCTCCAGCGTGTGCAGCGGCAGCCGCAGGTAGTCCGCCGGCGACGCCGGGGAGGCGAAGTGCAGCACGAGGTCCACCGGGCGCTCGATCTCGAAGGGCTCGGTGACGTCGGCGCGCAGCATGGTGTAGCCGGGCTGGTCCGGCCGGGGGCGCTCGTCCTCCGGGAGGGCGGTACACAGGTCGTCGACGCAGGTGACCTCCGTGCCCCTGCTGAGCAGCTCGGCGCAGAGATGGGAGCCGAGGAACCCCGCACCGCCGGTGACGACGGCGTGCCGGGGGCTGTCGTGCGAGCCTCGCATGCCCACTCCTTTCCGTGACCGCCCCACAGGTACCCGTGGACAAAAAGGGCAAACAGGGCATTTACGGTTACGCGGCCGGAGCATTAGGGCGGGAGACCGACGGGGAATCGATCCGGCGCCGGATCCGGTGCGGCCGGCCGGAGCGTAGCGTCGCGGGCATGAACGCTTCGCTCGAATCCGATGTCGCTCCGGGGGCCGCCGACCTGGTCGCGGACCTGGATCTGGATTCCTATCTCGACCGCGTCCACTGGTCGGGACCACGGGCGGCCGACGCCCGGACGCTGCGCGCCCTGCACCGGGCGCACGTGACGACGCTGCCGTTCGAGAACCTGGACGCCGTGGTCCTCGGGACCGCGCCGTCCCTGGCGCTGGCCGACATCCAGGACAAGCTGGTCCGCCGTCGGCGGGGCGGCTACTGCTACGAGCACAACACCCTGTTCGCCGCCGTCCTGCGGGCGCTCGGCTTCCGGGTGACCGGCCTCGCCGGCCGGGTGCGGCTCGGCGCCGCCGGGGCGACCAGACCACGCACGCACATGACGCTGCTGGTCGACGTGGTGGGCGAGCCGGAGCCGTTCCTGGCGGACGTCGGGTTCGGGGCCGCCCTGGGCCTGCTGGAGGCGATCCCGCTGGCGCCCGGCCGGGAGACGCTCGTCGGGCGCCGCCGCAACCGGCTGGTGCGCGAGCCGGACCCGGCCGGCCTGGAGGACCGATGGGTGCTCCAGGGATTCGCCGACGGCGAGTGGCGGGACCAGTACGCGTTCAACCGCGAACCGTTCGAACCGGCGGACTACGCCGTGATGAACTGGCACATCGCCACCCACCCGCGGTCGCCGTTCCGCCGCTCCCTGTACCTCCAGCGCACCACCCCCCTGGGCGAACACCGGGAGATCGCCGGCCGCACCCTGACGGTCACCGCCGCGGACGGCTCCGTCGTCGAGCGTCGGGACCTCACCGACGACGCGGAACTCCTCTCCCTGCTGCGGTCCGACTTCGACATCGACCCACCCGCGGGCACCGCCCTCTGAAAGCACGCGGGCCCTCCGAGGGGCCTGAGACACAGAAAAACCCCAGCTCAACTGGGGTTTTTGTGAGTGTCCGAGGGAGGGCTTGAACTCTCCCCTCGGACACTCGTCTTTTGGCCTCTGACCTGCGGAAACGGGGCGGTCAGCGATGCTTCGGACACGGCAGCTGTTGTGCCTGTTACCGGGGCTTCTGCTGGTGTCTGCGACCGCTGTCGTGCGCATGCAGGGCCTGGAACCCTGTGCTAGTCACGGGGGGTGGCGTAGTAGTCCGCCAGCATCTCGGTTGGCCAGGCGGGCTGGTGGACTTCCCCACGCGGGCCCATCTCCTCGAACCAGGGCTTGATGTCCAGCACGGGCGTGCCGTCCACGGCGTCCAAGCCCTCCACGTGGAGGTCGAGGCCGTCGACCTTGAGCAAGCGGCAGCGAGACACCCCAAGCCAGTTGAGCCGGCGCATGTTGCGGTGGGCGAAGATGCCTCCCGCCGGCCAGTCAGGATTGTCCCGTGGGCGCCGCGGTTCGGGGTGGAGATCCGTCGGGTCCGTGAGGTGAAAGCGGAAGACCACTTCGATGTGCGAGAAGTCCTCCAGGCCGACGACGGAGCCGGTGCCGAACCTGGTCGCGTCGATACGGATGATGGCGCGGCTACCGCCCCAGTAGTCGTCGGTCGGCTCGATCCGGCCGCCCACGACGTGGGCGACGGGGACGACGGTGAACTCCTCGGTCATCTGTGGTCTCCAGGTGATCAGGTCCGTGCTTCAGGACGACTGCGCCAGGAACGCGGCGGCTCGGTGGTCGATGTCTCTGACGAGGGGGATGCCCCGGGCACGCACCGGCGACAGTGCGCGTCGCATGTCTGCTGCGGTACGTCGGGCACGAGCGGAGTGGACACCGTCCATGAGGTCGAGGGCACGTGACCACGTTGCACACGCTTCTTCAATGCCCCCTTGTCGCGCCTGCACGGACCCGAGGTACCCCAGGGTCACCGCATGCGTTCGGGTGAAGGAGGACGCCTTCCGGGTGCGGACACTCCGGCGGAACTCCCGCTTCGCCCCTTCGAGATCCCCGGTGTCACGCAGAACACAGGCGGTCTCGTGGGCGAGGCTGGCTTCGCCGAAGAAGAACACCCGGCCCGGCTCGTCATCCCCGGGGGAGGCCGCCGCCAGGTCATCTTCGGCACGCAGCAGCGCGGCTGCGGCAGCCTGGCTCTCACCGGCGGCGGCGAGGGCTCGGGCGTGCACCACGCCGAGCAGGGAACGTTCACGTGGGGATGCCGAGGCGTAGCGGCTCCCCTCCACAGAAGCGGCGGCGAGATCAAGCGCCTCGGCTGGATGCCTCAGCTCGACCGCTTGGTGAGCCATGGCACGTAGTACATGACCGGCCATGGGCGCATCGTCCGCTTCCGCGGCCAGGCTGACCGCTGTCGTGAGGTAGCGCTGAGCGATGGGATGCTCTCCGTTGTCGAAGGCCATCCAGCCCGAGAGATAGGCCAGTTCACTGGCCGCCGAGTACATCCCCCTGCGGACGTCATCGTCCGGGAAGTGGCCGTGGAGGTAGCCGCTGACGTCCGTGGTGAGGTACTGCACCACGGCGCTGCGGGCGTGACCGCCACCGTGCCGCTGGTCGATACGGGAGAACATGGCCACCATCTCGCGCACGGCGTCGAGATCTCCCCGTCCCACCGTGTGTCGGCTTTTCGGCTGGCGGACGGGGCGGTGTGCTCGCTCCATCCACCAGGCGGAGCCCGGGACACCGAGAGTCGCAACCGAGTACGCAGCGGCCGTCAGGATGTGCCTACGCCGAAGATCCAAGTCAACACTCCCCAGCTCATGCAGCGCTGCCAGCGTATCCGCATGCCAATCCAGGGTGTCGCTCAGGGAAGTGGGTGCTAAGCCAACGTCCTTCGGAGAGACCGCTCGTTTCAAGAGCCGAGAGAGGGCTTCGAGCACGTAGGGGACCGCGTCTTCGGCGGGCTGGGAGCCGGCCACCCAGTGTGCGACTGCCGAGCGGTTGGTCCGCAAGGTGATGCCGGCTTCCGCCGCCGCTGCACGAACTGCGGAGGCCAGAGCCTCGTAGGTGACGCCAGCGGACTTCAAGGCTGCCCGCAACAACTCGTTGGATGACTGGCCCCTCGCCCTTGGTCCGTCCATCGAGCCCTCTCTGAAGTCGGGGTGCGTCCAACATAGCGAGTTCGGGCGCTGCACCGCTAAACACCGTAAACAGATCTCCCCCGGCCGGACCCTGGGACTTCGGCACGCCAACTCGTTGACTGGTGAGCAAGCGGCAGGCAGCACTCGCCCACTGCCTAATCGAAGTTTCGTTCTTGGGCCCTGCCCGACACAACGCACGGCAGTACAGCCGGAGGTCTCCATGGCAGTCGTCATCGAGCAAGACACTGACGGGGATGCAACATACGCCTGGCATTTGGTTGCTCGCCCGCAAGATATCGAGCACTGGCGGGGGATAGCGGCCGAGACCGTTGTGAAGCTCGGGGGAGACCAGGTCGCGGTGATGCTGACGCGCTTGGGAGTTTCAGAGTTGCTGTCCAACGTATGCAAGCACGTTGGGGGGAACTGCTGCCTCACCGTGTCCCGAGTCGGAGATCGAGCCGTGATCCAGGTATTCGACCAATCGCCCGTGATGCCGGCGGTACGCAAGCCGAATTGGGACGAGGAGTCGGGGAGAGGACTCTGGCTGCTTCGGGAGATGTGCCCGCAGTTCGGCTGGGAGACGGTGCCGCCTCGCCTGGGCGCGAAGTGCGTCTGGTTCACATGCCCCTTGAGGAACGAGGTGGGGCGGTGAGCTTCCTGGTGACCTGGGCCCAGCTGATTGCGGTCGCCATGTTGGCGACGCTTGTTGTCTTCTCGGCCCTGCTCGCGTTCCTTCTGCGGTTCGTTGCGCACGTCCGAGCGGCCAAGGACAACGGGCGGCCTGCCGAGGGGAGCGGGCGGTGAGTCTCGAAGCGGAGACCGAGTTTCTGCGGCCGGCGCCAGCGCCACCCGAGAACGCCCGGTGGTACCTGGGATGGTGCTGGTTCTTCTGCGGTCACCAGTACACCCAGGTCTTGTGGATCGGCGTCATCAGCACGGCCTCGGGACACGCTCCCCTGTTCGCCTGTGCGCCGTGTCTGGACGTGTTGCACGGCTCAGTCCTGGACTACGCCGAAGCCACCGCCCATCTGCCGAGCGATGAGTACGGGCGGTCGGTCGACTTGTACGTCTCGGCCCGGCAGGGCCGGCCTCCCGCCGTCCAGTTCCGCCGTGGCCGGCACCGTAAGCCGCGCACGCCCCTCGGCCAACGCTTCCTGCGAGCGATCAGCGCCCCGGACGATCGCGCTTCCTTAGACCCCACACCTTCAGCCGCGCTGCCCCCTGACTCAGCTCCCTCACGAGCTGAGTCGCGGAGGGGGGCGGGGTTCCCTCCATCACGTCAACAGTCGCGGACGCGGGCCGCCGACGTGCTGACGGCAGTCAAGTAGGAGAGCGATGCACCACACAGAGATCACGAATCCGCAGCCTCGTAGGGCGGTCGGCTTGGCGCTCATCCGGGATGAGAACGGACAGGTGCTGCTACTGGACAAGATCTACACGGCGGGTCCAGAGCGATACAAGCTCGCTGGTGGCATGGCGCTCGCCGGTGAGGCCACGTCCGTTGCCTGCCAGCGTCACGTGTTGAAGGAGACCGGGCTGAAGCTGGTCCCGAGAGGTGTCCTGGCCGTCCACTACCTGCCCGGTAGCGAGGAGACGGCGGAGGAGTACCACATCGTCTTCGACTGCGGCACGATCCGCTCGGATACCGAACTCATGCTGGCGAGCGAGTTCCGCGGCCACCGATGGGCGGACCCGGGCAGCCTGGGTGACTTCGTCACCCCGCAAGCCCAGTGGTGCATCAGCGTGGCCATGGAGGCGGGCGCCGGAGGTCCCGTCCGATATCTCGTGGGGTCCCCGAAGGTTCCCATCGCCGCCTGATCACCCTCAGGACCCGCCCCCCTGCCGAGGAGCGCACACGGCATGGTTCGCACTCCCTGACGGATGTCGGCCGACCACAAGAAGAAGTGCAAATCCGGTCAAAGCATTCGGGATCTATTGGTGGAGATTGAACGCTCCTACGGATTCATCCATCGCCTTCTCGATGAAGCGGACGTCACCTTCCGCAGCCGGGGAGGGCTATGAGACGGCAGGGAGAGCGCTGACGCTGCCCGTGCAGCCCGGATACGCCGATTCTCCCGGCATGACGGCTTTCGAGGAACAGCGCGACGAAAACAGGCAAGACCCCCGCTTGACAGGGTGGCCGGAGGGCTTTCGGGCTGACTGCCAGCGGGCGAGTAACGCGTCGTCCAGCCGGGCGACGCGAATCCGCAGAAGGGATCAGTACGGTGCCCGAGATCGCGAGTGCTGGTAGGGACGGCTTCATCGACCTCCCGAAAGAACTGGAAGACGACCTGATCGAGATCGGAAGCACGCTTCCGGCCTGGAGCGCGGAGGGCGCCTTCCTGGCAGGCTCCACGGTGGAGTGGTGCCGGGCCAAGCTGAACTCGGCTCCGCGATTCGTTGAAATCAGGGAGCGCCTTCTCTCCCTGCTGAGCGGGGCGGCTGGTGGATACGCCGTGGTGCGCCTGCGGAACATCGCTCAGGTGCTCGGGGTCGGGGACCGATTCTTACGCTTGACAACGGCGCTTCTCGCCGAGGTGGCGATTCCCTTCCAGCCTTTCCAGCGGTGGCCGCTGTGGAAGGAGATCGGGACCAATCTCGACGCCAATCCCGGCCTGTCCACCGGTACGGGGTACAACGCGTTTCACATGGACTTGGTCAACGCGACCCAGCCCCCGGATTACACGACGCTTCTGTGTGTCCGTCCCGACCCGCTCGGTGCCGGCGCGAGCATCCTTTCCGACGCGCGCGCGGCTGTATCGCGCTTGACGCCCTCAAGCCGCGCTCTCTTGGCCGACAAGGCATACAGCTATGGATCGTTCTTCGATCTGTCCGATGTCGGCGAGGAGTACAAGCCGTTCCCAGTCCTGGACGGCGAACCCGCGGACCTCGGATTCGTTCGGTTCACCGCCAAGATGCTCTCCCAGTCCGGACTCGATGAGGCACACGCCCACGCGGCCAGGGAGCTCGCGGACCAGATGGTCGCCGGGCAGGTGTCCTGCACGCTCCAGCGCGGTGACGTCCTGGTCGTGAACCAACACCGAGTGGTTCACGGCCGCGAGCCGCTGGGCGACGGCCAGCGTGACATCGCGCCCGAGGACCGCCGCTTGCTGCTCCAACTGTTCCTGCGCGGTGCAGGCACCACCGGACAGCTCGCCTCGTAGGTTGGTGTGGGCGGTGTCCGGCCGGCTCTCGCGGAGGTTCCTAGATCCGCGAGTTACGCAGCGACTGCCACACGGCGCCGGCCAGCGCCCGCGTCGCCCGGGGAACGGACAGTCCCTCGTGGTCGCGGTACAGCGCCCAGTTGTACGGGACGAGCGACAGCTTGTTGGACGACAGCGATCCCGCCTGGTGGGCCCTGTACACCGCCAGCGGCTCGGGAAGGCCCCGGGCGTCAGCGCCGTCACGCATGATCGACAACCAAAGCGCGTAGTCCTGTCGCTTCTGCATCTCCGGCATCAGCCTCGTGCCGAGGACGGTGCGGTCGTACATGGCGGTCAACGCGCCGATGTGATCCCGGACCAACATAGCGCGGTAGTCGACATGTTCTCGCGCTCGGACCACGCGCCCATTCGGGACGAAATCCGTGCTCTCGCCCTCGTAGTCGGCGTCCATCTTGTAGTAGGAGGTGAACGTCAAAGGCGCCTCACCTGCCGCAGCGAATTCGATCTGCCGCTCGGTCTTCTCCGGGAGCCACATGTCGTCACTGTCGAGAAAGGCGATGTAATCGCCCTTGGCCCGCTCGATAGCGAGGTTGCGTGCCCGGCCCGCACCGCCCCTTTCGGGCGCCGATTCCGGCAGCACGCGTTCGTCCTGCCTGGCGAATTCCATGAGCAGGTCCATGGAGTCGTCGGACGACTTGTCGTCGGTGACCAGAAGCTCCAGATCGCTGTGGGTCTGCGTGAGTACCGACCGGATCGCAGCGCCGAGAGTGACTGCCGAGTTGTACACAGGCATCACAACAGACACCAGGGGCACAGCGCATCTCCTTACCAGGCCAAAGACGAGGGTCCATTCAAGCACTGGAATCGTAGGAGGAGCCGCCATGCATGTTGTCGTCGCCGGCCAGGGCTACGTGGGACTGCCCCTGGCCCTGCGCGCCGCAGAGGTGGGCCACCGTGTCGTCGGCTACGACGTGGACCCGCATCGTGTCGAGCAGATCGCCACTGGCCAGTCGTACGTCGAGGACGTCGCGTCCACGCGGCTCCGGGCAGCGCTGGACTCCGGGGCCTACTCCGTGACCGCCGAAGCCACCGCGCTGGCCGGCTTCGACATCGCGGTGGTCACCGTGCCGACCCCGCTGCGGGACGGCGTGCCCGACCTGAGCTACATCGAATCCTGTGCCCACACGTTGGGCGCGCATCTGTGCCCCGGCGCGACCGTGGTCCTGGAGTCCACGACCTACCCCGGTACCACCGAGGAACTGATGCTGCCGATCTTGGAGAAGGCGTCCGGCCTCACCGCTGGCGCGGACTTCCACATCGGCTACAGCCCCGAGCGCATCGACCCGGGAAACACGACGTGGCCGTTCGACAAGACGCCCAAAGTGGTCTCCGGTATCGATGCCGCGTCGCTCGACGCGGTCATGGACTTCTACGACGGATTGGTGGAGACCACGGTTCCCGTCTCCGGAACAAGAGTGGCCGAGCTGACCAAGCTGATCGAGAACACCTTCCGGCACGTCAACATCGCGCTGGTCAACGAGATAGCGATGCTCGCCAGGCCGCTCGGCGTGAACGTCTGGGAGGCGATCGACGCCGCCGCGACCAAGCCCTTCGGCTACCTGCGGTTCACCCCCGGCCCCGGCGTCGGCGGACACTGCCTGCCCATCGATCCGTCATTCCTGTCGTGGAAGGTGGAACGCGCGGTCGGCGTCCCGTTCCGTTTCGTTGAACTCGCCAACGACGTGAACAACCACATGCCTGACTACGTGGTCCGGCGGCTCACGGAGGCTTTCAACACGCGTCGCATGGCCGTCAGGGGCTCTCGCGTACTGCTGCTCGGCCTGGCCTACAAGGCCGACACCTCCGATGCCCGCGAATCGCCGTCAGCGCGCGTCGCGGAGCTGCTCCTCGATCTCGGCGCCGCGGTGCGCGGCGCGGACCCGCACGTCGTGGACGACATCCGCACGGACGCACGCCTCATCCGAGTAGAGGCGACCGCGGAGGAGATCATGGCGTCCGACGCCGTGGTGCTGCTCACGGACCATGCGGCGTTCGACTACGAGACGATCCTTGAGCACGCGCCGTATGTGCTCGACTGCCGGAACCGGCTGTCCGGCGCGAACGTCGATGTCCTGTAGGTGGGGGCGCTGGACCCCTGCCGGCCACATGCCGGCTGACCGCCGTCCGGGGAGCTTCCGACAGAGGCCGACGACGGCCGTACTCCACGAAGGAACCGGTGAGACACGGACTCGGCCACCTGGGCCACGATCGGGCGTCTCGTCGAATGGCTCGACGCTGACAACCCCAACGGGCCGGACGTCACACGCCTCCTGCGCGTGCTGAAGATCCAGGAAGAGGCCGGTGAGGTCGCTGAGGCCATCCACGGAGCGATGGGCTCGAACCCGCGCAAGGGCGCAAGCCACACGTGGGCCGACGTGGAGACGGAACTCTGCGACGTGATCCTCACCAGCACGGTGTCGCTCGCCATCCTCAGCCCCGACCCGGAGAAGATCTTCGAGCGCCATCTACAGCGCGTGGCTGACCGCTCACTGAACTGAGCCCATCAGGACACCGCCCCTCCGAGGAGCGTCACTCCTGGACCCGCCCGGGCGAGAGCGGCCAGGCCTGGGACAAGGGTGTTCGATCGGCTACGTCTGGTGGCTGCGGCCGACGGCCGGCACCGCCTGGGCCGAGAGATCGTTTGCGTTGCTCACGCGGGCCCTCCGAGGGGCCCGAGACGCAGAAAAACCCCAGCTCAGCTGGGGTTTCTGGTGGTGTCCGAGGGGGGACTTGAACCCCCACGCCCTTAAACGGGCACTAGCACCTCAAGCTAGCGCGTCTGCCATTCCGCCACCCGGACAGGGTGTGTGCGGGCCCCACGGGCCCGGCGACGGGTCAACCATACCAAGGTTCGGAGGGTGCTCTCACCTGGCTTCCGCCCGCCCTCGACGGGCGGCGGGGCCGGGGTCAGCGGCGTGCGGAGCCGGGGAGGGTGGTGGACGAGGAGCCCAGGGCGCGGAGCCAGGACGGGCCGCTCAGCAGTTCGAGGAGCAGCAGGAGGCGGGTGAGCGGCTCCCACTCCGGATCGTCCTCGGCGTCGGCGCACCGCTCGGGCGAGGTGAGCAGCGCCCATACCGCCTTGCCGTGCCGGTCCGGGGTGGTCCAGCCCCAGCTGCGCGCCAGGGACTCCAGCACGTGCAGGCCGCGCCCCGACTCCTGGAGGAAGTCCGGCTCCTTGACCCGCGGCACCTCGCGGCCCGGGTCGAAGACGGCGCACAGCACCGCGCCGTCGCAGTGCACCAGGCTCAGCAGAAACGGTTGCTCGGTGGTGGCGGGCGCCAGCGGGCAGTGGTCCGCCGCCACCGGGCGGCCGTAGCGCACGGCGTTGGTGACCAGCTCCGAGACGATCACCAGGGCGTCGTCCAGGAGCTCACCGAGGCCCCAGCCGTTGAGCGCCGAACGCGTGCTGTCGCGCGCGGACTTGGGGGAGTCCGAGGAGTTCGCCAGCGGGAAGGTGGCGAATCCGGCCGTGTCGGCGCCTCGGGTCCGGGCCTGGGGCGCCGGGTAAGGCGCCGTGGCGGCGAACGGGAGAGCTGTCATGACGACCTCCGGACGATCCGACTTCACCCTGGGCAGTGGCTCCGCAGGGTCCATCCTCACTGAACCGAGCGTGTCCCTGCAAGTACATCCGAAAGAACTGATGCAAGAACGGATGCAAGAACAGATGCAAGAACGCTCGGAGTTGAGGCAGTATTCGGTCAGAAGCCGTCGACCGGCGTCCCCAGGGCGCCCCCCACGCAGGCGCGCAAGCAGAACGTAGGAGTCCACATGCCGCAGTTCGTCAACGGAGTATCGGCCGGCCTGCTCGCGGGCGCGGCCTGGCGGAAGAGCGGACGAAGCAACCCCAACGGCAACTGCGTCGAGATGGCCGGGCTGCCCGGCGGCGACGTCGCCGTGCGCAACTCCCGTGACCCGCAGGGCCCGGCGCTGATCTACACCCACGCCGAGATGACCGCGTTCCTCCAGGGCGCCAAGGACGGGGACTTCGACGACCTCGTCCGCGCCGACTGACCAGGCGTCCGGCTCGGCCGATCCCCGTTGAATCGCCCCGAGTTGCGAGGGGGCGACTGTACGCAGCGATCGAACAGTGCAACACTTGGGCGCGAATTCAACACTCAGGGGACACAGACATGCCGACAGCTCAGCCAAGCCCCACCTCGCCGGTGAGGGATATACTCGCTCACCCGCGCGGCGGGCCCACGGTGCTGCGTATCGTCCTCGGCACCCACCTGCGCCGACTGCGCGAGAGCTGCGGCATCACGCGTGAGGCGGCGGGCGAGGCCATCCGCGGCTCGCACGCCAAGATCAGCCGCCTCGAGCTGGGGCGTGTCGGCTCCAAGGAGCGGGACATCGCCGACCTGCTCACCCTCTACGGCGTGCTCGACGAGGAGCGCCGCGGGCAGTTCCTCGCGCTCGCCCGGCAGGCCAGCACCCCCGGCTGGTGGCAGAAGTACAACGACGTGGTGCCCAGTTGGTTCGAGACGCTGATCGGTCTCGAGGAGGCGGCCTCCGTCATCCGCACCTACGAGGTGCAGTTCGTCCCCGGCCTGCTGCAGACCGCCGAGTACGCGCGGGCCTGCATCCGCCTGGGCAACCCGCGTGCCTCGGAGCGGATGGTCGAGCGTCGGGTCGAGCTGCGCATGGAGCGGCAGAAGCTGCTCTACAAGCCGCACGCTCCCCGGCTGTGGGCCGTGATCGACGAGGCCGCGCTGCGCCGGCCGCTCGGCGGCGTCGAGGCGATGCGCGGCCAGATCAGGCACCTGCGCGAGATGGCCGAACTGCCCAACGTCACGCTGCAGATCGCGCCGTTCAGGATCGGCGGCCTGTCGGCGGCCGGCGGCCCGATCACCGTGCTGCGCTTCCAGGAGCCCGACCTGCCGGACATCGTCTATCTGGAGCAGCTCAACAGCGCGCTCTACCTCGACAAGCGCGAGGACGTCGAGGACTACCTCGCCGTGATGGACAGCCTCTGTGCCACCGCGGAACCGCACGGCAAGACGGGCGACTTCCTCGACGGGCTGCGTTTCCTCGACGGGCTGAAGAACACCCTCTGAACCCCGGGCGCCGCGGCCGGCTCAGGGCCTGCCGGGTCGGGTGTCGAGAGTGGCGTCGAGCCAGCCGAGCAGGTCCGCCCCGACCTCCGCGCGGTTGGTCTCGTTGAGGATCTCGTGCCGTGCCCCCGGGTAGGCGCGCCAGCTCAGCTCCCTGGTCCCGGCGTAGCGGAAGTCCTCGAGCAGTTCGTAGACGAGTGAGAGACCGGCGTGGCAGGGGTCGAGCTCGCCGACGACCACGTGCACGGGCAGGTCGCGCGGCACCCGGGCCTGGTTGCGGGGGTCGTTGATCTTGCGCACCCCGAGCACCCAGTCCAGGGCGAGGCCGGCGCTGAACGGGAAGCCGCAGCGCTCGTCCGCGACATAGGCGTCCACCTCGGCCGGATCACGGGAGAGCCACTCGAAGCCCGTGCGGTGCGGGTAGGGATCGTTGAACCTGGCGAACAGGTCGGACACGAAGGACGAGGGCGCGCCCCGGCCGCCACGCTCGATCTCGGCCCGCAGACCGGCGGCGGCGCTCTCGGTCTCACAGCCGGGCAGCGACCTGAACGTGCCGCACAGCACGAGGCCGGCGAGGCCCGCGCCGTGCTCCTGGGCGTAGTCGCGGGCGAGTTGGGACCCCATGCTGTGCCCGAACAGCACCAGCGGTATGCCCGGCACCCGGGCGCGCGCGGCCTCGCCCACCGCGTGCAGGTCCGCGACCACCGCCCGCCAGCCCGAGGCGCCGGCCACCCCGAGTCCGCCGGTGTGCCGGGCCGTTCCGCCGTGGCCGCGGTTGTCCGAGGCGACGACCGCGTAGCCGTGTGCGGTCAGCAGCCGCGCGAACCGGTCGTAGCGGCCCGCGTGTTCGGCCGCGCCGTGCACCAACTGCACCCAGGCGCGGGGACGCCGGCCGTCCTCGGGCAGCCAGGTGCGGGTGATGATCCGAACGCCGTCGGCCGCGGTGGTGGCACCGGTCTCCATGGCTCGCTCCCGGGGTCCGGAGGGGATCCGCCGTGGCCAGTATGGGACGTCACGGGGTCCGCGCGCAGCCGGCGCGGCGGGGGAGGAGCTCGGGAGGCGATGCCCGGATGGGGTGGTCGTGTGCCCGTTCGGTGACCTTCCGAGCTGGGAGGATCGACAACTCGATCTTGCCGTAAGACGGTTGTCCGTCCAGGATGTGGCGGTCGGCGCGTGTCCCCTACGGAGAGGTGAGGTCAGTGACAGCTCGAGTGACCGTGGTGGGGGAGGCCCTGGTCGATCTCCTGTGGAAGACCGGCGCCCGGGACGTGCACGCGGCGCCGGGCGGCAGCCCGGCCAACGTGGCGGTCGGCCTGCGCCGGCTCGGGCGGCCCACCACCCTGTTGACGGCCTGGGGCGAGGACCCGCCGGGCGAGCTGGTGCGCGCGCACCTCGCGGAGACGGGCCTGACGGTGCGCCGGGTGCCGGCTGACACCGACCGCACCATCGTGGCGCTCGCCTACCTCGGCGTGGACGGCGCGGCCCGCTACGACTTCCTCGCCTCCTGGGACCCGCGCGAACTGCCGGTCCCCGAGGACACCGCGGTGCTGCACACGGGATCGCTGGCCGTGGTGATCGAGCCGGGCGCCTCCCGGGTGCTCGAACTCTGCCGGGAACGGCGGGCGGCCGGGACGACGGTGGCGGCCGACCTCAACGTGCGGCCGGCGGTGCAGCCGGACCGGGACGCCTACCTGGAGGCGGCGCGTCGGCTGGCGGCCTCGGTCGACGTGCTCAAGGCCAGCGACGAGGACCTGGCCTGGCTCTTCCCCGGCACCGGGCCGGCCGACGCCGCCCGCACGCTGCTCGCGGCGGGACCGCGCCTGGTGGTGGTCACGCTGGGTGCGCGCGGCGCGTTGGCGGTCACCTCGGGGCACGAGGTCGGGGTGGCCGCGCCGGCCGTCACGGTGCTGGACACGATCGGTGCCGGGGACACGTTCCAGGCGGCGTTGCTCGACTCGATCGCCGAACGCGGTGCCCCACCCGTCGCGCCCGACGAACTCTCGACCGTGTTGCGGCGTTGCGCCACGGCCGCCGCGATCACCTGCACCAGGATCGGGGCCGACCCGCCCACTCGGGAAGAACTGGGGGCGTTGTGAGTCCCCTGTGGGGGAGATGAGATGGGGTTAACAATTAGGAAACGTTGGCGAGGTTGGGGCCCCGTCGGGACCTGAGGGGAAGTCATGGGGACCGAACCCGACAGTCGCTCAGATGATACGATCGCCGCGCTTGCCAAGCGAGCTGAGGGCGCGTAAGACATACGGCCGTCGGAAAATCAGCCAAGTCATAAGAGGGTCACCCGATGAGCATTATGCCGAGGTACGGGCATAGCATGCCGACCCGTGGGCTGAGAGGGCCTCGTCGCCGTGCCAGGTCGGTTGGCGGGGTGAATCCGCGTCGGGGGACACCGGGTTCAACATCAGGGCACCCTCTTGTCTTAGTACCTGGCGGTCTAGCTAAAAGAGAATCTCATGACGCAATACATGCAGGATCCGGCGCTCTGGGGTCTGATTGCTGGCACTCCCCTTGCTGCAGCCGTTATCTATCGAGGCCGTAAGTCGGCCGCCAAACTCCGCGCGGAAAAGGAAGAACTGGCGGCCCGGCACGCGGAACTCGAAAACACTCTCGCGGAGGCTGTCGAAGAGGCGAGAGTTCGTGCCGAGGACTCGACGAAAACCGCGCTCAAGTCCGCCATGCGGACGCTCCAGGGTCTCGCCAACGAACAGCAGTTGGCGCTTTCCAGGGCGCAGGAGAAATACGGTGACCAGCAGATCCTCCAGGACCTGCTCGAGATCGACCACATGAACTCGCAGTTCGGCCGCCGGGCACAGTCCGTGGCCGTGCTCTGCGACGGCTGGCTCGGTCGGCAGCGCGCCGTCGCGTCGCTCTACGACGTGGCGCGCAGCGCCAAGGGCCGGGTCCGCCACTACACCCGCGTGGAGATCCGCTCGCAGACCAGCTTCGCCGTCGTCAGCCGCGCGGTCGAGCCCGTCGCGCTGGTCCTCGCCGAACTCCTGGACAACGCCACCAGCTACTCGGCGCCCGAGACCACGATCGACATCAACATCCGCACCGTGCCCAAGGGCGTGTGCGTCATCATCGACGACGCCGGTGTGGGCATGAACGAGGAGGAGAAGAGCCGGGCCGCCCGGCTGCTGTCGGGCGAGCACCCGGTCGGCGTGACCGAGCTCGGAAACCCGCCTCAGTTCGGCTTCGCGGTCATCGGCGTGCTTGCCGCCCGCTACGGATTCACCGTCTCAGTCGACTCGGCGTCCCCGTACGGCGGCGTCCGGGCGGTGGTCCTTCTGCCTCAGGAGCTGCTGACCAGCATGCCCGAACCCACCCCTGCCGTGCCCGAGACGGCCGCCAGCGAGCAGCCGCGCCCCGCGCAGGCGACCACCTCCGGTGGCCTGCCCAAGCGTCGCCGGCGCGGGCAGATGGCCATCGTGCCGCAGTCCCGAGGCGAGTCCGAGACCGCTCCCGCCCGCTCGAGCGAGGAGACCGCGTCCATCATGGGCGCCTTCCAGCGTGGCACCCAGTCCGGTCGCAAGGCCGATCCGAGCAGGGAAGGATTTGAGGTTCAGTGAACACCGAACTGTCGTGGATGCTGGAGAGCGCCCTGGAGGTGCCGGGGGCACGCCACGCCATCCTCGTCTCGGCCGACGGTCTGCTGATGGCCCGCTCCAGGGACGTGAACAAGGACGAGGCCGACACCATCGCCGCGGCCATGAGCGGCATGCAGTCCCTCAGCCGCACGGTGGCCGGCTTCAGCGGTGACGCCGGGATGCAGTGGCGCCAGACCGTGGTCGAGTTCGACGGTGGGTGGGTCTTCCTCATCTCCGCCGGCGAGGGCGCCTACCTCGCCGTCTCGGCCTCGCTCCAGGTGGACATGGCGGACATCACGTTCCGCATGCAGCAGCTCGTCGGGCAGCTCGGCAAGGTGCTGACCACCCCGCCCCGTGAGAACTCCGGTATTCAGGCATGACCACACCCCAGGATCCGGAACAAGAAGAGGCCGTCGAAGTCGAGACCTCCGAATTAGTGCGACCGTACGTCATCATCAACGGCCGCGGCTTCGACGACGGCAATCGATTCGACCTGGTCACTCTCGTCACGGCGGCGTCCGACAGCGAGCACCACAGGGTGCAGCTCGATCCGGAGATGCGCGACGTGGTCGAGTTGTGCGACGGCGGGTATCTCTCGGTCGCCGAGATCGCGGGGCACCTCGGGCTGCCCATCGGCATTGTCAAGGTGCTGTTGGTCGACCTGGCGGATCGCGGCTTCGTCATCACACGGGCTCCCATTCCGCCGGCCCAACTTGCCGACATTCAGGTTCTTCAGGAGGTTCTGGATGGACTCCAGGCACGGTTCGGCTGAGGGCGTCCACCTGGCCGAGAAGGTGCAGATCGCGGCGAAGATCCTGGTGGTCGGTCACTTCGCCGTCGGCAAGACGACCTTTATCGGCACACTCTCCGAGATTCCGCCGCTGCGCACCGAGGAGACGATGACGCAGGCCGGCGCGGAGATAGACGATCTGAAGGGCGTGCGGGGCAAGACCACGACCACCGTCGCGATGGACTTCGGGCGTCTGACCCTGAGCGACCGACTTGTCCTCTATCTGTTCGGAACGCCGGGACAGCAGCGCTTCGTTCAGGTCTGGGAAGACATGACCCGCGGTGCCCTCGGCGCCCTGATCCTGGTGGATCCGGAGCGTCTCAGGGACTCCTTCGCCGTCATGGACCTGGTCGAGAAGTACGGCATCTCGTACGCCATCGCGGTCAACCACTTCGACGGCTCCCCGACACACACCGAGGCGGAGCTCAGGGAGGCGCTCGACCTGCTCCCCGAAACCCCGGTTGTCACCTGCGACGCCCGCGACGAGAAGTCGTCGGCCCAGGCACTCGTGGCTCTCGTCCGCTATCTGCAGAGCCACACCCGACAGGAGTAAGAATGGATTCCCCCTCAGGTTTCACGAACCCGCCTCCCGGCTGCCCGGCACACCAGGGCATGAACGGCAGCCAGCCGGAGCCGGTCGAGCGGGTGCCGCTGTACGGGCCCGAGTTCGCGGCCGATCCGCAGCGGTTCTACGAGTACCTGCGCCAGTACGGACCGGCCGCGCCCGTCGAGTTCGCGCCCGGCGTGCCGGTGACCCTGGTCACCGACTACTCGGCCGCGCTCCAGGTGCTCCAGTCCCCCGAGCTGTTCTCCAAGGACGCCCGCAGGTGGCGGGACCTCAACGAGGGCCGCATACCGCACGACAGCCCCGCGGTGCCGATGATGGCCCACCGGCCCAACGCCTTCTTCGCCGACGGAGCCGAGCACCTGCGGCTGCGGCAGGCGATCAGCGACAGCATGGCCAAGCTGGACACCCACCGGCTCAGCCGTCAGGTGGAGCGGATCTCCACCTATCTGATCGAGCAGTTCAGCACCCGGGGTACGGTCGACCTGGTCGACGAGTACGCCAAGCTCGTCTCGCTCCTGGTGATCAACGACGTCTTCGGCTGTCCCGCCCACCTCGGCGACCGGCTCGCTGAGGGCTGGTCGGGGGTCTGGGCGGGCGACGACGCCGAGGCGGCGAGCAAGTTGGTCGGTGAGAGCCTGACCGAACTGGTCGCGTACAAGCGCGCCCAGCCGGGCGAGGACGTCACCTCGTGGATGGTCAGGCACCCGGCGGGGCTGTCCGACGAGGAGATGATCAACCAGCTCTTCACGATGACGGGCGCCGGCGCCGACCCGGTGCGCAACCTGATCGGGAGCGGACTGTTGCTCGTCCTCTCCGACGAGCGGTTCTTCGGCGGCCAGTACGGCGGAGCGCTGCTCGTCGAGGACGCCGTGGACGAGGTCCTGTGGAACAGCCCGCCGATCCCCAACTACGGCGTGCACTACCCGACGCGTGACGTCGAGCTCTTCGGCATGAGGCTGGCGGCGGGCGATCCGGTGGCGGTGAGCTTCGCGGCCGCGAACACCGACCCCTCCCTGTCCGCCTCCCGGCAGATGCTCAGCAAGCGCGCCCACCTCGCCTGGTCCGCCGGGCCGCACGCCTGCCCGGCGAAGGACCCCGCCACCCTGATGGCCATCGGGGCGATGGAACGGCTGCTCAACCTGCTGCCCGACATCGAACTCGCGGTGCCCGTCGAGAACCTGAACTGGCGGCTCGGCCCGTTCCAGCGCGGGCTCGTCGAGCTCCCGGCCAGCTTCACCCCCGTCCGTCTCCGCAGCAGGACGCCCAACCCGAGCCAGGAGAACGTCGCGGCGCGGCAGACCTCGGCACCGGAGCCGGCCCCGGCCAAGGGCGGCTGGTGGAGTTCCTTCCTGGCCCGGTGGCGCTGACCCTTGCTCGTCCGGCCCGTTCCGGCGGGCAGGCGGACGAGCGGGCGACGAGCCGAACCGGCCACTGAGCAGACGGCCTCCGGTCGACCGACGTCGACCGGAGGCCGTCGCGTTCGCCGGGGGCGGCCACCGCCCTCAGGCCGTGTCCTCCAGCCTGAAGCCCACCTTCAGCCCCACCTGGTAGTGGCCGATCGCGCCGTTCTCCACGTGGCCGCGGATCTGCGTCACCTCGAACCAGTCGATGTTGCGCAGCGTCTTGGCGGCCCGGGCGATCCCGTTCCGCACCGCCGCGTCCACGCTCTCCGGCGAGGAACCGACGATCTCGGTCACCCGGTAGATGTGCTCGCTCATGCCGGCCTCCAGGGCATCACGCGGGTGGCGACGCGGGGCCCCGCGTCCCACTGACTCCACCCTGCCCCACCGGGCGGACACCCGCGACACGGCCGGGACCAGCGGTGCTACCCTCGCACCGGGCCGTGACTGGCGCGTCGGGATGGGGTCAACCATCGGGAAGCGGCCCTAGCTGTGCGATGTGGAGCCGTGCGCCTGGGCCGTCGCGACCCATGTCAAGGAGGCCCCCATGACCAACGAGCCAGCAGCCGACTCCACCGTCTCCACCGCCTTCCGCAGCGGCCTCGACGTCGTCCGGTCCGTCGAGCCCAGGATCGCCGACGCCATCGGCGCCGAGATCGAGGACCAGCGCGCGTCCCTCAAGCTGATCGCCAGCGAGAACTACGCCTCGCCCGCCGTGCTCCTCGCCATGGGGAACTGGCTGAGCGACAAGTACGCCGAGGGCACCGTCGGCCGCCGCTTCTACGCCGGCTGCCGCAACGTCGACACCGTGGAGTCCCTCGCGGCCGAGCACGCCCGCGAGCTCTTCGGCGCCCGCCACGCCTACGTCCAGCCGCACTCGGGCATCGACGCCAACCTCGTCGCCTTCTGGGCCGTCCTCGCCCAGCGCGTCGAGAGCCCGGCCCTGGAGCGGGCCGGCGCCCGTCAGGTCAACGACCTCACCGAGGAGGACTGGGCCGCGCTCCGCCGCGACCTCGGCAGCCAGCGGATGCTCGGCATGTCCCTGGACGCCGGCGGCCACCTCACCCACGGCTTCCGCCCCAACATCTCCGGCAAGATGTTCGAACAGCGCAGCTACGGCACCGACCCCGAGACCGGCCTGGTCGACTACGACGCCGTCCGCGCCGCCGCCCGCGAGTTCCGGCCGCTGATCCTCATCGCCGGCTACTCCGCCTACCCGCGGCTGATCAACTTCCGGATCATGCGCGAGATCGCCGACGAGGTCGGCGCGACGCTGATGGTCGACATGGCCCACTTCGCCGGCCTCGTCGCGGGCAAGGTCCTCACCGGCGACTTCGATCCGGTGCCGAACGCCCAGATCGTCACCACCACCACCCACAAGTCGCTGCGCGGCCCCCGCGGCGGCATGGTGCTGTGCGACGACTCGCTCGCCGAGCAGGTCGACCGCGGCTGCCCGATGGTGCTCGGCGGCCCGCTGCCGCACGTCATGGCCGCCAAGGCCGTGGCCCTCGCCGAGGCCAGGCAGCCCGCCTTCCGCGACTACGCCCAGCGCATCGTGGACAACTCGCGTGCCCTCGCCGAGGGCCTGATGCGCCGCGGCGCCCGGCTGGTCACCGGCGGCACCGACAACCACCTCGCCCTGATCGACGTCTCCTCCTACGGCCTCACCGGCCGGCAGGCCGAGGCCGCGCTGCTCGACGCCGGCATCGTCACCAACCGCAACGCGGTGCCCCGCGACCCCAACGGCGCCTGGTACACCTCCGGCATCCGGATCGGCACCCCGGCCCTCACCACCCGCGGCCTCGACACCGCGGGCATGGACGAGGTCGCCGAGCTCATCGACATCGTGCTCTCCCGCACCACCCCCGGCACCACCAAGAGCGGCGGGGCCTCCAAGGCCACCTACCGCCTGGAGGACGGCGTCGCCGAGCAGGTCGCCAAGCGCGCCGCCGACCTGCTCGCCAAGCACCCGCTCTACCCCGGGATCGACCTGAGCTGAGCGTGAGCGCCCTCCGCCTCGTCACCCCGCACACCACGCCGGCCACCGAGGCCGAGGCCAGGGCCGTCCAGGAGCGACTCCGACCGCGGGTCGTCCTGGACGGCTCGGGCCCCGCGCCAGGGGCCCCCGGAACCGTCGTGGTCGGCGTCGACGTCGCCTACGACGACGCACGCGACACCGTCGCGGCCGCCGCCGTGGCGCTCGACGCGGCCACCCTGGCCGAGCTCGGGCACGCCACGGCGGTGGGCCGGGTCGCCTTCCCCTACGTCCCCGGGCTGCTCGCCTTCCGTGAACTGCCCGCCGTGCTCGCCGCGCTCGGCAGGCTGCGCCACGTCCCCGACCTGGTGGTGTGCGACGGCTACGGCCTCGCCCACCCCCGCCGCCTCGGGCTCGCCAGCCACCTGGGAGTGCTCACCGGGCTGCCCACCATCGGCGTCGCCAAGAACCCCTTCACCTTCCGGCACCCCCCGCCGGGACCACGACGCGGCGACGCGGCGCCGCTGCTCGACGGCGACGAGGAGGTCGGTCGCGCGCTGCGCACCAGGGACGGCGTCAAACCGGTCTACGTCTCGCCGGGACACCGCACCACCATCGCCGACGCCTGCGCCCACACCCTGCACCTGACCCGTGGCTACCGGCTCCCCGAGACCACCAGGCGGGCCGACCGGCTCTGCCGCGACGCCCTGCGGGCGGCCGGCGAGCGGGACGGCGAGCGGCACGGCGGTCCCTAGCCGGACGTGGCTCCTCACTCCTTCGAGTGCCGGTCCCGGGCCGCGGCGTCCCGAACAGGCGGGTGGCCACTGCCGGTTGTCGTACGAGGACGCTAGGGTGATCCCCCACCCAGCGGACTCGGGAGGTCACGGTGCGGTACCTCAGGCCGGTGCGCGCCGCGCTGGCGGCGACCACGGCGGTGCTGCTGTTCGGCTGCACCGCCGCGGACGCGGGCGACGGCCCCACGGACGGCGGCGAGGGGGCGACCGCGGGCTCGTCGCCCGCCGCCGAGGCGTCCGGCGAGCCCTCGCCCAGGGTCGCGGAACCGCCGGCCGACCCCGCGGCCGCCCTCGCCCTCGCCAGGGCGGTCGCCGCCACCCCGACCGACCTCGGTGACGGCTTCGTGCCCCAGGACCCGTACGAGTCGGATCCGGCCACCTGGGCGGTGCTCGACGAGGGGTGCGTCTGGCGCCGCGCGGCCCTGCCCGAGGAGGTGCTGGCCAGCCTCTCCCGGTACAGCGAGCACCCGGCGCCGGGCGGCGAGGGCGAGCCGTTACGCGTGATGTCCTCGGTCACCGTGCACCGCAGCACCACGGTGGCGGACGAGCGGATGGCGGCCACCCTCGAAGAGGGCATGCGCTGCCCCGAACAGACGCTCAGGCCAGGCGAGTCGGTCACCGGGCTGCGCTCCGAGGGCGCCCCCTACGGGGTGCGCGGCCAGCTCGCGGCGGACGACATGATCCACGAGGGCGGCCAGTACCACGGCCCGGGGCCCGGCGGCCCCCACCCCTACCTGTGGGGCGTGGCCAGGCTCGGGCCCGTCACCGTGGCGCTCGCCGTCAAGGGCACGGTCGGCTACGACGAGGAGGACGTGGGGACCCTGCTCAACGACGCGATCGAGCTGATGCTGTCCCGGGCGGAGAGCGAGCTGCGGTGAGGGACCTGGAACTCTCCGACCCCCGGCGGATCGGCGGCTACCGGCTGCTGCGGCGGCTGGCCGAGGGGCGCACGGGCGTCGTCTACCTGGCCAGGTCGCTCGGCGGGGCGCCGGGCGCCCTCAAGGTGATCCGCAGGGAGCACGCCAGGGACCCGGAGTTCCGGGCCAGGTTCGAGCGGGACGTGGCCGCCGCGCGGCACGTGTCGGCCCGCTGCCTGGTCGGCGTGTTGGCCGCCGACACCGCGGGCGGCACCATGTGGGCCGCCTACCCCTACGTGCCCGGGCCCACGCTGCCCGAGGTCGTCGCGGCGCACGGCCCGCTGCCGCGCGAGCCGGTGCGGATCATCGGCGCCCTGCTCGCCGAGGCCCTCGACGCCGTCCACCAGGCCGGCCTGGCCCACCAGGACGTGCGCCCGGGCCATGTGCACCTGCTGCCCGACGGTCCCCGGCTCACCGGCTTCGGCGGCACCGGCACGGTCGGCGGCGCCCCCGGGTACCAGTCGCCCGAGCAGGCCCGCGGCGGCCCCGAAGGGCCAGGCCCCGCCACGGACGTCTTCTCGCTCGGCTGCGTGCTGGTCCACGCCGTCACGGGGCGACACCCCTTCGGCACGGGCACCGGTCGCGAGCTGCTGCACCGAGTGGTGCACGAGCCCGCCGACCTGGCCGACGTGCCGCGCAGCCTGCTCGAGGTGATCGAGGCCTGCCTGGCCAAGGACCCGGTGCTGCGGCCCACCGCCGCCGACCTGTACGCCGAGCTGGCGCGGCCGGGCGAGACGGGCGGCCTCGGGCGCACCGGGGCGTGGCTGCCGGCGCCGGTCGCGGCCGAGGTCAACCACCGTTTCCACGCCCGGCTGCCGAGCCCGGGACCCGAGCAGGCCGAGTGGCTCGACCCCGAGCCGCCGCCACCCGTCAGGCCGCCCAGGGCCACTCCGCCGCCGCCCCCACCGCCCGCGCCCGGACCGTCGTCCCGCCGCCGGCTGCTGACCGCCGTCGGCAGCGGGGGCCTGCTGCTGTTCGGCGGCGCGCTGGCCGCCAGGCTGCTGGTGTCGCGCTCCGGCGGCGCCGCGTCGGCCGAGGGCCGCCGGCACCACGCGATCGGCCTGCACGCCGACCTCAGCGGCCCGCACGCCAAGTACGGCAAGGGGCAGCGGAGGGGCGTCACCATGGCCGTCGAGGAGCTGAACCAGCTGGGCGACCTCGACTTCACGGTGAGCCTGCGGGCCCTGGACGACGGCGGCGACCCGGAGCGCGCCGCCGAGGTGGCGCGGGCGCTGATCGACGATCCGGCGGTGCTCGCCGTCGTCGGGCCGACCGGTGACGCCGTCGCGCGGGCGGCCGCCGAGGCGTACGGCGCGGCCGGCGTGCCGCTGCTGGCGCTGTCGGCTGGCAGCTTCGGGTCGCGCGCCGAGGACGACACGCTGCTGCTCGGCCGGCCCGACACGGCCACGGCCGCGCGGGCGGTCCCGCTGGTGCTCGACGCGGAGCTCGGCGCCCGCCGGGTCGGCCTGATCGACGACCGCACGGCCGACGAGTACAGCTGGCTGGTCACCCGGGCGGTCGGCGACGCCGTGGACCGGCGCGCGGTCGAGCTCACCCCCCGGGTGCTGCCCGCCGGCACCCACGACTTCTCCGAGGTCGCCGAGGGCTTCACGGCGGCCGGCCTCGACGCCGTGGTGTACGGCGGCTTCGCGGACGGTGCCGGGCGGCTGGCCAGGGCCCTGGCCGAGGCGGGGTACGAGGGCGCGGTGGTGGCCACCCAGGAGGCGCTCGGCCCCGCCTTCTTCGAGATCGCCGGCGAGGACGCGGCCGGCTGGTACTTCGTCACCACCTATACCGACCCCACGGTCGATCCGGAGGCCAGCGGCTTCGCCACCGTGCACCGCGAGCGGTTCGGCGGCACGGTCGAGCCCTACGCGGTGGAGGGCTACGACGCGGCCCGGATGGTGGTGGACGCCATGCGGGCGCTCTCCCACGACGCGGCGGAGCCGACCCGGGCGTCGCTGCTCGCCCGGCTGCGCGGCGCCGAGTACCACGGCCTCGGGCGGCCGTTGGCCTTCGACGCGGCCGGCGGCTACGCCGGCGACGGGCCGCTGGGCTACCTCTACCGGGCGACCGGGGACGGAGTCCGGTTCCGCGGGCCCGTCGAGCCGCCGGGGGAGTGAGCGCGGCCGGGGGCGGCCGGCCGACCGGCCGACCGCCCCCGGCGAGGGGCCCACGGTGCGGGAGCGTCAGACGCCCGGCACGTCGGTGCCGACCCGCACCCACACCTGCTTGCCGTCCTCGGTCAGCGCGTAGCCGAGCCCGTCGGCCATCTCGCGCAGCAGCCAGAGCCCCCGGCCCTCCTCGGCGGTCCAGTCGGGCAGGGTGATCTTGGGCAGCTCCGAGGAGCGGTCGCTCACCGACACCTGCACGGCGCTCCCGAGCAACGACAGCTCCAGCGTGCAGCGCGGATCGCCCACGTGCCGGGCGACGTTGGACAGCAGCTCGGTGACCCCGTGCAACACGACCTCGGTGACCCGCTGCGGCTGCCCCCACTCCCGCATGGCGAGCGAGGCGAGCCGCCGGAAGTGCGCCAGATCCTCGCGCCTGGCCGTCAGCAACCAGCTGTACGAGAGGCGTTGGATCTCGGCGTCCGGGCTGGTGAGCGTCATGGTCCCTCCGGTGCTCCACGCGTTGTCAGGAGTTGGGTGCGCTGCGTAACTTCTCGCACCCTGCCCCTAACTCCCGGCAGTCCGCAAGGAATTCAGCTGCACGTGTGGAGTTCATATCACTCGGACGGGTGGTGGGGTTGACAACGGCTCAGATCGGTCGCCGGCGGGAGCGCTCCCGCGCCCGGGGATGGCCGAAATCGCGCGGGAGGCGGCGGACCGGTCCCGTCCCCTCGCTGGTCAGGCGTCCTTCAGGGCGACGGCGATCGCGTCGGCCAGCGGGGTGGTCGGCCGGCCGATGAGCCGGGCGAGGTCGCCCGAGGTGCCGGCGAGCAGGCCCCTGGCGATGCCGGAGGTGTCCACGTCCACGAGGATGGCGGCGAGCGGCTCGGGCAGCCCGGCGCCGGTCAGGATCGCCAGGTGCTCCTCCGGGGTGACCGGCGTGTACCGGATCTCCCTGCCGGTCTGGCGGGACAGCTCGGCCGCGTACTCGGCGAGGCTCCAGGCGGTGTCGCCGCTCAGCTCGTACACCTGGCCCTCGTGCCCCTCCCCGGTGAGCACGGCCGCCGCGGCGGCGGCGTAGTCGGCACGGGAGGCCGAGGCGACCCGGCCGTCGCCGGCGCTGGCCACCACCGCGCCGTGGGCGAGCACCGGGGCCAGCTGCTCCGTGTAGTTCTCGTGGTACCAGCCGTTGCGCAGCAGGGTGTAGGGCAGCCCGGAGGCGATGACGAGCTCCTCGGTGGCCTTGTGGTCGTCGGCGAGCGTGAAGTCGGCGGCGGGGCCGCCGAGCACGCTCGTGTAGGCCAGCAGGCCGACGCCCGCCGCCTTGGCGGCCGCCACGACGGCGGCGTGCTGGGGGATCCGCCGCCCCACGTCGGAGCCCGAGACGAACAGCACCCGGTCGCCGGCCTCGAAGGCGTTCGCCAGGCTCTCGGGGGCGCCGTAGTCCGCGACCCGCACGGTCACGCCCCGGGCCGCCAGGTCGGCGGCCTTCGCCTCGTTCCGCACGACCACGGCCACCTGCTCGGCGGGAACCTTCTCCAGCAACGCGTCGACGACCAGCCGGCCCAGCTGGCCGGTGGCGGCGGTGACCACGTACATCGATGTCTCCTCGGTGTTGTCCGTTCTGACAACCCGAGCCTAAGCTGCACGCTAACTGAGAGAAAGTACCCACTTTGAAGTAAGGTACTGGCATGACCGTAAGCTTTCCGCTCGACGTCAACGCCGCCAACTGCCCCTCGCGGGTGGTGCTCGACCACGTCACCAGCCGCTGGGGCGTCCTGGTGCTGGCCCTGCTGCTCGACACCGAGCGGCAGCGGTTCAGCCAGCTGCGCCGGGCCATCGGCGGCATCAGCGAGAAGATGCTCGCCCAGACCCTCCAGACCCTGGAGCGGGACGGCCTGCTGCTGCGCGAGGCGCGCCCGGTGATCCCGCCGCACGTGGACTACTCGCTCACCCCGCTCGGCCGCGAGTTCGCCGAGCGGGTCTGGGCGCTGACCCGGCTGGTCGAGCGGCGGGTGCCCCAGGTCACCGAGGCCCAGGAGGCGTACGACCGGGCGCGCCGGGAGCGGGAGCGGGCCGCGGCCGGCTGACCGCGGGCGAGCGCGCCCCCGACACGGCCGCCCGGCTGACCGACCGGATGTCGGTGCCGCCTGCCACAATGCTCCGCACGGCGCGGTGTGCGCGTCGGGAAGCCGGGAAAGCGCGGGAAATGCGGAGCGAGATCGTGACACAGTCCGTCGCAGGACGGTCCATCGAGGCCAGGATCGCCGAGGAGCTCGGCGTAGGGGAGGGGCAGGTCACGTCGGCCGTGGGCCTGCTCGACGGCGGTGCCACGGTGCCGTTCATCGCCCGGTACCGCAAGGAGGCCACCGGCGCGCTCGACGACACGCAGCTGCGCTCCCTGGAGGAGCGGCTCCGCTATCTGCGCGAGCTCGAGGAGCGGCGCGAGGCCGTGCTGGAGTCGGTCCGCGCCCAGGGCAAGCTGGACGCGGCGCTCGAGGCCGCCATCCGTGGCGCCGAGACCAAGGCCCGCCTCGAGGACATCTACCTGCCGTACAAGCCCAAGCGCCGCACCAAGGCCCAGATCGCCCGCGAGGCCGGCCTCGAGCCGCTCGCCGACGGGCTGCTGGCCGATCCGAGCGTGCTGCCGGCGGCCGCGGCCGCCGCCTTCGTCGACGAGGCGCGCGGCGTGCCGGACGTGGAGGCCGCGCTCGCCGGCGCCAGGGCCATCCTCACCGAGCGGTTCGGTGAGGACGCCGACCTGCTCGGCGAGCTGCGCGAGCGGATGTGGCAGCGCGGCCGGCTGGTGTCCCGGGTGCGGTCGGGCAAGGAGACCGAGGGCGCCAAGTTCGCCGACTACTTCGACTTCGCCGAGCCGTTCACCGAGCTGCCCTCGCACCGGGTGCTCGCCATGTTCCGCGGCGAGAAGGAGGAGGTCCTCGACCTCACCCTGGAGCCCGAGGAGCCGGCCGGCGAGGAGGAGCAGGGCCGCGCGGCGCCGTCGTCCTTCGAGCGCGCCATCGCCCACCGCTTCGGCGTCGTGGACCGGGGCCGTCCGGCCGACGCCTGGCTCGCCGAGACCGTGCGCTGGGCCTGGCGCACCCGGATCCTGGTCCACCTCGGCATCGACCTGCGGGCCCGGCTGCGCACCGCCGCCGAGGACGACGCGGTGGGCGTCTTCGCGGCCAACCTGCGCGACCTGCTGCTGGCCGCGCCGGCCGGCACCCGGGCCACCATGGGGCTCGACCCCGGTCTGCGCACCGGCGTCAAGGTCGCCGTGGTCGACGCCACCGGCAAGGTCGCGGCCACGGACACGATCTACCCGCACGCGCCGCACCGCAGGTGGGACGAGGCGCTCGCCAGGCTCGGCGCGCTCGCCCTGGAGCACGGCGTCGAGCTGATCGCCATCGGGAACGGCACGGCCTCCCGGGAGACCGACAAGCTGGCCGGCGAGCTCATCGCCAGGATGCCCGAGGCCGGGCTGACCAGGATGGTGGTCTCCGAGGCCGGCGCCTCGGTCTACTCGGCCTCGGCCTACGCGGCCGAGGAGCTGCCCGACCTCGACGTCTCGCTGCGCGGCGCCGTCTCGATCGCCCGCCGGCTGCAGGACCCGCTGGCCGAGCTGGTGAAGATCGACCCGCGGTCGATCGGCGTCGGCCAGTACCAGCACGACCTGTCCGAGGTGAAGCTCTCCCGCTCGCTGGACGCGGTCGTCGAGGACTGTGTGAACGGCGTCGGGGTGGACGTCAACACCGCCTCGGTGCCGCTGCTGGCCCGGGTGTCGGGCATCGGCACCACCCTCGCGGAGAACATCGTGGCCCACCGCGACCTCAACGGGCCCTTCACCAACCGTGGCGCGCTCAAGCAGGTGTCCAGGCTGGGCCCCAAGGCGTTCGAGCAGTGCGCCGGGTTCCTGCGGATCAGGGGCGGGGACGACCCGCTGGACGCCTCCGCCGTGCACCCGGAGGCGTATCCCGTGGTGCGCCGCATGGCGGCGACCACCGGCGGGGACGTGCAGGCCCTCGTGGGCAACGGCACGGCGCTGCGCGCGCTGCGCCCGGCCGACTTCGTGGACGACACCTTCGGCCTGCCGACGGTCACCGACATCCTGCGGGAGCTGGAGAAGCCGGGCCGCGACCCGCGTCCGGCGTTCCGCACCGCGCGGTTCAAGGAGGGCGTCGAGAAGATCGGCGACCTGAAGGCGGGCATGGTGCTGGAGGGCGTGGTGTCCAACGTCGCCGCCTTCGGCGCCTTCGTGGACGTCGGCGTCCACCAGGACGGTCTCGTGCACGTTTCGGCCATGTCGCGGAAGTTCGTGTCCGACCCGCGCGAGGTGGTCAAGCCGGGGGACATCGTGAAGGTGAAGGTCCTCGACGTGGACGTGGCGCGCAAGCGGATCTCGCTGACCCTGCGGCTCGACGAGGAGCCGGGCGCCGGCGGCGGGCGCGGCGGCCGGGACGAGCGCGGACCGCGTGGTGAGCGAGGCGAGCGCGGACCGCGCGGTGAGCGCGGGGGCGCCCCGAGGCAGCGGGATCGGCGCGGAGGCGGCGGTGGCCAGCGGCGGGAGGCGCCGCCGGCGAACAGCGCCATGGCCGACGCGCTGCGCCGGGCCGGCCTGGTGCGCCCGGAGCGCGGCAAGCGCTGACGAGGAGAGAACCCCCAGGGGAACAGCCCACCGGCGGCCCGGACCGACCGCGGTCCGGGCCGCCGCGTTGTGAAGTGCCCCGCGTTTTACGGCCATTCCCTTGCCAGACCGGCGGGTAACAACTTACGGTGCCGTAACCTACGGTCTCGTAGGTATTCGCGTTACCCGCCAGGAGCTTCTGTGACCTTCAGCCCCACCCCACTGACCACCTCGGACGAGTGGACGGACGTCCGTCTGATCCATGCCCTGGAGGAGGTGGTGGAGCGCGAGCTCAACCGCCACCTGGGAGTGGCCAAGGACTGGATGCCGCACGAGTACGTGCCCTGGAGCGAGGGCCGGAACTTCGACGGCCCGCTGGGCGGTGAGCCGTGGGCCCCCGACCAGTCCAAGGTGACCGACATCGGCCGCACGGCGCTGGTGGTCAACCTGCTCACCGAGGACAACCTGCCGAGCTACCACCACGAGATCGCCAGCATCTTCGGCCGCGAGGGCGCCTGGGGGAACTGGGTGCACCGCTGGACCGCCGAGGAGGGCCGGCACGGCATCGTGCTGCGCGACTACCTGCTGACCACCCGCGCCGTCGACCCGGTCCAGCTGGAGAACTTCCGCATGGCGCACATGTCGGAGGGGTTCGAGTCCGACAACGCGCACTCCATGCTGCACTCGGTGGCCTACGTGGCCTTCCAGGAGCTGGCCACCCGAATATCGCACCGCAACACCGGCCGTGAGTCGGGCGACCCGGTCTGCGACCGGATGCTGGCCCGCATCGCCACCGACGAGAACCTGCACATGGTCTTCTACCGCAACCTGCTGAAGGCCGCCTTCGAACTGGCCCCCGACCAGGCCATGCGCGCGGTCAGGGACGTGGTGGTCAACTTCCGGATGCCGGGCCACGGCATCCCCGGCTTCGAGCGCGCCGCCGCCAGGATGGCCATCGGCGGCATCTACAACCTGCGCATCCACCACGACGAGGTGCTCCAGCCGGTGCTGCGCTTCTTCAGGGCGCTCGACGTCAGCGGGCTCGGCCCCGAGGGCCTGAAGGCCCAGGAGGAGCTCGGTCGGTACCTCGACGGCCTGGACAGCGAGGCCCGGCTCTTCGACGAGCGCCTGGCCGCGCGCCAGGCCCGGCTCGCCGCGCGCGGCAAGGCCTGAGCCGCGAATCGCTCCGCCGGGCGGTGGGCCGGGCCGTCAAATCGGTTGCGCCCGCCACCCGGCACTCCCTAGGGTTCTTCCCGGCCTGTCGTCGATGTGAGGGGGCCCGTTGGACAGCTGAGGTCGCAGACACCGCGAGCCCGTCGCGCCGCGCGTTCCGAACCGGACGTGTGGTGCCGCGCCGCGCGATCGACCTCGGCTGAGCCGGCACCCGTCGCCCGCCACGCCTTCCCTTCCGATCAGCCAGTCCCGGCCGTCCCGGGCCCGGTGTCTCCGTGTGTCGCCAACCGTTCGTGACAAACACTGGAGCTCCGCGATGGCCCCGACCACCGCCCAGATCAGCTGTGTCCGCCTCGGCTACGCCTGGCCGGACGGCACCCGGCTCTTCGACGACCTCGACTTCACCGCGGGACCCGGCCGCACCGGCCTGGTCGGTCTCAACGGCAGCGGGAAGTCCACCCTGCTGCGGCTGCTCGCCGGCCGGCTCACGCCCACCTCCGGCTCGGTCCGGGTGAGCGGCGAACTCGGCTATCTGCCGCAGAACATCACGTTGGACACCGAGCAACGCGTCGACCGGGTGCTCGGCATCGAGAAGGCCAGGGCCGCCCTGCACGCCATCGAGTCGGGGGACGTGGCCGAGGAGCACTTCGCGGCCGTCGGGGACGACTGGGACGTCGAGGAGCGCACCCGCGCCACCCTGGACGGGCTCGGCCTCGCCGGCGTCGACCTCGACCGGACCGTGGGCCGGCTCTCCGGCGGCCAGACCGTGCTGCTCAGCCTCGCCGCCCTGCTGCTGCGCCGGCCCGACGTGCTGCTGCTCGACGAGCCGACCAACAACCTCGACCGGCGGGCCCGCGAGCACCTCCACGCGGCCGTGGCCGGCTGGTCGGGGGTGCTCGTGGTGGTCAGCCACGACCGTGAACTCCTGGAGCGCGTGGACCAGATCGCCGACCTGCGGGAGGGCCGGATCACCTGGTACGGCGGCACGCTCTCGGAGTACGAGACCGCGCTGGCCGTGGAACAGGAGGCCGCCGAGCGGACGGTGCGGACGGCGGAGGCCGATGTGCGGCGGCAGAAGCGGGAGTTGATCGAGGCCAACGAGAAGCTGGCGCGCCGGGCCGGGCAGGGCAGGCGGGAGGCGGAGCGCGGCGGCGCCCCCAAGATCCTGCTGGGCGCGCGCAAGCGGCGCGCCCAGGAGAGCGCGGGCCGCCACCGCGGTCTGCACGAGGAGCGTCTGGCCGGCGCCCGGGAGCGGCTGGCGGAGGCCGAGTCGGCGGTCCGCGACGACGACGAGATCCGCGTCGACCTGCCGCACACGGCCGTGCCGGCCAGGCGCCGGGTGCTCGACCTGGCGGACGTGGAGCTGCGGGGCGGCGTCCGGGCCACGCTCGAGGTGCTCGGCCCCGAGCGGATCGCGCTGACCGGCGGCAACGGCGCCGGCAAGACGACGCTGCTCGACACCGTGGCCGGCGAGTTGGCGCCGGTGTCGGGCGAGGCGCGGGTGCAGGTGCCGATGCGGTACCTGCCGCAGCGCCTCGACCTGCTCGACGGGTCGGCCAGCATCGCCGAGAACGTGCGCCGGCTGGCGCCCGGCGCCTCCCCGCAGCACATCAGGGCCCAGCTGGCCAGGTTCCTGTTCCGGAAGGACCGCCCCGACCAGTTGGTCGGCACCCTCTCCGGCGGGGAGCGCTTCCGGGCCTCGCTGGCCGCGCTGATGCTGGCGGAGCCCGCGCCGCAGCTGCTGATGCTGGACGAGCCGACCAACAACCTGGACCTCGCCAGCGTCCGGCAGCTCACCTCGGCGCTGCACTCCTACCGTGGGGCGCTGCTCGTGGTCAGCCACGACGTGCCCTTCCTGCGCGGGCTCGGCGTCACCCGCTGGCTCGCCCTGGACGGCGAGCTGACGGAGATCGAACCGCTCTGACCGCGCCGCGGCCCGCGCCCCTGACGGGGCGCGGCGCCGCACCGTACGTCGGCGGCGCCGCTCAGGTCAGCTGGTTGGACTGGAGGCGCGCGTACGCCCCGCCGCGGCGCAGCAGTTCGGCGTGGCTGCCGACCTCCTGGATCCGCCCCTGCTCCAGCACCACGATCCGGTCGGCGCCGCGCACCGTGGACAGCCGGTGGGCGACCACGAAGACGGTGCGGCCGCGCATCAGCCGGTCCATGGCCTCCTGGACCAGCGCCTCGGAGCGCGTGTCGAGGGCCGAGGTGGCCTCGTCGAGCACGAGGATCCGCGGGTCGCGGATCAGCGCCCTGGCGATGGCGATGCGCTGCCGCTGGCCGCCGGAGAGCCGGGCGCCGCGCTCGCCGACGACCGTGTCGAGGCCGTTGGGCAGCCGGTCCACGAACTCCAGGGCGTTGGCGTCGCGCAGCGCGTCGCGCACGGTCTCGTCGTCGATGTGGGGCATGCCGTAGCCGACGTTCTCCCGGATGGAGCCCTCGAAGAGCACGGACTCCTGGGGCACCACGGACAGGAAGCGGCGGTAGCTGCGCAGGTCGAGGGTGGCCATGTCGCTGCCGTCGAGCAGGATCCGTCCCGAGACCGGACGGATGAAGCCGATCAGCAGGTTGAGGATGGTGGACTTGCCGGCGCCCGAGGCGCCGACCAGGGCGACGGTCTGGCCGGGCGGCACCCGCAGGGTGAAGTCGGTGACGGCCGCCGGACCGTCCCCGTCGTAGCTGAAGTCGACGTTCTCGAAGTCGATCCGGCCCTTGACCGCCGTGACCTGCGCCTTGCCCGCGTTGACCTCCAGGTCGGGGGCCTGCAGCACCTCGCCGGCCGAGCGGACGGACTCCAGGCCCCTGGAGATGATGGGGGCCAGGCTCATCAGCATGGTCATGGAGCCGGTGAGGGTGGTGAAGAAGGTGCTGAGCATCACCACGTCGCCGGGGCTGATCGGCAGCCAGGCGTAGTAGGAGACCAGGGCCGCGCCGGCCAGGAAGCCGATGCCGATGGCCTGGAGCAGGATCCACGCCAGGGCGCCGAAGTGGCCGTTGATCAGGTCGAGCCGTATACCCGCGGTGAGCACCTGGCGCAGGGTGCCGTCGACCCGGACGAGCGCGGTGCGCTCCAGACCGTGCGCCCGGGTGACGGGGATCAGGCTGGTCATCTCGCCGACCCGGGAGGAGAGCTGCTCGACCTGACGGCGGAACCGCTCGTTGTGCGAGCGCAGCCGGCCGCGCAGCCTGCGCACCAGCAGCGTGGTGGCCGGCACCATCACCAGGAAGACGGGCAGGGCCTCCGGCACCCGCACGGCGATGACCACCAGGCCGCCGACCAGGGTGATGATGGCCCCGAGCCCGGTGTCCGCGCTCTGCTGCACCGACTGCTCGATGTTCTCGACGTCCCTGATCACCTTGGTCTGGAGGGCGCTCGCGCTGACCCGGGAGTGGTAGCCGATGGACAGCTCCTGCATCCGGCGGCAGAGCGCGGACCGCAGCCCGGTGCCGACCCGCCGGACGCTGCCGTGCATGCAGCGGACGTAGAGCAGGTGGGTCGGGTAGTTCAGCAGCAGCACGACGACCAGGACCACCGTGTTGGCGCCGAGTTGGGAGATGGGGCGGCGCTCGACGACGATGTCGATGATGTTGGCGGTGACCAGCGGTAGCAGCCAGACCGGGCTGTGCTTGACGATGAACGCGAGCACGGCGACCAGGACCCGCAGACGGGACTCCCGGAAGAGATAGGCGAGGGTCCGCACCGGATGTTCCCCCTGGTAGCGGTGCTCCAGGGGACCTTGCGGAAGAGCCATGACAGCAGCACTCCAACGTCCAGGGGAATGAGTCGGGATGACCTTGCCCCTCAGACGGCTCGAACACTCTCCGAAATGTCGATAGCGAGTGGTCTCCGCCCTATTCCGTATGGTTCGGGCTAATTCATATACATGGTGATAGTAACCATGTATGGTGCCGACCCTTTCGAAACAGTCGCTGTGTGGCTGCCCAGCGGTCCTATTTCTCAACTTGCGTATAGTCGCGACACATGCGGCGGCGCACTCCGGCGCTCGCGCCAGGGCGGTGGCCCACTACGGGTTCGCAACGGTGCGCCTCGGCCGGTCGGGTGAGGCCGGCTCGCGTGACCGCGCGGGGTGGCGCGGGCCCCCTCCGGGCGCCCTCCGAAAAAAGCTGGTCGCCGATCGGTCACAGGCGAAACGACGCGGTCGAAACCTGCCCTATTCATGACGAGTTGAGGTCACTGGGTCATGTCGCCCTGGCACATGCCAAGACTCGGAGCCATGGACAGTAGATCAGGCGCCCCGCCGCTTTCCGGGCTCCCCGCGACCTCCGGCCACGCCGGGATCTGGCGCTTCAGCGTTCCGCCGGTCGAGCACGCGGTGCCGCACGTCAGGCACGCCGTGCGCGATCTGCTCCGCCGCCAACAGGCGCCGCTCACCGCCGACCGGCTCTACGGGGTGCTGCTGATCCTCTCGGAGCTGGTCACCAACTCCGTTCGGCACGCCGCCCTGCTCACCACCGAGATCGGCGTCGAGGTCGGCTTCGACGCGCACTGGGTACGGCTCTCGGTCGAGGACGGGCACCCCTACCGGCCGCGCGCCCTGGACGCGGCGCCGGACCAGCACCACACCAGCGGGCGCGGCCTGCTCCTGGTCAAGGCGACCGCGCTCGAGGCCGGCGGGGACTGCGGGGTGGAGGCGACCGCGACCGGCGGCAAGGTGGTCTGGGCCGCGCTGCCGGTGGACCGGGCCTGAGCGCCGCCCGGCCGGCTCACCAGCCGGCGGCGGCGCCGGTCAGCTCCCTGATCGCGGGCCTGGCCGCGTCGAGCACGGTACCGAACCAGACCGAGAACGCCCGGCCGTCGATCAGCCGGCCGAGCTCGCCGGGGGTGACGAAGGCCGTCTCGCCGACCTCCGCCGGGTCGGGCCGCAGCGGCTCGGTCACCAGACCGGCGAACAGGTGGTTGTACTCCCGCTCCACCAGGCCGGATTCCGGGTCCGGGTGGTGGTAGCGGACGGTGCCGGCCTCGCGCAGCAGCGCGGGCGCCGCGCCCAGCTCCTCGGAGGTGCGCCGGGCCGCGGCCAGGAACGGCGGCTCGCCCGGGTAGGGGTGCCCGCAGCAGGTGTTGGACCAGACGCCGGGGGAGTGGTACTTGCCGGCCGCGCGGCGCTGGAGCAACAGCCGCCCGGCCGGGTCGAACAGGAAGACCGAGAAGGCCCGGTGGAGCAGCCCCGGCGCCCGGTGGGCGGCCAGCTTCTCCGAGGTGCCGATCGTCGCGCCGTCCTCGTCGACGAGCTCCAGCAGGATCTGACCGGGCTCGACGGCTGTGCTGTGGGGCATGTAGCGGGTCTCCCGGTCTTTCCTGATCACGAGGTTCGGCTCCGACCAGTGTGCCGCACCGGCTCAGTGGCAGAGACCGGCCTCGTGCGCCGCGTGCCCCCTCGGCTCCAACTGGAATGTGCAGTGCGCCACATCGAAGTGCTCGCCCAGACACCCCTGGAGGTCGTGCAGCATCCGCTCGTGCCCCACCGCGTCCAGGGTGTCCTGGTCGACCACCACATGGGCCGAGAGCACCGGCATGCCCGAGGTGATCGTCCAGACGTGCAGGTCGTGCAGGTCCTCGACGCCGGGGAGCTCCAGGATGTGCGACCTGACCTCGGCGATCCGCACGTCCTTCGGGGCCGCCTCCAGCAGCACGTCCAGTGCCTCGCGCGCCAGCTTCACGGTCCGCGGCACGATCAGCACGGCGATCACCAGCGAGGCGATCGTGTCCGCCCGCTGCCAGCCCGTGGTGATGATCACAACGGCGGCGATCACCACGGCCACCGAGCCCAGCGCGTCGGCCAGCACCTCGAGGAACGCGCCCCGCACGTTCAGGCTCTCCCGCTGCCCGCCCATCAGCAGCATCAGCGAGACGCAGTTGAGCAGCAGGCCGAGCGCGCCGAACAGCACGGTGAGACCGCCCGGCACCTCGGCCGGCTCGCGCAGCCGCTCGACGGCCTCGAAGACGATGTAGCCGCCGACGCCGAGCAGCAGCAGGCAGTTGAGCAGCGCGGCCAGGATCTCCATCCGCGCGAAGCCGAAGGTGCGGCGCTCGCTCGTCGCCCGGTTGGCGACGTGGATCGCGAAGAGCGCCAGGGCGACGCCGACCGCGTCCGTCGCCACGTGCCCGGCGTCGGCGAGCAGCGCCAGCGAGCCGGTGACCCCCGCGCCCACCACCTGGGCGACCAGCAGCACGCAGGAGAGCGCGAGGGCCCAGCGGAGCCGCCCCACATAGGCCGCTGCCGCGGTGCCGCCCGACCCCCCGTGGTGCTGGTGTCCGCCGTGGTTGTGTCCGGCTCCCATGGCCGTCGCCCTCCTGAAGTCGATCCGGCGTCGCGACCTCAGTGAACTACGGGTGGGGGGTATATGGCAACGCGGCACTGAACACCGTTGTCATTGCCCTGACCTGCGGGTTTCCCGTTCCCGGTGCGGGTCCACCGGGTCGCGGGCAAAGCCCGAGGTCAGGCCGACCCGGGGTGCCGCGCCGACCAGCCGGCCCAGGCCGAGGCGACCATCTCGGCCAGGTCGCGGCGCGCCTCGAAGCCGAGCCGGTCGCGCGCCAGCGCGGCCGAGGCCACCACCCGCGCCGGGTCGCCCGGGCGCCGGCCCACGACCTCGGGCGCCGGCTCCCGCACCCCGGTGACCTCGGCCACCAGGTCGGCCATCTCGCGCACCGAGGCGCCCCGCCCGGTGCCGATGTTCACCGTCAGGTCGCCGGCGGTCGCCGGGTCCTCGGCGCGCTCCAGGTGGCGGACCGCCGCCAGGTGCGCCTCCGCGAGGTCGGAGACGTGCACGTAGTCCCGGACGCAGGTGCCGTCCGGCGTCGGGTAGTCGTCCCCGAAGATCATCGGGGGCTCGCCCCGCGAGAGGCGCTCGAAGAACATCGGGATGACGTTGGCCGCCCCGGCGTCGGCCAGCTCGGGCCGAGCCGCGCCCGCGACGTTGAAGTAGCGCAGGCAGACCGTGCCGATGCCGTGCGCCAGTCCGGTGGACCGGACCAGCCACTCGCCGGCCAGCTTCGTCTCGCCGTACGGGTTCATCGGCCGGCACGGGGTCTGCTCGGTCACCAGGCCGCCCGTCAGGTCGCCGGCCCCCGGCATCCCGTAGACGGCCGCCGAGGACGAGAAGACGAACCGGCGCACCCCCGCCGCCACGACCGCCTCCAGCAGCACCGTGAGCCCGTGCACATTGGTCCGGTAGTAGCCGAGCGGGTCGGCCACGGACTCCCCGACCTGCTTGCGTGCCGCCAGGTGCACCACGCCCGTCACCCCGTGCTCGCCCAGCGCCCGGTCGAGCAGCGCCCGGTCCAGCACCGAGCCGACCACCACCGGCACCTCGGAGGGCAGCCGCTCGACCCGCCCCGTGGAGAGGTCGTCGAGCACCACGACCCGCTCCCCGGCGGCCCGCAGGACCTCGACGACATGTGCCCCTATGTACCCGGCGCCACCGGTGATCAGCCAGCTCATGGCCGCAGCCTAACCGTGGGCGCGCATCGTGTCCGAGCGATCGCGTAGGGTCGCATCCGCACCCGCGGCGGGGAGCGACATGAACTCCGGGTTTCCTGAGGCCAACGCCATTCTTGCCGCTGGGTTCTCATCAGATAATCTCTGCCGACGTGCGGGTCGCAGAGCGCGACCCCGCCTCAAGGAGTGAGTCAGCTGTCGACCGCGATCCTCACCGGTCCACCCGTCCCCGGGTCAACGCTCGAACACGACCTGACGGCGCTGGGATTCGCCGTGCGGGTGGCGGAGCGGCCCGCCGACCTCGCCCAGGCCTTGGCCGCGGTTCCCGCCGGGCAGCGCGTCGCCGTGGTCGACCCCCGCTTCGTCGGGCACCGGCACAGCCTCCGCCTCGGCCTCACCGACCCCCGCTTCGGCGCGGCGGCCATCCCCGGCGCGGTCACCGTGCTCCCCGGCGAGCGCGGCGCGCTGACCGCCGCCGCCACCCAGGACGGCGCCGCCCGCCCGGCCGCCGAGCAGGCCGAGGGCGGCGGCTCGGTCGCCGCCCCGCCGGCCACCGACTGCCTGCCCGACCGGCTCGCCCAGCGCGTCGAGGCCCAGGGCACCCCCGTGCACCGCCCCGAGCTCGGCACCCTCGTCGCGGCCGTCCCCACCACCGGCGCCGAGCGCGACGCGGCCGCGGCCGCCGTCGCCGGCGTCGACGAGGAGGCCGTCCGGCTGCGCACCGCCGTCAAGTCGCGGGACGGCTTCTTCACCACCCACTTCGTCAGCCCCTACTCCCGCTACCTGGCCCGCTGGTGCGCCCGCCGCGGCCTCACCCCCAACCAGGTCACCACCGCCTCGCTGCTCACCGCCCTGGTCGCCGCCGGCTTCGCCGCCACCGGCACCAGGGGCGGCTTCGTCGCCGCCGGCCTGCTGCTGCTGTTCTCCTTCGTGCTCGACTGCACCGACGGCCAGCTCGCCCGCTACTCGCTCCAGTACTCGACCCTCGGTGCCTGGCTCGACGCCACCTTCGACCGGGCCAAGGAGTACGCCTACTACGCGGGCCTCGCCCTCGGCGCCGCCCGCGGCGGTGACGACGTGTGGGCCCTGGCGCTCGGCGCCATGGTGCTCCAGAGCTGCCGCCACATCGTCGACTTCGCCTTCAACGAGGCCCACACCACCGCCCAGGGCGGCTCCTCGGGCGCCGCGTCCGCCGCCCTCACCGGCCGGCTCGACCGCATCGGCTGGACCGTCTGGGCGCGCCGCATGATCGTGCTGCCCATCGGCGAGCGCTGGGCCCTCATCGCGCTGCTCACCGCGCTCACCACCCCCCGCGTCACCTTCGTCGTGCTGCTCGCCGCCAGCGGCTTCGCGGCCTGCTACACCACCGCGGGCCGGCTGCTGCGCTCCCGCCGGCTGCCCGCCGTCGGCGAGGACGCGGCCCGCGCGCTCGTCGGCCTCGCCGACAACGGCCCGCTCGCCGAGGCCGTCGCCGCACCCCGCACCCCCGTCCGGCGACCGGCGCTCGCCGCCCCCCTCTGGGCCCTGGCCGGCACGGGCGCGCTGCTCGGCGCCCTGCTGCTGCCCGGCGTCGCCGGCGGTTGGTACGCGGTCGGCGCCGCCGCCCTCTACGTGCTCTGCGCCGGCCGCGCGCTGGCCGCCGAGCCCCGCCGCCCCTTCGACTGGCTGCTGCCGCCGCTCTTCCGGGCCGGCGAGTACCTCACCGTGCTGATCCTCGCGGCCGACGCCGCCGACCACGGGGTGAACGGAGCGTTGCCGGCTGCTTTCTGCCTGGTGGCCGCCAGCGCCTACCATCACTACGACACGGTGTACCGCCTCCGCGGCGGCGCCGGGGCGCCCCCGCGCTGGCTGGTGCAGGCCACCGGCGGACACGAGGGGCGCGTCCTGGTGGTCGCCGCCTTCGCCGCCCTCTGGGCGACCGGAGCGGGCTTCACCACCGCGCTGTCCGTCCTCGCCGGCGGTCTCGCGCTTCTGGTTCTTGGCGAGAGCATCCGCTTCTGGATCTCCTCCCAGGCACCCGCCGTACACGACGAAACAGGAGAACCCGCATGATCGGCCTCGTGCTGGCCGCCGGCGCCGGACGCCGCCTTCGCCCCTACACGGACACCCTGCCCAAGGCGTTGGTGCCGGTTGTCGAGCCCACCGACGGGGGCGAGCCGAGAACCGTCCTCGACCTGACGCTGGCCAACTTCGCCGAGGTCGGCATCGACGAGGCGGCGATCGTCGTCGGCTACCGGAAGGAGGCCGTCTACCAGCGGAAGGCCGCCCTGGAGAGCCGCTACGGCGTCAAGCTCACCCTCGTCGAGAACGACAAGGCCGAGGAGTGGAACAACGCCTACTCCCTCTGGTGCGCGCGGGACGTCATCAAGCAGGGCGTGATCCTCGCCAACGGCGACACCGTGCACCCGCCGTCCGTCGAGCGGACCCTGCTCGCGGCCCGGGGCCAGGGGCAGAAGATCATCCTCGCGCTCGACACGGTCAAGAAGCTCGCCGACGAGGAGATGAAGGTCGTCGCCGACCCGGCCACCGGCGTGCGCCGCATCACCAAGCTGATGGAGCCGGCGGACGCCACCGGCGAGTACATCGGCGTCACCCTCATCGAGCCCGAGGCCGCCGAGGAGCTGGCCGACGCGCTGCGCACCACGTACGAGCGCGACCCGCAGCTCTACTACGAGGACGGCTACCAGGAGCTCGTCAACCGCGGCTTCCAGGTCGACACCGCCCCCATCGGCGAGGTCAGCTGGGTCGAGATCGACAACCACGACGACCTCGCCAAGGGCAGGGAGATCGCGTGCCGGTACTGACCCGCCTCATCCCCTCCCCGGTCTCGGTCGACATCGCCGCCGGGGCCCTGGACAACCTGGCGGGGCTCCTGGCCGACCAGCGGATCTCCTCGTCCGGCCGGCTGGCCGTGGCCATCAGCAACGGCTCCGGCGCCACCCTGCGCCAGCGCCTCGCCCCCGCGCTGCCGGGCGCCGACTGGTACGAGGTGGCCGGCGGCACCATCGACGCCGCCGTCCAGCTCGCCGACGCCATGCGGTCCGGCCACTACGACGCCATCGTCGGACTCGGCGGCGGCAAGATCATCGACGTCGCCAAGTACGCCGCGGCCCGCGTCGGGCTGCCGATGGTCGCCGTGGCCACCAACCTGTCGCACGACGGCATCTGCTCCCCGGTCTCCATCCTGGACAACGACGCCGGGCGCGGCTCCTACGGCGTGCCCACCCCCATCGCGCTCGTCGTCGACCTGGACGTGATCCGCCAGGCGCCGGCGCGTTTCGTCAGCTCGGGTATCGGCGATGTGGTCTCCAACATCTCGGCCATCGCCGACTGGGAGCTCTCGCACCGCGAGACCGGCGAGCAGATCGACGGCCTGGCCGCCGCCATGGCGAGGCAGGCCGGCGAGGCCGTGCTCCGCCACCCGGGCGACTGCGCGGACGACGCCTTCCTCACGGTGCTCGCCGAGGCGCTCGTGCTCTCCGGCATCGCCATGACCGTCGCCGGACACACCAGGCCGTCCTCCGGCGCCTGCCACGAGATCTCGCACGCGCTGGACATCCTCCACCCCAGGCGCGCGGCGTTGCACGGCGAGCAGGTCGGCCTCGGCGCCGCCTTCGCGATGCACCTGCGCGGGGAGCGCGAGCAGTGCCGGCTGATCGTCGAGGTGCTGCGGCGCCACCACCTGCCGGTCCTGCCGGGCGACATCGGCTTCAGCACCGAGGAGTTCGTGGCGGCCGTGGCGTTCGCGCCCCAGACCAGGCCGGGCCGTTACACCATCCTCGAGCACCTCGACCTGACCACCGACGAGATCAGGGACGCGTACGCGGACTATGTCAAAGCCATCAGTAGCTGAACTCCGGCCGGTCGTGCACCCGGCCGGGGTCAAGGACCGGCGCAGCGGAGAGCACTGGGCCGGCCGCCTCTACATGCGGGAGATCTCGCTGCGCTGGACCAGGCACCTGGTCAACTCGCGGATCACCCCCAACCAGCTCACCTACCTGATGGTGGTGGCCGGCGTCGCCGCCGGGGCCGTGCTGCTGGTCCCCGGGCTCGCCGGCGCGCTGCTGGCGGCCCTGCTGATCCAGTTCTACCTGCTGCTCGACTGCGTCGACGGCGAGGTCGCCAGGTGGCGCGCCCAGACCTCGGTCACCGGCGTCTACCTCGACCGGATCGGCCACTACCTCGCCGAGGCCGCGCTGCTGGTCGGCTTCGGCGTGCGGGCCGCGGACGTCTTCGCCCAGGAGGAGGCCGCGCCCAACTGGCTCTGGGCCTTCCTCGGCACGGTGGCCGCGCTCGGCGCCATCCTGATCAAGGCCGAGACCGACCTGGTCGACGTCGCCAGGACCCGCAGCGGCCTCGCCGCCGTCAAGGACGAGGCCGCCGTGCCCCGCTCCTCCGGCGTGGCCCTGGCCCGCCGCGCCGCCGCCGCCCTCAAGTTCCACCGGCTGGTCGGCGGCGTGGAGGCCTCGCTGCTGATCCTGCTCGTCGGGATCCTCGACCTGGTCCGCGGCGACCTGTTCTTCACCCGGTTCGGCGTGGCCCTGCTGGCCGCGATAGCGGTGCTCCAGACCCTGCTGCACCTGGTGTCCATCCTCGCCTCCAGCAGACTGCGGTGACGGAGATGTCCGGGGGGATGGACGGGAACGGGGAGGCGGGCCCGCCGAGGCTCGGCGCGGTCGTCCTCACCATGGGCGACCGCCCCAAGGAGCTGCGCGCGCTGCTCGACTCGGTCGCCGACCAGCACGGCGACCCGATCGAGATCGTCGTCGTCGGCAACGGCGCCGCGCTCCCCGACCTGCCCGAGACCGTCCGCGGCATAGAGCTGCCGGAGAACCTGGGCATCCCCGGCGGGCGCAACGTCGGCATCGAGGCCTTCGGCCCCGGCGGCCGCGACGTCGACGTGCTGCTCTTCCTCGACGACGACGGCCACCTCCCGGACCCCGGCACGGCCGAGCTCGTCCGGGAGGCCTTCGCCGCCGACCAGCGCCTCGGCATCGTCAGCTTCCGCATCGCCGACCCGGTCACCGGCGTCACCCAGCGCCGGCACGTGCCCCGGCTGCGCGCCTCCGACCCGCTGCGGTCCTCCCGGGTGACCACCTTCCTCGGCGGCGCCAACGCGGTGCGCACCCGGGTCTTCCAGGAGGTCGGCGGCCTGCCGGCGGACTTCTTCTACGCCCACGAGGAGACCGACCTGGCCTGGCGGGCGCTGGACGCGGGCTGGCGGATCGAGTACCGCGCCGACCTGGTGCTGCACCACCCCACCACCGCCCCCTCCCGGCACGCGGTCTACCACCGCATGGTGGCCAGGAACCGGGTCTGGCTGGCCAGGCGCAACCTGCCGCTGCCGCTGATCCCCCTCTACCTGCTGGTCTGGCTGCTGCTCACCGTGGCCAGAACCCGCTCGCCCGCGGCGCTCGGCGCCTGGTTCCGGGGCTTCGTGGAGGGCTGGCGGACGCCTTGTGGTCGCCGGAGGCCCATGCGTTGGCGTACGGTGTGGCGCCTGACACGTCTCGGCCGACCTCCCGTCATCTGACAAGCTCGGATCTGAGACCATCCAGGAGCCGCTGCTCCGCGGCGCCATCCGCCTGCTGCCCTGCGAGGACGAGAGTTTTCAAGGTGAGTGAGACCACGCGCACCAGCGCACCCCCACATGATGTGACACTGGCCGAGCTCGCGGCCCGTCATGGTCTGTCCGTCAGTGGTGCCCGGCCCTCGTTGCCCCGGTACGTACGGCAGTTGTGGGGACGCCGACACTTCATCGTCGCCTTCTCCCAGGCGAAGTTGATGGCCCAGTACAGCCAGGCGAAACTCGGCCAACTCTGGCAGGTGTTCACGCCACTCCTGAACGCCTTCGTTTACTTCCTGATCTTCGGCCTCGTGATGGGCGGCCGGGACAACATGAAGAACGACGAGTACATCCCGTTCCTGGTCACCGGGATCTTCGTCTTCACCTTCACCCAGGCCTCGGTGATCTCCGGGGTCAAGTCGATCTCCGGCAACCTCGGCCTGGTGCGGGCCCTGCACTTCCCCCGGGCCTCGCTGCCGATCTCGTTCTCCCTGCAGCAGCTCCAGCAGCTGCTCTACTCGATGGTCGTGCTGGCCGTCGTCATGATCGGCTTCCAGCACTACCCCCGCTTCTCCTGGGTGATGATCGTCCCCGTGCTGGCCCTCCAGCTGGTCTTCAACACCGGGCTCGCCATGATCTTCGCCAGGATGGGGAGCAACACCCCGGACCTGACCCAGCTGATGCCGTTCATCCTGCGCACCTGGATGTACGGCTCCGGCGTGATCTTCCCGCTGCGCTACAAGATCGAGGGCACCGACGCGCCGAGCTGGCTGATCGACGTCCTGGAGGCCAACCCGGCCCTCGTCTTCATCGACCTCATGCGCTACTCCCTGATGGACGGGGCCTACGCCGACGGCATCCCGCAGGTGACCTGGGTCTACGCTGTGGCCTGGGCGGCCGTCATAGGAATCGGCGGCTTCGTGTACTTCTGGAAGGCGGAGGAGCAGTACGGCCGTGGCTGAATCAAACATCCCCGCTTCCAACGTCCCCGTCCGCGTGGCGGACGACGGCCGGGTGCCGACCGTCATCGCGGACGACCTGCACATCGTCTACCGGGTCTACGGCCACGGCGCCAGGGGCAACGCCACCGCCGCGCTGCGCCGGATCGTCCGCCGCGAGCCGCGGGCCCGGGTGCGCGAGGTGCACGCCGTGCGCGGCGTCAGCTTCGTCGCCTACCGCGGCGAGGCGATCGGCCTCATCGGCACCAACGGCTCGGGCAAGTCGACCCTGCTGCGCGCCATCGCGGGCCTGCTGCCGGCGGAGCGCGGCCGGGTCTACACGGACGGCCAGCCGTCGCTCCTCGGCGTCAACGCGGCCCTGATGAACGACCTCACCGGCGAGCGGAACGTGATACTCGGCGGCCTGGCCATGGGCATGTCGCGCGAGCAGATCAGGGCCCGGTACGAGGGCATCGTGGACTTCTCGGGCATCAACGACAAGGGCGACTTCATAAGCCTGCCCATGCGGACCTACTCCTCCGGCATGCAGGCCAGGCTGCGGTTCTCCATCGCCGCCGCCAAGGACCACGACGTGCTCATGATCGACGAGGCCCTGGCCACCGGCGACAAGAAGTTCCAGCGCCGCTCCGAGGAGCGGGTGCGCGAGCTGCGCGCGGAGGCCGGCACCGTCTTCCTGGTCAGCCACAACAACAAGTCCATCCGCAACACCTGCGACCGGGTGCTGTGGCTGGAGAAGGGCGAGCTGATCATGGACGGCCCGACCGACCAGGTGCTCAAGGCGTACGAGGAGGAGACCGGCAAGTAGCCGGCGACCACCCGGCCCGGGCGCGCCCGTGGCGTGCCCGGGCCGGCCTCCTTCGCCAAGCACGGCGAGCACAGGGTAGAAATACAGGGATGAGCAGCTTGGCGACGGCGAACCCGGGCACCCACGCGGTGCTCGCGAAGTCGGCACACGAGAACTTCCCGGTGGCCCCCAGGTTCCTGCCCCGCGCCTGGCGGGACGACCTGACGGCCCTCTACGGCTACGCCCGACTCGTCGACGACATCGGCGACGGCGACCTGCCCCCCGGCGGCGCCGACGCGCTGCTGCTCGGCCTCCCGGCCGACCGGACCGACGACCGGCAGGACATGCTCGACGCGCTGGAGGCCGACCTCGATCGCGCCTTCGCCGCCGCCCGCCACGAGCAGGGCCTCGGGCCGCCGCGCCACCCGCTGGTCGCCCGCCTGGTGCCCACCGTGGAGCGCGCCGGCCTCGACGCCGAGCCGTTCCGCGCCCTGATCGAGGCCAACCGCGTCGACCAGCACACCCACCGCTACGCCACCTTCGAGGAACTCCTCGGTTACTGCGAGCTCTCGGCCAACCCGGTGGGCAGGATGGTGCTCGGCGTCACCGGCACCGCCACGCCGGAGCGGATCCGCCGCTCCGACGCGATCTGCACCGCGCTCCAGCTGATCGAGCACCTGCAGGACGTCGCGGAGGACCTCGACCGCGGGCGGATCTACCTGCCGGCCGACGCCATGGCCCGCTTCCACGTCACCGAGGCCGACCTCGCGGCGCCGAGCGCCAACGCGTCCGTCCGCACCCTCGTCGCCCATCTCACCGATCGGGCACGTAGGCTGCTCGACGAGGGCGCGCCCCTGGTGGGCAGCGTCCGCGGTCGGCTGCGGCTGGTGCTCGCCGGATTCATCGGCGGCGGCAGGGCGGCCGCCCAGGCCATCGCCGACGCCGGGTACGACGTGCTGGCCGGGCCGCCCAAGGCGAGCAAGGGCGGCCTGCTGTACGCGGCGGGAACCACACTCAGAAGGGGCGCGTGAGCTCAACCTCGTGACCAACAGCCCGACCAGCAAGAACCCGTCGCCCGCCGTCGTCGCCGCCTACCAGTACTGCGAGGCGGTCGCCGGCCAGCACGCCAGGAACTTCAAGTACGGCGCCCGTCTGGTGCCGGCGGCCAAGCGGCAGGCGCTCTGCGCCATCTACGCCTTCGCCCGGCGCGTCGACGACATCGGCGACGGCGACCTCGCCGCCGACATCAAGGAGATCAGGCTCGCCGAGGCCCGCGCCCTGCTGGACCGGGTGCGCTCCGGAGGCGTGCCCGAGGACGACGTCGACCCGGTGGCCGTCGCCCTCGCCCACGCCAGCGACGTCTACCCGATCCCGCTCGGCGGCCTCGACGAGCTGATCGACGGCGTCCTGATGGACGTGCGGGGCCGCGACTACGAGACCTGGGACGAACTGCGCTCCTACTGCCGCTGCGTCGCCGGCGCCATCGGCCGGCTCACGCTCGGGGTCTTCGGCACCGTGCCGGGCGCGCGGCACGCCGAGCGCGCCGACGAGTTCGCCGACACGCTCGGCCTCGCGCTCCAACTCACCAACATCCTCCGCGACATCCGCGAGGACGCCGACAACGGCCGCACCTACCTGCCCGCCGAGGACCTGCGGAAGTTCGGACTGGTCGACGAGGACGGCTCCCCGAGCCTCGTCCCGCCCGCCGCCGGCGGGGACTTCGTCGGCCTGGTCCGCTTCGAGGTCACCCGCGCCCGCGAGCTGTTCGCCGAGGGCTTCCGGCTGCTGCCCATGCTCGACCGCCGCTCCGGCGCCTGCGTCGCCGCCATGGCCGGCACCTACCACCGGCTGCTCGACCGCATCGCCGAGGACCCGCGCGCCGTGCTGCGCGGCCGCGTCGGCCTGCCCGCCGCCCAGAAGGTCCTGGTGGCCGTGCGGGGCCTGTCCGGGCTCGACGCGCGCCGGGTCGCCGGGCGGACCCACCCGTGAGCGCCCGGCCGCGCGGGCACACCGTGGTCGTCGGCGGTGGCCTGGCCGGCACCGCCGCCGCCCTCGCCCTCGCCGACCGGGGCCGGCGCGTCACCCTGCTGGAAACCCGCCCCAGGCTGGGCGGTCTCGCCTTCTCCTTCCGCCGCGACAGCGCCGTGGGGCCGCTCACCGTGGACAACGGGCAGCACGTCTACCTGCGTTGCTGCACCGCCTACCGGGGCTTCCTCGACCGCGTCGGCGGCACCGCGCTCGCCCCGCTGCAACCCCGCCTCGACGTCCCGGTGTTCGACGCCGAGCGGCGGCGGCTCGGCCGCATCCGCCGCGCCGCCCTGCCGGTCCCCCTCCATCTGGCCGGCACCCTCGCCCGCTACCCGCACCTGCCGCCGGCCGAGCGGGCGGCCGTGGTCCGTGCCGTCGCCGCGCTGCGCCGCCTCGACCCCGCCGATCCGGCCCTGGACGACCAGGACTTCGGCGGTTGGCTGCGCCGGCACGGGCAGCGCGACCGGGGGATCGAGGCCGTCTGGGACCTGATCGGTGTGGCGGCCCTCAACGCCAGGGCCGACGACATCTCGCTCGGCCTCGCCGCCATGGTCTTCCGCACCGGGCTGCTCTCGGGACCCGGCGCCGCCGACATCGGCCTCCCCTCGGTGCCGCTCGGCCAGCTGCACGACACCCTCGCCCGCGCCGCCCTCGACCGGGCCGGGGTCACCGTGCTCACCGACACCAAGGTCCGCCGGCTGCGCGCCGCGCCCGGCGGCTGGCGGGTCACCGTCGACAGCCGGCGGCGCGGCCCGGAGCCGGGCCCCGACGAGGTCACGGCCGACTCGGTCGTCCTGGCCGTGCCCCAGGAGGCCGCGCACCGCCTGCTGCCCGAGGGCGCCCTCGCCGACCAGGGGCGGCTGCTGCGCATCGGCGACGCGCCGATCCTCAACATCCACGTGATCTACGACCGGCCGGTGCTGCGCCGGCCCTTCCTCGCGGCGCTCGGCAGCCCGGTCCAGTGGGTCTTCGACCGCACCGGCCCCGCCGGGCTCGCCGAGCGGCCGGGCCACCGCGACCAGTACCTCGCGCTGTCCCAGTCCGCCGCCCGGGACGAGATCCAGCTGCCGACCGACGTGCTCCGCAAGCGCTACCTGCCCGAGCTCGCCCGGCTCCTGCCGCGGGCCGCGGGCGCCCGGGTCCGGGACTTCTTCGTCACCCGGGAGCGCGCCGCCACCTTCGCCCCGGTGCCCGGCGTGGGCCGGCTGCGCCCCGGCCCGGTGACCAGGGCGCCCGGGCTCTACCTGGCCGGCGCTTGGACCGCCACCGGCTGGCCGGCGACCATGGAGGGCGCGGTGCGCAGCGGCCTCGCGGCCGCGCGGGCGGTGCGGATATGACGGCGCCGCCCCCCGCCACGCAGAAACCAGACTTCTCAGTGACTTCCCAAGGAGAGCTCGTGAACCCCGCAGAACCCCACGGCCATGGTGCCGCCCTGGCACTGATGGAGCGCGGGCGGGCACTGGCCGCTCCCGCGCTGCGCACCGCCGTCGACCGGCTCGCCCCGCCCATGGACACCGTCGCCGCCTACCACTTCGGGTGGATCGACGCGCACGGCAGGCCCACCGAGGCCGACAGCGGCAAGGCCGTGCGGCCCGCGCTCGCCCTGCTCTCCGCGGAGGCCGCCGGCGCCCCGGCCGAGGTCGGCGTGCCCGGCGCCGTCGCCGTCGAGCTGGTGCACAACTTCTCGCTGCTGCACGACGACCTGATGGACGGCGACGAGCAGCGGCGGCACCGGGACACCGTCTGGAAGGTGCACGGTCCCGCCCAGGCGATCCTGGTCGGCGACGCGCTGTTCGCGCTGGCCGTCGAGGTCATCCTGGAGGGCGGCACCGAGCACGCCGCCCGCGCCGCCCGGCGCCTCGCCGCCGCCAGCCGCAAGCTCGTCGACGGCCAGGCGCAGGACATCGCGTTCGAGCACCGCGAGCGGGTCAGCGTCGCCGAGTGCCTGGAGATGGAGGGCAACAAGACCGGGGCGTTGCTGGCCTGCGCCGCCGGCATCGGCGCCGTGATCGGCGGCGCCGACGACGCGCTCGCCGACGCGCTGGAGACCTACGGCCACCACCTCGGGCTCGCCTTCCAGGCCGTCGACGACCTCCTGGGCATCTGGGGCGACCCCGCCACCACCGGCAAGTTGACCTGGAGCGATCTCCGGCAGCGCAAGAAGTCGCTGCCCGTGGTGGCCGCGCTGGCCGCCGAGGGGCCGGCCGCCGAGCGGCTGACGGCGCTGCTGACGGCCGACGCCAAGAAGAGCGCGGAGGAGTTCGAGGACTTCGACGAGGCCGAGTTCGCCACCAGGGCCGCGCTGATCGAGGAGGCCGGCGGCAGGAGCTGGACGGAGGAGGAGGCCAGGCGCCAGCACCGCACGGCCCTGGCCGCGCTCGACGGCCTGGACATGTCGGGCGGCGTGCGCGACCAGCTGACCGCGCTGGCCGACTTCGTGGTGGTCCGCCGCAAGTAGCGGGGGTCAGGCCGCCGTCAGCAGGAGCTCGGTGAGCGACTCGCGGTCCGCGTCGGTGAGGCCGAGCCCGGCCGCGAGGTACTGGTCGACCCCGCCCCACCTCGCGTCGATCTGCTCGAAGGCGGCCTCCAGGTACTCGGCGCGGGCGTCGAACAGCGGCGCGAGCAGGCCCTCGACCTCGGCGAGCTCGGCCGGCGGCGCGCCGTCCCCCGGTCGCCGCAGCCGGTAACGCCGGTGCGGGGCGTTGGACTTCAGGTAGTCGGCGACGATCGCCGACCGCTCCACGCCCACGGCGAGCAGCACCAGCGCCACGGTCAGCCCGGCCCGGTCCTTGCCCGCGGCGCAGTGCAGCAGCGCGGGCACGCCACCGGCGGCCAGCGCGCGCAGCACCCGGCCGTGTTCCGCGGTGCGGCCGAGCACCATCTGCCGGTAGGAGGCGATCATCAGCCCCGGCGCCTGCCGGCCGGTCAGCTCGGCGCGCAGCTCGGCCAGGCTGCCGTCGCGCACCAGCGCCCAGAACGCGGCGCCTTCGGCCGGATCGTTCAGTGGGATGTTGACAAGGCGGACGCCGGGCAGCGGCACGTCGTGGCCGTCGAGCTCCTGGTCGGCCGCGTTGCGGAAGTCGAAGACCGTGTGCAGGCCGAGCGCGCCGAGGAACGCCTGGTCGGCCGCGGTCGCGTGGGCCAGGTGACCGCTGCGGAAGAGCACCCCGTGCCGCACCCGCCGCCCGTCCTCCGTCGGCAGCCCGCCCACGTCTCGGAAGTTGACCACTCCGGTGAGCACCGGCTCGGTGGACTGCTGCGTCACGGCCCCTCCTCGGCTGTCCTGAACGACCCCAGACCCTACGACATGGCGATCCGATGAAACACCGATCGCGGTCGATATCCGGTCAATGCCGTCCGTTCGTCGAACCGGTGTCAAGTCGGACCCCGGCGGAATCACTCGTTGGAAGCTGGCGAGGGGTGGCGATTGCGCGAACCGTGTCTCTCCGCAGCGCCGTTGACGCATAGCGTTGCCTTACGCACGATGAACCGCCGATAAGGACACCTATGCCCGAACAGCTACGCCACGGGGCACACTCCGCCCGCCACAGCAGGCTGGCCGTCCCGGGACCGAGCCGCACCGAGCCGGGAACCAGACGCCGGCTGCTGTGTCTCGCCCTCCTGCCCGCCGGGCTCGTCGCCGTCGTCGCGGTGGCCGTGGTCGGCTACCTGCTCAGCGGGTCACGCCAGGCGCCCGGCGGGGGAGTCACCCTCACCGGTGTGCTCCTCGGGGCCGGCGTGCTGACCCTCGCCGTCGCCGCGAGCGCCGCCGTGGCCGCCGTCTGCGAGGCCGGCGCGCTGCTCGCCAGGCTCACCCTGCTGCGGCGGCAGGCCACCCGGGTCAGGGTCGAACTCCAGGCGCTGCTACGGAAGGTGGAGCGCGGCGAGCGGCTCAAGCCGCCCGAGGGGCCGCCGCCGGCCGAGCCCGAGGAGGCGCCGCTCGACCAGCTGCGGCACGAGATCGCCGTCGCCGGCTACGCCGCCGAGGCGGCGGTCGCCCAGGCGGCGACGGCGGGCCTCGCGGGCGGGGCGGACGAGCGGGTCGAGGTCTTCGTCAACCTGGCCAGACGCATGCAGTCGTTCGTCCACCGGCAACTTGAGTACCTCGACGAACTGGAGAACGACGTCGAGGACCCCGACCTGCTCAAGGGCCTGTTCCAGATCGACCACCTGGCCACCAGGATCCGGCGGCACGCCGAGAACCTCGCGGTACTCGGCGGCGCCATCTCCCGGCGCCAGTGGAGCCGCCCGGTCGCCATGTCCGAGGTGTTGCGCTCGTGCATGGCCGAGGTCGAGCACTACGCGCGGATCCGGCTGGTGCCGCCCATCGAGGGCACCGTGCGCGGCCACGCCGTGGCCGACGTCGTCCACCTGCTCGCCGAACTCGTGGAGAACGCCACCGAGTTCTCCGCCCCCCAGACCCAGGTGCTGCTGCGCGTCCAGCGGGTGACCGCCGGCCTGGTCATCGAGGTGGAGGACCGCGGGCTCGGCATGACCGCGACCGAGCAGAACCGGATGAACGCGGTGCTGTCCGGGGCCGAGCGGCTCGACGTCGCCCAACTGCTCGAGGACGGCCGGGTGGGCCTCTTCGTGGTCTCGACGCTGGCCAGGCGGCACGACGTGGTGGTCCAGTTGCAGAGCAACATCTACGGCGGTGTCCAGGCCGTCGTGGTGCTGCCGCACGAGCTGCTCGGCGACGAGTCCGAGGGCGTCTACGTGCCGTCCTCCCGGCCGGCCACGACACCGCCCCCACCCCCGCACCTCCCGCCTCCCCCCGCCGTGCCGGCCGGCGCGCCCGCCGTCCCGATCGCCGCCTCCGAGGCCCGGCCGCCCCTGCCACAGCGGCAGCGCCAGCAGCATCTGGTGCCCCAGCTCCGCGACGCCCCGCCGGCGACGCCGGGCGCCTTCGCCGCGCCGGGGGCCGGTGTCGACCCCGGCCTGATGGCCGCCTTCCGGCGCGGCGCCAGCCTCGCCGACGGGCCGGAGGACCTGGCCTGACCGGCCGGTCCGCCCGCCCCTCCGCCCCCGTTCCACGTCCCAGCCGACCAGTCCGACCCGCTTTCTGCCCGAGGAGATCAAGGCGACCATGACCATGGAGAGCGACGTGCCCTTCGGCCGGCAGGCCGACGTGTCCTGGCTGCTGACCGGTCTCGTCGAGCGGGTGCCACACGCCCGCAGCGCGCTGCTGCTGTCCGCCGACGGCCTGGTCAAGGCCGAGCACGGCCTGGAACCGAGCACCGCCGACCAGTTGGCGGCGCTCGCCGCCGGCCTGTACTCGCTGGCCAGGAGCGCGGCGACCCTCCCGCAGGCGCCGTCGGCCACCGAGCCGGGGACCTGGGAGACCGGCGGCGAGGTCCGCCAGGTGGTGGTCCAGCTGGCCGGCGCCCTGCTGTCCGTCTGCGCCGCCGGCCAGGGCGCCTGCCTCGCCGTCCTCACCGGCCCCGACGCCGACCCGACGATCCTCGGCTACGAGATGGCCCTGATGGTGAGGAGCGTCCGGCCGTTCCTCGCCACCCCGGCGCGGCAGCGAGCGGCCCGTTGACCGCCATCCGCATGCCCGACACCCACCCGGACGCCGCCCCCGGGCCCGCCGCCCTCCACGATCCGCCGCACGAGGTGCCCTGGTTCGACGAGAGCGCCGGCCGGCTGATCCGCCCCTTCACCGCCTGTGGCGGCCGCACCAGGCCCACGGTCGGCCTCGACCTGCTGACCCTGGTGGTCGCCACCGGGCGGCCCATACGCCGGCGGCTCGGCCCGGAGCACACCCAGGTGCTCCGGATGTGCGCCGGTCCCGCGTCGACCCCGGTGGCCGAGATCGCCGCCCAGGTGCGGCTGCCGGTGGCCGTCACCAAGGTGCTGCTCGCCGACCTGTTCGAGCTCGGTGCCGTGACCGTCAACTCGCCTGTGCCACCGGGCCGTTCCGTGACCGACCGAGACCTGCTGGAGGCGGTGTTGCATGGACTCCGCGCACGCCTGTGACCCCTTTCCCACCGCCGTCAAGATCCTGGTCGCGGGCGGCTTCGGCGTCGGCAAGACGACGCTGGTCGGCGCCGTCAGCGAGATCGAGCCGCTGTGCACCGAGGAGTTGCTCACCCAGGCGGGCGCCGGCACCGACAGCCTGGTGGGGGTGGAGCGCAAGCACACCACCACCGTCGCCATGGACTTCGGCCGCGTCACGCTGGACGAGCGGCATGTGCTCTATCTGTTCGGCACCCCGGGGCAGGAGCGGTTCTGGTTCATGTGGGACGAGCTGTGCCAGGGCGCGCTCGGCGCCGTGGTGCTGGTCGACACCCGGCGCCTCGAAGCCGGCTTCCCCGCCGTTGACTTCTTCGAGCGGCGCGGCCTCGGCTTCGTCGTCGCGGTCAACCAGTTCGACCAGGCGCTGCGCTATCCGCCCGAGGAGATCAGGGCCGCCATGGACCTGCGCCCCGAGGTGCCGGTGGTGCCGTGCGACGCGCGCAAGTCGGCCTCGGCCACCCAGGTGCTCGTCGCCCTCGTCCAGCACCTGATCGACGCCGGGAGCGGCGGACGGGCGACCGACCGGGAGCACCGCCCCGGCCGGTCGCCCGCCGCTCGTCCCTAGGAGGGGGGCCTCAGCCCTCCTGGCCGCCGAAGCGCTCCTTGAAGGACTCCAGGTCCTCCTCGGTGATCTTGGCGAACAGCACCGGCGGCACGGTGAACCCGGTGCCCGCGCGGATGGCGCTCAGCGCCCGCGCCTCCTCGCCGCTCACCCACGCGGCCGCGGCCGCCTCCGGCGCGTCGAAGACGGCGCGCAGCGCCCGGGAGGTGAACGGGATGATCGGCTCGGAGAGCACCCCGTAGAGGTGGATCAGGTTCATCGCGGTGCGCAGCGTCAGCGCCGCTGCCTCCGGGTCGGACTTGATCTCCAGCCAGGGCGCCTTCTCCTCCAGGTACGCGTTGCCCGCGCTCCACAGCGCGCGCAGCGCGAAGGCCGCCTTGCGGAACTGCAGCGCCTCCAGGTGCTCCTCGTACTCGGCGAGCAGCCTGGCGACCTCGTCGCCGAGCCGCCGCTCCGCCTCGCCCGCCGCGTGGCCGGCCGGCACCTGGTCGCCGAAGCGCTTGCGGGAGAAGGACAGCACCCGGTTCACGAAGTTCCCCAGGGTGTCGGCGAGGTCCTTGTTGACCACCGAGGAGAACAGCTCCCAGGAGAACGAGGCGTCGTCCGACTCGGGGGCGCCCGCCATCAGGAAGTAGCGCCAGTAGTCGGCGGGCAGCAGCTCCAGCGCCGCGTCCGCGAAGATGCCGCGGTTCTGCGAGGTGGAGAACTTGCCGCCGTAGTACGTCAGCCAGTTGAACGCCTTGACGTAGTCGACCTTCTTCCACGGCTCCCTGGTGCCCAGCTGGGTCGCCGGGAACATCACGGTGTGGAAGGGGACGTTGTCCTTGGCCATGAACTCCGTGTACCGGACGGACTCGTCGGCCTCGAACCACCAGGAGCGCCAGTCGCGGGTCTCGCCCTCGCCGGCCGCGTCCGCCCACTCCTTGGTGGCGCCGATGTAGCCGATCGGGGCGTCGAACCAGACGTAGAACACCTTGCCCTCGGCGGCCAGGTCGGGCCAGACGTCGGCCGGGACCGGCACGCCCCACTCCAGGTCGCGGGTGATCGACCGGTCGAGCAGGCCCTCGGTCAGCCACTTGCGGGCGATGGAGGAGGCCAGCGTCGGCCACTCCTTGCCGTGCGCCTCGACGAAGGCCGCCACCTCGCCCTCCAGCTTCGACTGGAGCAGGAACAGGTGCTTGGTCTCGCGGACCTCCAGCTCCGTCGACCCGCTCACCGCGGAGCGCGCCTCCAGGAGGTCGGTCGGGTCGAGCACCCGGGTGCAGTTCTCGCACTGGTCGCCGCGGGCCGCCTCGTAGCCGCAGTAGGGGCAGGTGCCCACGATGTACCGGTCGGGCAGGAAGCGGCCGTCGGCGAGCGAGTACACCTGCCGGGTGGTCCGCTCCTCGATGAAGCCGTTCTCCTTGAGGCGGCGGGCGAAGTGCTGGGTGATCTCGATGTTCTGCCGCGACGAGGTGCGACCGAAGTAGTCGAACTCCAGGCCGAATCCGTCGTAGACGGCCTTCTGCGCGGCGTGCTGCTGGGCGCAGAACTCGGCGACCGGCAGCCCCGCGGCCTTGGCCGCCAGCTCGGCCGGGGTGCCGTGCTCGTCGGTGGCGCAGATGTAGAGCACGTCGTGACCCCGCTGCCGCAGGTAGCGGGCGTACACGTCCGCCGGGAGCATCGAGCCGACCATGTTCCCCAGGTGCTTGATCCCGTTGATGTAGGGCAACGCACTGGTGATGAGGTGTCGGGTCATCCTCGGATGCTCCAATGAGTGAGGTAACGCGCAGTGAGTCGGGTCACGGACGGTGACGGGTCACTGTGAGTGGACGTCACTCATCCTACCGAGCCGCACCGGGCCCGCTCACCGGAGTTTCAGCTGCCGGGACGCGCCCTCAGACGGCCTCGGGGAGCCGCTCGGGCGGTCCCGGCCGCGCGTAGTACCAGCCCTGCGCCGAGTCGCAGCCCAGGTCGCGCAGCTGGTCGGCCTGGGTGGAGGTCTCCACGCCCTCCACGGTCACCGAGAGCTCCAGGGTGTGGGCGAGCGAGACGATGCCCTCGACGATCTTCAGGTCGACCGGGTCGGCGGGGGCGCGCTGCAGTCCCTGCGTGAACGACCGGTCGAGCTTGAGGGTGCTCGCCGGCAGCCGGCGCAGGTTGGCCAGGTTCGAGTAGCCGGTGCCGAAGTCGTCGAGGGCGATGCCCACGCCCAGGTCGGCCAGCTGCCGCAGCGGCCGCAGCTCGTTCTCGTCGGCCCTGATCATCGCCGTCTCGGTGACCTCCAGGCAGAGCGAGCTCGGCGGCAGGCCGGCCTCCTCGAGCACCGCGATGGTGTCCTCGACCAGCTCCGGGTGGTGCAGCTGGCGCGGCGAGAGGTTCACGTTGACCTTCAGCGGCCTGGCGCCCCCTATGCCGCGCACCTGCCACTGGCAGGCCTGCCGCACGGCCTCCCGCAGCACCCAGCGGCCCAGCGGCACGATCAGCCCGGTGTGCTCGGCGAGCGGGATGAACCGGTCGGGGCCGAGCACCCCGTGCCGCGGGTGACTCCAGCGCACCAGCGCCTCGGCGCCCTCCAGGCTGCCGTCGCGCATCTTGACCAGCGGCTGGTACTCGATGAAGAACTCGGCGCCGCGCAGCGCCGCCGGCAGGTGGTGGGTGAGATGGTGCCGGCTGATGGCGCGCGCGTCGGAGTCCGGGTCGGCCAGCGCGAACCGGTTGCCGCCCTCGGCCTTGGCCCGGTACATCGTGATGTCCGCGCTGCGCAGCACCTCGGCCGCGGTGAGGTCGCGGGTCGACCCCTCGACCACGCCGATGCTGGCCCGCACCATCAGCTCCCGGCCGCCGAGCTCCACCGGCGAGGACAACGCCTCCAGGGCGCGCTCGGCGAGCTCGGTCACGGCCCGCGGCGTCGGCGGGTCGATGACCAGGGCGACGAACTCGTCGCCGCCGATCCTGGCCAGCAGCTGGCCAGGCCCGGTGGCGCGGGCCCGCAGCCGCTCGGCCACCGCGATCAGCAGCTGGTCGCCGACGGCGTGCCCGAGGCTGTCGTTGACCGCCTTGAAGCCGTCCAGGTCGAGGTAGCACAGGCCGACGCGGTCGCAGCCCGAGCCGGACGCGATGGCCTGCTCCAGGCGCTCGAAGAACAGCGAACGGTTCGGCAGGTCGGTGAGCTCGTCGTGGGTGGCCTGGTAGCGCAGCCGCAGGTGGAGCAGGCGCCGCTCCGAGATGTCCTCCATCATCGTCATCATGTAGCGCGGCTCGCCGTCGGCGTCGCGCAGCAGCGAGACCGTGAGGTTGGTCCACAGCACCGTGCCGTCGGCGCGGGCGTAGGACTTCTCGACCTGGTAGTGCTCGCGCTCGCCGCGCATCAGCTCGCGCTGCATCCGCCAGACCTCGGGGGAGTCCTCCGGGTGGGTCAGGTCGAGCAGGTTGCGGCTGCGGACGTGGTGCGCCGAGCCGCCGAACATCCGGGCGAGCGCGTCGTTGACGTTGAGGATGGTGCCCGACATGTCGGCGATGGCGATGCCGAGCGCCGCGTCGTTGAAGACCGCGCGGAACCGGGTCTCGCTCTCGTGCAGCGCCTCGGCTATCTCGGTCTGGGCGGTGATCGCGGCCCGGGAGAGCGCCTCCTGCTCGGCGCGGGTCCGCTCCTGCAGGGCGCCGGCGAAGCCGGCGGCGATGGCGTGCTGGAGCCTGGCGCAGCGGTTCCGCGCCTCGTCGGGGGCGAGCACGTTCGGGTCGGCGCAGTACAGGACGAGGTAGGCGTCGATCACGCCGAGCACCCGGGGCAGCGAGTCGGGCCCGGTGCAGTGCGCGGCCACCAGGGCCTGGCCCACGGCGCGCGCCGGCGTGGGGTCGAAGGGGCGGCCGTGCAGGGCGGCGGCCAGCTCGGCGGCGAGGCCGGTGAGCAGGTCCTCGAACTCCGGCCTGGTCATCGACGTGGCGGTGACCGGGAAGACGGCGCGGCACAGGATCCTGGCGAAACGGCGCGGCCCGTCCGGCGACTCGGGGCCGAGGTCGGCCGGGAGGCCGCCGGTGGGTTCCGAAGGCGAGGCGGTCACGCTCTTCGTCCTACTCCCGCGTATCCGGCATAGGCGACGGGGTCCTCCTCCGCGACGGGCACCTCGGGGCGCCAGTCGGGCAGCGGCACCACCCCGGGCTCGAACAGCTCGAACCCCTCGAAGAAGGCCGCGACCTCGTCCCTGGTGCGCATCACCAGGGTGGCGCCGCCCCTGCGGTAGACCTCGCTCAGCCGCTTCCCGCGCTCGCGCGTGCCGGGCAGGCTCTCGGTGGCGGCGTGGCTGACCACGAGGAGGCTGCCGGGCGGCAGCGCGTCCCGCAGCGTCGCGACGTGCTCACGCGGCTTGGCCTCGTCGTCGAAGAAGTGCAGCACGGCGACGAGCAGCAGCGCGACCGGACGGTCGAGGTCGAGGAAACGGCGGGTGGTCTCGCCGCCCACGATGCCCAGCGGGTCGCGGAAGTCGGCGGCCAGCACCTCGGCCCGCTCCTCGTCCGCGAGCACCGCCCGGCTGTGCGCGACGGCCACCGGGTCGTTGTCCACGTACAGCACGCGCGCGTCGGCGCTGGCGGCCAGGGCCGTCTCGTGCACATTCCCGAACGTCGGAATACCGGAGCCGATGTCGAGAAACTGGGTGACGCCCCGGGATATCGCGAAGCGCACGGCGCGCCGCATGAAGGCACGATTCGCCTGCATGATCTTGGGGAGCCCGGGAAACGCCTCGATCGCCTCTCGGGCGGCCGCCCGGTCGGCCTCGAAATTGTGCGAACCGCCCAGGTAGAAGTCGTACATCCGGGAAACGCTCGGCACCGAAAGGTCGATGCCGTGCGGCGCCCAGGCGGGTCGTTCCATCGGCGTCTCCAATGTCCCCTGCATATGCACGAATTGGCCCCGACGGTCGAGGGTACTGACTTCGCGCCAGACGAGGGAAGGAAACCGGGGAGTGACATCGGTCCCCCGGGGGGTTAGCGCGCCATCTGTCCCGATAGGTCGGCCCGCCGGGCGACGGCATCAAGCCAGCCCGGCGGCCGATTCGGGTCACACGGTGACGCCGTGCTCCCTGAGGTAGCCGAGCGGGTCGATGTCGGTGCCGAAGGCCTGGCCGGTGCGGATCTCGAAGTGCAGGTGCGGCCCCGAGGAGTTCCCCGTGGAGCCGGAGCGCCCGACCCGCTGACCGCTGCCCACGGGCTGCCCCGGTGAGACGGAGATGGCGGAGAGGTGGGCGTACTGGCTGAACCTGCCGTCCGGGTGGCGGACGATCACCTCGTAGCCGAAGGAGCCGGCCCAGCCGGCGGAGACCACCTCGCCGGCGGCCACCGACCTGACCGTGGTCCCGGTGGCGACGGGGAAGTCGACGCCGGTGTGGTAGCCGCGGGACCAGGAACTGCCGGTGGCGTGGTAGGCGGTGCCGGTGCCCGCGTCGACCGGCGCGGTGTAGGCGGCGGCCTCGGCGGGCCGCTCCTCGCGCTCGCCCTGCGGCTCCTCCTCGGCCGGCTCCTCCCGGGCCTCGGCCTCCTCGGCCCGCTCCGCCTCCGCCTCCTCGGCCTCCTCAGGCGCCGGCTCGGCCGCCGCCTCCGGCTCCTCCTGGGCCTCGGGCTCGGCCTCGGGCTCGGCGCGCCGCTCCTCGGCCGGCGCGTCGCCCGGGCGCAGCGCCAGCCGCTGGCCGGGGAAGATCAGGTCCGGGTCGCCGCCGATGGTGGCGCGGTTGAGCTCGTAGAGCGACTGCCAACCGCCGCTGACCTCGTGGCTGGTGGCGATGCCGAAGAGCGTGTCGCCGCGCACCACCTCGTAGCGGTCGGCCTGGGCCACGTCCTCCTCGGCCGGCGCGGCCGCGGGGGCGGCCTGGGCCACGGGCTCGGCCTCGACGGCCGGCTCGACGGCCGGCTCCGCCTCGGGCCGGGGGGAGATGTCGGGCTCGACGCCGTCGACGACGAGCCCGGCCACGGTCGAGCAGTGCGGCCAGGCGCTCGGGCCCTGCCCGGCGAGCACCTCCTCGGCGACCGCGATCTGCTGGTCCCTGGTGGCCTGGTCGGCCCGGGCCGCGTAGGCGCCGCCGCCGTACGCCTCCCAGGTGCTCTGCTGGAACTGGAGCCCGCCGTAGAAGCCGTTGCCCGTGTTGATGTCCCAGTCCCCGCCGCTCTCGCACTCGGCGACGCGCTCCCAGGTGTCCACCGGCGCCGCCGACGAGGCGGCCGCGGTGACCAGCGGTAACGCGAGGCCGGCCCCGGAGGCGGTGACCGTGAGCGACGCGCGGGAGACGGCGTTGGGCCGGTAACGGCGGTGGCGTCCACGTGTGGTCATTGAGTAGATCCCTCCCCGAGCCGACTGCTCCATCGCCCGTCAGATTATGGCTTGATCACGGGAGTTGTCCGGCGGACCAACGATATGGGTGCCGATCCGGCGCGACAAGGGAGCAGGGGTGGCACGACGGGGGCTCACGGGGACGCGTGATGCCGGTGCGCCTCGGCGCCCCGGGTGCCGCCCGGCGCCGGCTCGGCGCCGCCGTCCCGGGCCTCCGCGCCCGGACCGTCGGCGCGCGTGACGCCGCCGCGCGCCGGCGCCGAGGTCCGGGCCGGCGGGCGGGGCGGCCGCAGCACGGCCAGCACGACGGCGAGGATCGCGACGGCGACCAGGCCGTCCAGCCAGTAGTGGTGACCGGTGCCGACGACCGCGACCAGGGTGATCAGCGGGTGCAGCAGCCACAGCCAGCGCAGCCGGCCGCGCGTCACGACGATCAGCGCGACGGCGATGAACACCGCCCAGCCGACGTGCAGCGAGGGCATGGCGGCGAACTGGTTGGCCATCGAGTCGGCCTCCGGCTTGCCGTAGACCGCAGGGCCGTACACCACGCCGGTGTCCATCATCCTGGTCTGCCGGAAGAGCCGCGGCGGGGCCAGCGGGAACAGCAGGTGCAGCACGAGGGCCGCCCCGGTCAGCCACGTCAACACCCAGCGCACCCAGACGAAGTGTCCCGGGCGCCGCCAGTACATCCAGACCAGGAAGACCACGATGGCGGGGAAGTGCACCGTCGCGTAGTACACGTTGACGAAGCGGATGACCGCCTCGCTGTGCAGCAGCAGGTCCTGCACGGCCTTCTCGCCGGGGAGCCGGAGGGCGCGCTCCAGCCGCCACACCCACTCCGCGTTGTCGAGCGCCTCGCCGAACTGGCCGTTGGCCGCCCGTCTGCCGAACTTGTAGGCCAGGTAGAGGAAGACGACGAGCGGGAGCTCACGGACGAGCGGTGGCCGCTTGGGCCGCGTCGCGTCCTCGGAGGCGCGCGCGGTGAGGACTCGCTTCAGCACATCGGTGCTCGGCATAGGCAGTATTCCCGAATGACAGGGGCGGAGCGCGGTCTGGAGACGGCGAGGGGCCTTTCGGCCCCGTTTCGATCTTCTTTTTTTCGCACAGGTTACGGGGGCACGGTCATCCCTACCCGGGAAAGTGCGAACATCATCCGGATTCGGTAGGCGACACCGGGAGCCACATCATGAACGCTCAGGACGATCGGGTCCCCCAGGACGGACGCTTCGACTACTGCCCCTGGCTCTTCGAGAAGGAGGCCACCCCCGAGCAGCGCGCGGCCCAACTCGCCCACCAACGTCGGCTCACCGCCGCGACCGGCGCGGAGATCGGCGACCGCTGCTACCTCTCACCGCTCGCCGCCCTCCACCCCGACCGCTTCCGGCTCGGCGACGCCTCCTACGTCGCCGCGCACGCCTATCTCACCGGGGACATCGACGCCGGCGCCGACTGCACCTTCAACCCGTTCACGACCGTGCGCGGCAAGGTCACCCTGGGGGAGGCCGTCCGCATCGGCGCCCACACCTCCCTCCTCGGCTTCAACCACTCCACGGCGCCCGACCGCCGCGTCCACCGGCAACCCACCACCAGCCGCGGCATCACGGTCGGGGACGACGTGTGGATCGGCTCGCACGTGGTGATCCTCGACGGGGTCACCATCGGCGACCACTGCGTGATAGGCGCCGGCGCCGTCGTCACCCGAGACGTGCCGGACTGGGCCATGGTGGCCGGCAACCCGGCCCGCTTCATCCGCGACCGCCGCGACACCCGCGGGCGCCCCGCGCGCCGCCCCGGTGGCGCCGAGGGGACGCGGCGGGGCGCGGACCTCGACGCGCGCCTCGCCGACTTCGCCGTCGCCGCCCGCGAGCAGGCCCCCGCCCTGCTGGCCCGCGCCTGGGACGGCGAGCGGTACGTGGACCGCCCCGGCGCCCGGCCCACCGTCCGCGCGCACTGCGACGCCGTCGAGGTCGCCGACCTGCTGCTCGGCGCGCCCCCCGCTCAACTGCCGGCCGTCGCCCACGTCGAGCGGCTGCGCGCCGCCCAGGACCCGGTCACCGGTCTGGTGCCCGAACTCGGCGCCACCCTGCCCGCCCCGGCCGCCGACGGCCTCGTGGACGACGGGGCCGCGCTCTACCACGTCCTGTCCGTGGGCTACGCGCTGCGGCTGCTCGACAGCGCCCCCGCCCACCCCGTGCGCGCCGTCGCCGGCGTGACGCCCCGGCAACTGACCGACCGGCTCGACCGGCTGCCCTGGGCCGACCGCGCCTGGCACGCCGGCAGCTGGATCGACTCCTTCGCCACGGCCGCCCTGTGGAACCTGGAACTCGGCGCGGAACCGGGCGCGCCCGGCACCCTGGAGGCCCTCTTCGGCTGGCTGCTCACCCGCGTCGACCCGTGGACCGGGATGTGGGGCCGACCGGCCGGGGACAGCGGGCGGCTCCAGGTCGTCAACGGCTACTACCGGCTCACCCGTGGCTCCTTCGCGCAGTTCGGCGTGGCGGTGCCGCACCCGGAGCGGGTGATCGACACCGTGCTCGACCACGCCCGCGACCCGCGCTACTTCGGCGGCGAACGGGAGAACGCCTGCAACGTGCTGGACGTGGCCCACCCGCTGTGGCTCGCCGGCCGGGCCACCGGGCACCGCGCCGACGAGGCCCGCGCCTGGGCCGAGGACCAACTGGACCGGGCGCTCGGCCGCTGGCGGGAGGGGAGCGGCTTCGGCTTCGGCCCCGCCCCCGAGAGCACCGGGCCGGGACGCGAACCCGGCCTGCAGGGCACCGAGATGTGGCTCGCCATCCTGTGGCTGCTGGCCGACCTCACCGGCCGCTCCGACCTGCTCGGCTACCGGCCGCGCGGCGTGCACCGACCCGAGCCGGCCCGCGCCCTGACCACCCCCGTCTGACCCCGCCGACCCGGAAGGCGGCGGTCAGGGCCTGTCTTTTGGATCTTCGCGGGCTCGCGACGGGCCCCCAGCCATGGGGGTCCCCCCGGACGGAGTCTGGGGGAGGCTGGGAGGTGCCCCCAGGCATCCCGGCTGGCTGCGTTGCCCCACGCCGCGGAGCGGCATATCGACGCTGCGCGCGAGTACGGCCAAGTACGAGCTGCGCTGCGGCCGACATGCGGCTCCGCCGCGTGGGGCGCCTTGCCAGACGGGCGTCATCCGCCGCTCGCTGATCCACGAAGATCCCAAAGACAGGCCCTAGCGCCGCTCCGAGCCGCGCAGGAGGCCCAGCGTCCTGCGCAGCTCGGTCTCCGACTCCCGGCCGGCGTGCGCTATGGTCCGCAGCGCCTGGCGCGCCTGTCCTGGCGCCCGGTCGAGCACCCGCCCCGCCGCCTCGGCCTGCACCACCATGCCGGCCACCCGGTGCCCGGTGATGTCGTACATCTCCCGGCAGATCTCGGCGCGCTGCGCGGCCAACGCCGCCTGCCGGCGGGCCTCGTCGATCCGCTCCACGCTGTCGGCACGCTCGGCCAACTGGCTCCGGTAGCACCGCTGGCACCGCCTCCGGAAGCCGAGGGCCCAGCTCAGGGTGAACGGCAACAGCACCGCGACGCCGAGCTGCGCCGCCGCGCCGACCGGCATCTCGTCCCTGGCGATGCTCCACACCGCCCCCGACACGGCGGCTCCGACGCCGCCGGCCAGCGCCAGGACCACCGCCCAGGGCGCCCCGTGCACCGCCACCGTGGACACCACGGCGTAGACGGCGGGCACCGTGGCGAGCACCCCGATGTCCAACGCGCCCTGGACCACGCAGCCCACGAGCGTCAGCACCAGCATGCGCTCCGGCAGCCGGTGGCGCAGCGCCACCGCGACCGCCGCCCCCAGCGAAAGAGCCACGGTCACCGGGAGCCTCCCGCCGCGCAACTCCTCGTCGAGCCCGACGTTCACCGCGCACAGCGCGAGCACCAGCACGGCCAGGCAGGCGTCCATCCGGTCACGACGCGCCACGTCCATGGGGGCAAGCCTAAGGGGGCCACCACCGGCCGCGAGTCGAACCGGTGGTGTATTCGGCACGCCGGAAGATCACCTCTGAGGCGGACGCCATCCCGCCCCGGGATGACGCACCCTCGACGGGGCAGGCGTCCCTCGTCGCCCCGGCCGCTCGCGGAGGGTGACGAGTCGTCACAGCGATCATCTACAGTGGCCAACGACCCGCATCAGGGAGGTCCACATGGCAGAGCAGACACCGGCCGCCGAGAAACCGCACCGCGCATCCCCGCTCGCCAGACTCCGCCCCGCCTCCTTCGGCGCCGAGCCGACCGGGGAGCGGCTGGCCAGGATCCGCCGCTCCCCGCAGTTCCGCGACGGCGCCTTCCGCAACGAGCGGCCCACCCGCACCCTGCGGGCCAGGGAGGCCCTGCCGCTGCTGCGCGAGTCCTTCGACCGGGCCCGCTGGGCCCGGCGCACCCCCACCGAGGCGCCACCCGTGGTCCGGCCCGCCGTCCTCGACCCCAGCTCCCCGCCGGCCAGCGGACTGCGGCTCACCTGGCTCGGGCACGCCACGGCGCTGGTCGAGATCGACGGGCACCGGGTGCTGTTCGACCCGGTGTGGGGCGAGCGCTGCTCGCCGTTCGGCTTCGCCGGCCCGCGCCGGCTGCACCCGGTGCCGATGTCCCTGGCTGAGCTTGGCCGGCTGGACGCGGTGGTCGTCTCGCACGACCACTACGACCACCTGGACATGCCCACCATCCGGGCGCTGGCCGGCACCGACACGGTCTTCGCGGTGCCGCTCGGGGTCGGTGCCCACCTGGAGCACTGGTCGGTGCCGGCGGAGCGGATCATCGAGCTCGACTGGTGGGAGTCGGCGCCGGTCGGCGAGCTCACCCTGACGGCCACCCCCGGCCAGCACTTCTGCGGTCGCGGCCTGCGCAACCAGGGCGCCACCCTCTGGGCCTCCTGGGCCGTGACCGGCCCCCGGCACCGGGTCTTCCACAGCGGCGACACCGGATACTTCCCCGGCTTCGCCGACATCGGCGCCAGGCTCGGCCCGTTCGACGCCACGATGATGCAGATGGGCGCCTACAGCCCGCAGTTCTGGCCGGACGTCCACATGACGCCCGAGGAGGGCGTCCGGGCCCACCTCGACCTGTCGGGCGGCCGCCCGCACGGGGTCCTGCTGCCGATCCACTGGGCCACCTTCAACCTCGCGCCGCACCCGTGGGAGGAGCCGGCCGAGTGGTCCCTGCGGGCGGCCTCGGCGGCCGGCGTGGCGGTGACGACGCCCCGCCCCGGCGAGTCGTTCGAGCCCGCGGCCGGCGACCTCCCACGCGCCCCCTGGTGGCGCGCGCTGGCCCGGCCGGCACCGGAGGCCACGCCGCGAACGTCGGTCGAGCCATCCGTCGAACCCGTACCCGAGCCGGTACGCCGCGGGTGACGCTGCGCTGCGCTGTGCGGCGCCGAAGCCGCTGACGGGCGGTGGCGCCGCGCCGGCGGCCGGGCCGCCGGGCTGGCGCGGCGGCCCGCCAAGCGACGGCGCCGCGCCGTACGCCCGGCGGTCACCGGTGACAACGCGGGCCGGCCGCCAGGCCCGTTGTCAGCTGGGGGCGCGCAGGGGGTCGTGGCCGAGGGACATCAGCCGGTAGCGCCACTCCGGCTCCGGCAGGGCCGCCCTCGGCCCCGCGTCCCGCTCCTCGCGCACCGCGTCCACGACGTCGCGCATCAGCGCGATGTCGGCGTCGGTGAGATCCATCTGCCGCTTCCGCAGGATCGCCAGCACGCCCCGCCCGCGCTCGGAGCCCGAGTGGTCGGGCACCTCCTCGCTGTTCTCGCCGGCGCTGCTGGTCCGCAACCAGGCCGCGAGCTCCTGGGACGTCATGTTGACGACGGAGTGGAAGTCGGTCCACAGCGCGTCGAGCTCGAGCGCCTCGATGTCGGCCATGGTGAGCCTCCCGGGTAGTCCTTGGGTGTTGCCCAGCGGGTCCCCCGGTTGATCATATGAGGGATCGTCAGCTGGGGGATGTCGGTTTCGGCCGTGCCTGTGCTGGTTCAGCCGGAACTGGCCGTGGAGCGGGACGCCGCGCGCACCTCGTCGGCCAGGCCCTTGTCCAGCGACACCCGCACCAGGCCCGCGGCCAGGTGCGGCAGCTCCTCCTCGCTCACCAGACGGGACAACGCCCCCGGCGAGCGCGGCAGGCCCACCCGCTCGGCACCGGCCCGCATCCTGTCGTCCACCCGGGGCGCGTACTCGGGCCAGACGGCCTGTGCCTCGCGGAGGAAGATGTCGGCGCCCGTCGGCCCGATCCCCGGGAACTGCTGGAGGAGCTCGGCCACGTCCCCCTCCTCGCGGAGCCGCCGCAGGTCGCCGCCGTAGCGTTCGAGGAGCAGGTTCGCCTCGTCGCCGAGCTGGGTCGAGGTGCGTTCGTCGTAGCGCCGGTAGTGGCCCTCGCCCAGCGCGTCGACCCGCTGCTGCCAGGTGGCGTCCGCCATGTGTCGCGGGTCCCGCATACCGGCGTCGAACAACGCCCGGGCCGCGGCGACGGCCACCCCCGAGCTGATCCTGGCGGACAGTAGGTGGGAGAGCACCAGCAGCTGGTAGAGCGCCGCCGGGCTGTTCCGCAGCCGGATACCCGCCTGCTCGGCGTAGGTCTCGCCACACGTGTCGATGACGGCGTGCGCGGTCTTCTCGGTCCGCTTGGTCATACCTGACCACCTCCGCAACCAGCTCTCGCGGACGCGCCTCGGGTTCCCCGACGACCTGGCCCCAAACGAAGCGGAAAGTCCGGAAACCGGGTGCGCTTCGCTGGACGAGGTGGACAGATGACCGCAGGACGGCTCTGGCTGGTCGCGCCGTGCCCCGTCCACCGCCTCGCTGGGCGCCGGTGAGGCTGCGCGGCGCTTGGGCAGCATCACCGTCGGAGACGGGTGGTTGATCGACCCCGCCGAGCCGGTGCGGTACGGCAACCACTCCTGCGAGCCCAACCTGTGGCACGTGGACGCCTTCACCCTGGTCGCCCGGCGCGACATCGCCGTCGGCGAGGAGCTGACCAGCGACTACGCCACCCACACCGGGGTCGACGGGTGGGCGATGGACTGCCGCTGCGGCAGCCGCCGCTGTCGCGGCCGGGTCACCGGCCGCGACTGGCGGCTGTCCGCGTTGCGCGCCGCCTACGGGCGGCACTGGATCCCTCCGCTGCTGGACCGGATCGACGCGAGCGGAGGGACCGGGTAGCCGGGATCAGCCGGCTACCGGGAGGGTGAGCGACCCGGTGCCGGCCTCGGCCGCGACCGGCTCCGCGTAGCCCTCGGGGCCCGCGATCTTGACCCGCCAGGCACCCGGCGCGCCCTCGGCCGTCACCGTGACGGTGTCCCCGTCCCGCCGGGTGCGGAACGTGGCCGGCGCGCCGCCGGGCGTCGGGACGGTGGTCACCGTCTCCACCCCGTCGGCCGGCGTGTGCACCCGCAGCGTGACCCCATCCGCCCACGCGTACTCGGGCGTCTCGTCCTCGGCGCCGAACGGGATCACCGAGCCCGGCCTGGCCAGCAGCGGCAGGCTGTCGAAGCCGAACCGCTCCCGCCGCCAGCCGGGGCCCGTGACCTGCTCGCCCGAGAGCAGGTGGGTCCACGTACCCGCCGGCACGTAGTACTCGACCGTCCCGTCCTCGGTGAAGATCGGCGCCACCAGGATGTCGCCGCCCAGCATGTACTGCCGGTCGAGCACGTGGCAGGACGGGTCGTCGGGGAACTCCAGCAGCATCGCCCGCATCACCGGCGTGCCCGCGTCCCGCGCCTGCTCCGCGGCCCGGTAGAGGTACGGCATCAGCCGGTGCTTGAGCCGGGTGAAGTCCCGGGTGACGGCCACCGCCTCCTCGTCGTAGTCCCACGGCACCCGGTAGGAGTTGCTGCCGTGCAGCCTGCTGTGCGAGGAGAGCAGCCCGAACTGGGCCCAGCGCTTGAAGATCGCCGGCGTCGGGGTGCCCTCGAAGCCGCCGATGTCGTGGCTCCAGAAGCCGAACCCCGACAGGCCGAGCGAGAGCCCGCCGCGCAGCGACTCGGCCATCGCGTCGAACGTCGACTCGCAGTCGCCGCCCCAGTGCACCGGGAACTGCTGCCCGCCGGCGGTCGCCGAGCGGGCGAACAGCACGGCCTCGCCCTCGCCGCGGGCCTCGGTGAGGACCCGGAAGACGGTCTCGTTGTAGAGCTGTGTGTAGTAGTTGTGCATCCGCTCCGGGTCCGAGCCGTCGTGCCAGACCACGTCGGTCGGCACCCGCTCACCGAAGTCGGTCTTGAAGCAGTCGACGCCCTGGCCGGCCAGCACCCGCAGCTTGCCGGCGAACCACTCGCGGGCGTCCGGGTTGGTGAAGTCGACCAGCGCCATGCCGGCCTGCCACATGTCCCACTGCCACACGTCGCCGTTGGCCCTGCGCACCAGGTAGCCGAGCCGCCTGGCCTCCGCGAACAGCGGGGACTTCTGCCCGATGTAGGGGTTGATCCACACCGAGACCCGCAGGCCCTGCTCCTTCAGCCGGGCCAGCATGCCCTCCGGGTCGGGGAAGACGGCCGGGTCCCAGGTGAAGTCGCACCACTGGTACTCGCGCATCCAGAAGCAGTCGAAGTGGAAGACGCTCAGCGGGATGTCGCGCTCCGCCATGCCGCGCACGAAGCGGGTGACCGTCTCCTCGTCGTAGTCCGTGGTGAAGGACGTCGACAGCCACAGGCCGAAGGACCAGGCCGGCGGCAGCGCCGGCCGGCCGGTCAGGGCCGTGTAGCGGTCGAGGATCTCCTTGGGCGTGGGGCCGTAGATCACCAGGTACTCGACCGACTGGCCCTCGACGCTGAACTGCACCTGGCCCACGGACTCCGAGCCGATCTCGTAGGAGACCAGGCCCGGGTGGTTCACGAAGACGCCGTAGCCGCGGTTGGTGAGGTAGAACGGCACGTTCTTGTAGGCCTGTTCGCTGGCCGTGCCGCCGTCCGCCTGCCAGACGTCCACGGTCTGGCCGTTCTTGGTGAACGGCGTGAACCGCTCACCGAGGCCGTACACCAGCTCGCCGACGCCCAACGACAGCTGGCCTATGGAGAAGTGCCGCCCGTCCGGGTCCGTGGCGAAGCCGGTGCCGCGCGACCCGGCCGAGGTCAGCACCCGGTCGTCGGCGACGAAGTCGAGCCGCCAGGGCTGGTCCGCGTCGACGCGCAGCGTCAACGGGCCGCTCGACAGCTCCAGGACCGAGCCGTCGGCCGAGGTCTTGCCGGAATGCCCGGGGTCCTCGGCCAGCGCGAACCGGGGCCCGTGGTCCTCCTCGCCGTCGTGGTGGACGGACCGCACGCCGATCACGCCCTCCGCCGGCGAGAAGCACTCCACGGTCAGCAGCGGGCTGTTGAGCGTCTGGCCGCGACGCTCCACCGTGCGCACCGCCGCGTACAGGGTGAGTCGGTCGTCCTCTGTCCGGGCGTCGGCGAGCTGCTTGGCCCAGGACGCCTGGACGCCCGCGCGCATCAGCCAGTAGCCGTCGGTGAACTTCAAGAGATCTCCTGCGTCTTGTGGTTGGCGATCATGTCCCGGTACCAGCGGTAGCTGTCCTTGGGCAGGCGTTCGAGGGTGTCGTAGTCGACCCGAACGATGCCGAAGCGCTTGTCGTAGCCGAAGGCCCACTCGAAGTTGTCCATCAGGGACCAGACGTAGTAGCCCTGCACCTCGACGCCCGCCTCGATGGCCGCGGCCAGCGCGTGCAGGTGGTCGCGCAGGTAGTCGACGCGGTCGGCGTCGTGCACCTGGCCGTCCGCCGCCACCTCGTCGGCCTCGGCCGAGCCGTTCTCGGTGATGACCAGCGGCGGCACCGTCGGGTAACGCTCGGTGAGCTCCGTCAGCAGCCGGGTGAACGTCTCCGGCACCACCGGCCAGCCCATCGTGGTGTGCCGGACGTCGTCCCGCCAGGTCTCCTCCACCCGGATGTCGACCGCGGTGCGGGTCGCCGGGTCGGGGTCGCGCAGCGGCACGTCCCGCACCGTGATCGGCCGGTAGTAGTTGATGCCGAGGAAGTCCAGCGGGGCGCCGATGATCTCCAGGTCACCGTCCAGGCGCCAGGAGCCGTCCGCCAGCTCGCCCCAGGTCTCCGCCTCGTGCTCCGGGTAGCGGCCGGCGAACAGCGGGTCGAGCCAGACCGCGTTGTGCAGGGTCTCGGCGCGCCGCACCGCGCCCAGGTCGGCCTCCGAACCACTCGCCGGCAGCAGCAGGTCGGGGTTGAGCACGATGCCGACCTCGTCGGCGCCGGCCGCGCGCAGCGCCCGCACCGCGAGTCCGTGCCCGACCAGCAGGTGGTGGGCGGCGGCCAGCGCGCCCCGGCCCTCGCGCGCGCCCGGCGCGTGCCGGCCGATCGCGTATCCGACGAACGCCGAGCAGAACGGCTCGTTGAGCGTCATCCAGCGCGTCACCCGGTCCCCGAGCCGGTCCACGACCAGCGCCGCGTACTCGGCGAACCGCTCCGCCGTCCCGCGCACCCGCCAGCCGCCCAGGTCCTCCAGGGCCTGCGGCAGGTCCCAGTGGTAGAGCGTGGCGGCGGGCGCTATCCCGGCGGCCAGCAGCTCGTCGACCAGCCGGTCGTAGAAGTCCAGCCCCTCCTCGTTGGCCTTGCCGGAACCGGTCGGCTGGATCCGCGGCCACGCCACCGAGAAGCGGTAGCTGTCCACGCCCAGGTCACGCAGCAGCGCCACGTCCTCCCGGTACCGGTGGTAGTGGTCGCAGGCCACGTCACCGGTGGCGCCGTTCGCGACCCGGCCGGGCTCCCGGCAGTACGTGTCCCAGATGGACGGGCCGCGGCCGCCCTCGTCGTGGCCGCCCTCGATCTGGTAGCTGGCGGTGGCCGCGCCGAAGTAGAAGCCGGGCGGGAACGTGGGGAACGACGAGGACTCGGAAGACGCGGACGCGGCGGGTCCGTTGGCAGTCATAAGCGATGGCGCCCTTGCTCTACTTGACGGAGCCGCCGGCGATCCCGGCGGCGATGTACTTCTGTGCGACGACCAGCAGTATCGCCGCGGGGATCGCGGACAGCACGGCGGTGGCCATCACCGCGCCCCAGTCGCTGACATGGGCGCCGATGAACTGATAGATGCCCAGCGTCACCGGGCGCACGTCGTCCGTGGTGTTCAACGTCAGCGCGAAGATGAAGTCCGCCCAGGCGAACAGGAACGCGAACAACCCCGAGGTGATCAGCGCGTTACGGCTCATCGGCAGCACGATGCGGACGAAGGCGGTGAACCGGTTGGCGCCGTCCACCATCGCGGCCTCCACCACCTCGGTCGGGATCGACACCATGAACGCGCGCAGCAGCACGATCGCGAACGGCAGGCCGAGCGAGGCGTCCGCCAGGATCAGGCCGAGGTAGGAGTTGACCAGGCCGAGCTCCGCGTAGGCGCTGTAGAGCGCGTTGGCCACCACGATGCCCGGCACCATCTGGGTGATCAGCGTGCCGAACACGATGCCGCGGCTGCCGCGCAGCCCGAACTGCGCCAGCCCGTAGGCCGCCGGCGCCGCCAGCGCCAGACAGACCGCCACCGCGCCGAGCGACACCACCAGGCTGGTCACCAGCGAACCGCCCTGACTGTCCAGCGCCGCCGAGAAGTTGTCGAAGCTGGGCGAGGACGGGATCAGGTCGGCCGAGGCGATGCTCGAGTGCGGCTGGAGCGAGGTGCTGAGCATCCAGTACACCGGGAACAGCATCACGGCCAGGATCAGCAGCGCGGCCGCCGTGTTCCAGGCGCGGCGCGCCCGCGCGCGGGCGGGAGTGCGATTCATCACTGGTCACTTCCCCTGCTGGTTGTCGCTGCGGTTGATCCGCAGGTAGAGCACCGCGAACACGGCGCTGATGAGAATGAGGACGTTGCCGACCACCGCGCCCTGGCCGAAGTCGAGCTGGAGGAACGACAGCTGGTAGGTGAGCGTGCCCAGCGTCTGGGTCGAGTCGGCCGGGCCGCCGCCGGTCAGCGCCAGGATCAGGTCGAGGATCTTGATCGTCGACATGAAGCCGAGCACCAGGACCACCGTCACCACCGGGCGCAGCATCGGCAGCGTGATCGAGCGGAACGTGCGCCACGGGCCCGCGCCGTCCAGCGACGCCGCCTCGTACAGCTCACGCGGGATCTCCTGCAGACCGCCGTAGAGGATCACCATGTTGAACGGGATGCCGATCCAGATGTTCACCAGGATCGCCGAGAGCAGCGCCACGCTCGGGCTGCTCAGCCACGGCACGCCGTCGCCCGACAGGCCGACGGTCTCCAGGAAGCTGTTCAGGATCCCGTGGTCCTCGTCCATGATCCGGCGCCAGACCACGGCCGAGACCACCATGGGCACCAGCCACGGCAGCAGCAGCACGGCCCGGATCACGCCGGAGAGGTGGAAGCGCCGCGAGAAGAACACCGCCAGGCCGAGACCGATGGTGAACTGGCCCACCAGCGAGCCCACGGTGAACAGGATCGTCTGCCACAGCGCGTCGCCGAACAGCTCGTTGTCGAAGACCTCGCGCCAGTTGTCCAGGCCGTTGAACGGCGACTCACCGGTGAAGTAGGTCGTCGGCGTGAACTCCTGGAAGCTCATCAGCACGTTGCGGACCAGCGGGTACCCGAAGAACGCCAGCAGGTACACCAGCGCGGGGGCCACGAACAGCCACTGGTAGAGGCGGCGGCGCCCGGCGCCCGAGCGCCGCGCGGGGGCGCGCTCCGGCGCCCGCTCCTCGGTGGGAAGCGACGTGATCGTCATGGCGTCCTCACTCTCCCGCCGCGGCCTGGCGCTGCGCGGCGTCCAGGGCCTGCTCGGGTGACGACCTGCCGGTCAGCACGGACTGGAAGGCGCCGGCCAGCGCGTCGCCGACCACCGGCCAGCGGGTGCCGACCTCGGCGGTCCGCGACCGCGCCGTGAGCACCAGGTCGGCGAACGGCGCCAGCTTCGGGTTCGCCTCGCGGTACGCCTGCGCGGCCTCGGCCCTGGTCGGCACGTTGTTCACGCGCTCGCCCCAGGCCAGCTGGTTCTCCTCCGAGTTGAGGCACTCCAGGACGCGGCCCGCGTTGCTGACGCGCTCCGGGGCGTCGTCGTTGCGCGGCACGGTCATCACGGTGCCGCCGATCGGGGGCACCGGGTCCCCGCCGGCCTGTGGCACCGGGATGCTGGCGACCGCCCAGTCGACGTCCGTCTGGCCGTCGAGCACCGGCACCTGCCAGGGGCCGTTGATCATCATCGCGGCACGGCCCGAGATGAACTGGTCGTTGACGTCCTGCTGGTTCCAGTTGACGACGGACCGCGAGGCCGAACCGGCGTCCACCAGGTCCTTCCACAGCTGGAGCGCGGGCACCCCGGCGCCGTCGTCCAGGTGCGCCTCGTCGCCGCCCGCCGACCAGAAGAACGGCAGGAACTGGTAGACGCCGTCGGCGTTGGGGCTGGCGCTGAACGCCATGCCGTAGGTGTCGCCCCGGGTGAGCGCGGCCGCGGTGGTCTGCAGCTCCTCCCAGGTGGTGGGCGGCTCCAGGCCGGCCTCGGCGAGCATGTCGACGTTGTAGATCAACGCCAGCGAGTTGACCGAGCGGGCCACCCCGTACTGGGTGCCGTCGAAGGAACCGAGCGAGTTGGCGCTCTCCGAGAACACCGAGGTGTCGACGCCGGCCTCGCCGATCGGCAGCAGCCCGCCGGTCTCGGCGAACTGCGGCACCTGCGAGCCGTCCAGCTCCAGGATGTCGGGGAGGGAGTCGGACGAGGCCATCCGCAGCGCCTTCGACGCGACCTGGTCGGCCGGCACGCTGATCTGCTCGACACGCAGGCCGAGCGGCTCGGCGCACCGGTCGAAGAAGTCCTGGTTGGCCTCGTGTTCCGCGGTGTCCGTTGCCGAGTTGAGCACGGTCACCGTGCCCGGGTCGGGTTCCGCGGCGCAGCCGGTGAGCCCGAACGCGACCATGGCACCCGCCAGGGTCAGCGCTGCGGCGGGCACCGGCGTGCGCCACGCTCTTGATCGTATGGAGCTCGATCGCATGGGCTTGGTGGTCTCCAATTCACGGCTCAGGGTGGATCAGCGGGAGGGGGACGGCTTGGCGACGACGGGGCCCGGGGCCATCCCCGGGGACATCAGCTCGTGGCGTGCGGGGCCCGGCTCCGCGTCGGCGCCGATCGCCCGGACGGCGAGCTGGACGACGGCGGTCGCCATCCTGCTCACCGGAAGGTCGATGCGGGGGAAGGCGAACAGCGCGTGCTCGTCGGGCAGGCTGCCCACCAGCACCACGGCCAGGTCCTCCGGCACCCGCAGGCCGAGCGCGGCGATCTCGTCGAGGATCAGGGGCAGCGGGATCAGGTGCTGGACCACCAGCGCGGTGGGCGCGGGACGGGCGCCGAGCACCTCGCGCAGCCGGGCCCGCAGCAGCTCGGGGTCGGCGGTCGACGGGTGCACGCGGACATCGGCCCCGGTCTCGACGGCCGCGCGCCGGGCGCCGTCCAGGCCGTGCATGGCGTACCCGCGGCGGGCGGAGATCTCGTGCTCGGCCGAGGCCCAGAAGACGACGTGCCGGTGGCCGGCGGCGACGCACTCCCGGACGGCGAGGGCGACCGCGGCCTCCCAGTCGAGGTCGACCCAGGGCACCTCGGTCTCGTCGCGCTCGTCGCCGTGGCCGAGGAGGGCGGTGGGGAAGCCGAACTCGCGCAGCGCGGCGATCCGGGGGTCGGCCTCGCGCACGGCCATCAGGACCGCGGCGTCGGCGAGACCGCTGCGGGCGATGCGGCGCAGCCCGTCGACGCCGTCCGGCTCGGTCATCATCAGCACGTCGTAGCCGTGGCCACGGGCCGCGTCGCTGATCTCGATGGCGAACCGGCCGTCCATCGCCCGGTACTTGCCCGGCTCCCGCGGCACGGCCAGCACCAGCACCTCGCTGCGGGCGCTGCGCAGCGTGCGCGCGCTGGCGCGCGGGTGGTAACCGAGCTCGGCGATGGCCTCGTGGACGGCCTTCGCCGTCTGCTCCGAGATCTTGCGGGAACCGCTGAGGACGTAACTCACGGTGCTCGGGGCAACCCCCGCGCGCTCCGCGACATCCTTGATCGTGGCCATTCCCGCTCCCTTGCGGCGATCTACGCTCGGTTGTCGAATCGATTCGTCGAATCGATTCGACCGTGTGGACGGGATGTTAAGCGGGGCTACGCGGCGCGGGCAAGAGTCCTGGCTCGGCAACTTTCCGTACGGCCTCCGCTGCGGACGGTGGACGTCACGAACCGATGGCTCCGGATCCGCCCGCCCGCCCGTGAGCGCCGCACGGGAGGACCCGTGGCCGGCGCCGGCGCGCCCGTGGTACACCGATAGCCCCGCACCAGCCGTCCCGGAGGTCCCATGCGCCGCCTCGCCGTCTTCCTCGCCTCGTCCGACGGGAACGACCCCGCGTACGCCGAACTGGCCGCCGGGGTGGGCGCGGAGCTGGCACGACGCGGGATCGGCGTCGTCTACGGCGGCGGCCGCAGAGGGCTGATGGGGGTGCTCGCGGACAGCGCGCTGGAGGCGGGCGGCGAGGTCATCGGTGTCATGCCACGCGGCATGGTCGAGCGGGAGTGGGCGCACGAGCAGGTGACGGAGCTGCTCCTGTGCGACTCGATGCACGAGCGCAAGGCGATCATGGCCCAGCACGCCGACGCCTTCGTCGCCCTCCCGGGCGGGCTCGGCACGCTGGAGGAGATCTTCGAGGTGTGGTCGTGGCGCCAACTGGGCTTCCACACCAAGCCCGTCGGCCTCCTCGACGCCGGAGGATTCTGGACGCCGCTGCTCGACGCGCTGCGCCGCATCGCCGACTCCGGCTTCCTCCCCACGGCCACCCTGGACGACCTCGCCGTCGCGCCCGAACTGCCGGGCCTGCTGGACGCCTTGGACCAGCGACTGCGCCGCGCCCCCCAGCCGGCCCGCGCCGGCCGACCGGCCCCCGACGGCGGCGGGACGGCGTGAGAACACGCCAACGCGTTATCGCCCCCGGTTCTGGCCTTCCCCGGCGGGGCGTGACGGTCGGCTGTCGCCGCCGCGTCATGGACGGCGATCGCCGGGGACGGCCCTGCTACGTTTGACCGATGGCATCGGTACGACAGTTCCAGGTCACCTTCGACTGCGCTGAGCCTGAGCGCGTCGCCCGTTTCTGGTGCGAGGTGTTGGGGTACGTCGTGCCGCCGCCACCGGAGGGGTTCGCCACGTGGGACGATGTCAACCGCTCACTGCCGCCTGGGGATCAGGGGGCGTGGTTCGCGTGCGTCGACCCCTCGGGTGTGGGCCCGCGACTGTTCTTCCAGCGTGTTCCCGAGGGCAAGGTCGTCAAGAACCGGGTGCATCTCGACGTCCGGGTCGGCACCGGACTCGTGGGTGAGGAGCGGCTGGCCGCGCTCGAGGCCGAATGCGCACGACTGGTCGCGCTCGGCGCGGTGCGAGTGCGACTGCTGCCTGCCGACGAGGACAACGAGTCGTGCCTGGTGATGCAGGACATCGAGGGCAACGAGTTCTGTCTCGACTGAGTGTGCTCCACGTCCGCGAGGTGGCACGTCCGTAGACCAGCAACCCGAGCACGAATGCCCATGCCCGGCGCCGTGGTCCCACCCCCGTCGAGTCTGACCATCAGCCGAGGTAGTTCGCGCGCCCCTCGTCGTCGAGCTCGAACGGGCCCTCGGGCTAAGGGTTGTCCCGCAACTGATCTTGGTCTGAAGGTGGTTGGTCAGGACTGGATCCTGGGGACTACTGGGCGCTCCGCCACCACGGTCGCGTCGTCCTCCTGGACTGCTCGGTTTGAAGGCGGCCAAGGATACGACGGGTTGCGGGCGGATCCGCCTGGGGAAATGAGCGACGGGGTCCCCCTGGTACGCGGTACGGTGCGTTGATGTCAGAGATCAGGACGTTCCAGGTCACCTTCGACTGCGCGGAGCCCGAGCGCCTCGCCCGCTTCTGGTGCGAGGTGCTGGGCTACGTCGTACCGCCGCCACCCGCGGGGTTCGCCACCTGGGATGATTTCAAGCGTTCGCAGTCTCCTGAGGAGCGGGATGCGTGGTTCGCCTGCGTCGACCCCTCGGGTGTGGGCCCGCGACTGTACTTCCAGCGCGTCCCCGAGGGCAAGGCTGTCAAGAACCGGGTGCATCTCGATGTGCGGGTCGGCACGGGACTCGTGGGTGAGGAACGCCTTGCCGCACTCGAGGCCGAATGCGAACGGCTGATCCCGCTCGGCGCGGTCCACGTGCAAACGCTGTACGACGGCAACGACTCGTGCATCCCGATGCTGGACATCGAGGGCAACGAGTTCTGTATCGACTGAACACCCTTTGACGGGGAGGCGGGGAGCCACCTCCCTTGGGCCTCTCTGGTCTCGTATAGGGCGGGAGTTACCCCGCGAGGGCGAGGTTGTACAGCCGGGCGATGCCGAGCATGGCGGTGTGAACGTCGTCGCCTTTCAGGCGGCAGTCACGAGGGATCTTCCATGCCTTCATCCGCGCGAAGACGTGCTCGACGCGGGCCCGGACCGTGCGGTGGGAGGTGTTGTGCTCCTCTTTCCAAGCTGGCAGTTCGGTCTGGCCGCATTCACGGCGGTGCGGAATGAGCAGGCGGGTTCTCCGATAGCCACCGTCTGCGCTGACCGTGGCCCGGCCGACGGCGGCCTTCGCACCGGAAGGTTCCCACGCCTTGCAGTCGTTGCGGTGGCCGGGCAGCGGCCGGCCGACGGCGACGACGAGCCGGGTGTCGGCGTCGATGACGACCTGGCGGTTGGTCGATTGCCGGTAGTTCTTCGACTGCTCGGCGATGCTGTGGTCGCGGGTTGGCACCAGGGTTCCGTCCACGATCAGCACGGAGTCCTTACGGAACCGCTTGCGCTGTTGCAGGGCCAGTGAGCCTTTTCCAACCTCAGGCTGCGGGGTCCAGGCGAAGGGTGAGGATGGCTTTGACGAGGTTGGTTATGCGGGTCGCACCGCATCGCAGCTTTCGCAGGAGCCGCCAGGACTTGAGTCGGGCGACGGCTCGTTCGCCCAGGGCTCGGATCTTCGCGTGAGAGCGGTTGTGGGCCTGCTGTCCCGCTGACAGCTTCTCCCAGCGTCCCCAGTAGGGGACGCGGACGGTGCCTCCAGCACCCCGGTATGCCTTGTCGGCCCAGCAGGGCAGGTCCACGCTGGTCAGCGCGTCGATGATGCCGTGCGTACGGGCGGCGCGGATGTCGTGGACCGCTCCGGGCAGGGCGGGCGAGGCCCACAACAGGCGTCCGAACGGATCGGCGAGGACTTGGACGTTCATGCCGTGCCGGTGGTGCTTGCCGGAGTAGTAGGGGCGGTCGGCGGCGATCCGGTCGATCGGCAGCAACGTCCCGTCCAGGATCACGAACGCCTTGCAGGCTGCGGAGCGGGCCACTGTGGTGATGTCAGGTGCGAGGGCCGCGAGTACGTCGACCGCCTCGGTGACCGGTACGCGGTGGTGATGCCGACACCGAACCCGGCGGCGAGCTGCGCGTAGGTGTGCCCGCACCGCAGATGGGCCAGGACCAGCAGGGCTTGCCTGCCGGGAGGCGGCGCCACGTCCCACGCTCCGGACGTCGGGCGGCCAGCAGGCCGGACAGGCGACGAAGAGTCGAACTGGACAGATCGATCCCCGATGGGTAGACAAGCACATGAAGCTCCGCGCGGACAGGTTAATCTTGGTCGACAACCCGTCTACCAGGAGCTTCACCCATCTCCGCACCCAGCCCTCACCCTCAACGTCAGCTGCCACGAGGCAGGTTGGAAAGGCTCATTGAGTCGTACGGCGGCGGTGATGACGGATCACCAAGGAGAAGGCCAGGGCCAGCAGTACCAGCCAGATGAAGACCTCCAGCGATCCCGCGGTGACTCCGACCAGAAGGAGCAGTGCGACGAACGCGATGAGTACAGCGACGAGTTGCAGCATGAGCCAACCCATGTCAGACCCGTCCCTTCGAATTGATCCTCGTACGTGATCGGACCATACAGCTGCCACATGGCCACAGTCAGGATGCGGTGATCAAGTGGCCGCAATCAGCTGCCTGTTGAGTCGAAAGACGACCGGTTCCAGGGCCCGTCGCCGTACGACTTGAGCCGGCACACGCCATACCCCGCGCTATGCCCTCCTCACCCTTCACCTGACCGGCCCAGGCTGAGGATGGAAAATACTCTGTCATGGATCGCTGACTACCTAGACACCGACTTGGCGGTGATCGCCTAGGACCTCGGCTTTCCCTTTCGGCCTAGCTGGCGAACGCACAGAGTTGATGGAGGCCGCTAGTCCATTGCCGCCTGGAGGAGAGTGTGACGTGGATGATAGGCCGCTGGCATGAGGGTGTAGCGGCGGTGCCGCTCTCGTCGGCGAACTGCTGGAGACCCAGATCTCACGAGAGCACCAAACCAAGCCAGCCACCGGCCCGGCGTCGGCCTCCGTCACGCACTCAGCCGCAGCGGCATCCGCCGGAAAACCGCTCGGCGGAACACAACGCCACACGGCACAGTGATCCCATGAACGAGCGAGGGCTGGATCACGACGGGACGATCGCACGCGAAGGTGATCCGGATCGCGTGTCGGCAGCGTTCGCCCCCGTCGTCGAAGCCCTCCGCTTTCACCTCACCGAGACGTTCGGCAACGCCCGGCTGCACAGCGCCTACCTCTACGGCAGCATCCCCCGCGGCACCGCCATCCCCGGGATCTCCGACCTCGACGTCCTGCTCGCCCTCCACGACGAGCCCACTGACGCCGACCGGGCCGACGCCAAGGCCATCGAGGCGGCACTCGATGACGCCTTCCACCAAATCGACGGGGCGGGAATCGGGCTGTTGAGCACACGAACGGTGCTGAGCGACCTCGAACGTCATGACCTGGGCTTCATGGTCGCCTGCCTCTGCACGCCGCTGTTCGGAGAGGACCTGGCGGAATACCTGCCCCGCTACCGCCCGACGGCCCTGCTCGCTCGTGAGACAAACGGCGACCTCGCCCTCGTGCTACCGCACTGGCGCACCCGAGCCGCCGCAGCCGCCACGGATGCCGAGCGCAAAACCCTCAACCGAGGCGTTGGACGCAAGCTCGTCCGTTCCGGGTTCACGCTGATCATGCCCCGCTGGGGCGGCTGGACCAGCGACCTCAGCGAGGCAGCCGAACTCTTCGGCCGCTACTACTCCCAGCGCGCTGAGCAGATGCACACAGCCGCAGCCACCGCCCGCACCCCCTCGGTCGATCCGGCAGTGCTCAGCATGCTCGTCGAAGACCTGGGCCCGTGGCTCGCAGCCGAATACACGGCCGTCCATGGCGAGAAGACGCCCCGCCCATGAACGGGGACTCTACGCAGCGAATCCGCAAGATAGAGCTGCACGCTTTCCACGGCAGTGACAACCGCATCTTTGCGGACCCCAGCTCACCGCTTCTGTGGATTCGCGAAGATCACTTGCGCAGGACAACCAGTCCGGCCAGGACGCCCGTTCGGTGTTCGGCTGACGATAGCGCTGAGCACAATCGCCGCGTGCCTGGAGATCACCCCCTACAGCGTGTTGCGGTGGGCGAAGGCTGAGAAGCTGTGTCTGAACCTCACGCGCCGTGGCTTGCGATGCGGCGACGGGAGGCACTCGTTGGTGTGCTTGACAACTCGTGCTCGTCGCCGGTCTCACTGGTGTCACTAAGCTGCAGCAGCTTGTGCCGGGTAAGGCATCGGGGCATCAGAGCAATCGCTGCCCAGAGGAAGTCTCCCCTCCTGGGAGGCGAGGCGAGGCAGACCTGGCTCGGGACCCCTCCCGACCCGGCGGTGATATTAGATGGGCATGAACAGGAGCGATTCAGATGGACCCGAGGATTCGCAGGCAGGTTCAGGCTCGGCTGATCAGCCGTATATACCTCAATCCGGGTCCATGTGGTTACGGAAGAGAGCCGTCTTACTCACAGGCGCCGTGGCGCTGATATCCGTTGCGGTGGCCGCCGTTGTGATCTTCCTGGGAGAGGAGGAGAACAGCCCGCAAGCAGCGGCTCAGCGGTTGGTCGACACCATGAACGACCCGGATGCCTCCAACGAGGACATCTTCGCCAATGCGTGCGAGGAGGAGAGGCGCCGATACAGCGAGCCGGACGGATCGCTGCGCGAGGCCACCGGTCCGCGGATGGTGGGCGCGGTTGAGCTGATACTTGACGAGGTCGAGCAGATCAGCGATACGAGGGCGATCGCCACAATGCATCTTGAGGTATATCCGGACAACGAGCTGCGGTTCTTCGTGGTCAAGGAGGACGGCGAATGGAGGGACTGCGGATCGGCTGACGAGTAACCGCGGCGGAACGGCACTTGCGCTCAGGCAGCTTGGGTCAGCTGGAGTGGCGGGGTAGTCGACCGGGCGGGGCGTCTCCGGGTGAGGCGGCGGGTCAGCTGGATGCTGGCCATGCCCCGGCGGTCCTGGCCTTCGAGCTGGCGAACCGCGCTTACTTCGCTGCCTCGATCTCCGACCGGGGCGACGAGTTCTACGAGCAGTTCGCCGACCGGCACAGCGCCATGCTGGCCGAGCAAGAGGCCGGCGGCTGCGCCTTCTATGTGCTGGTTGCCACGGACAGCTCGATTCTGGGCCGGTTCAACCTGTACGACTTCAAGGACGGAACTGCCAACCTCGGCTACTGGGTCGCGCAACACGTCGCCGGCAGCGGCGTTGCGACCGCGACCGTCCGGGAGTTGTGCCAGCTTGCGGCCGCACGGCACGGGCTGCACACACTGCGCGCAGCCACCTCCCACGCTAATGCCGCGTCCCAGAGGGTGCTGACCAAGGCCGGGTTCATCCCGGTGGGCCCGGCAGCCCCGGCCGACCTCGGCGGTAAGCAGGGCACCTGGTATCAGCGCGACCTGGCACTCCAGCTGTAGACCGCGATCTTGCCGGTGGACCGGCTGATGAGGATCTCTGAAAATGGCCGGCGATGCTCTGCGCTGCCCAGACCGTTGCCTCCGTCAACTGGGGCCGATTCGCCCGCCAGTGAACGGTTCGGGGCGACTCGGCTCCGTCAGGGGCGCCTTCGGCGTCGTAAGCGACGGGCCGCGGCCGTCCTGGACAGCTCGTCCCGGTCCAGGTCCCGCGGGTGGTGCTTGAGGACGGGACGCTTCAGGGCAGCGCCAAGCTGTTGTCGAGGGTCAGGCCGCTGAGCTTTTCGGGGTTGACCTGGAAGCGGAGGTTTTGGATGCGGCCGTCGAGGAGGTCGAACGAGAGGGCGCCGATTGTCTGTCCGTCCAGGGTGGCCAGGACGCCGAGCTCGCCGTTGATGATGGCTGGCTCCATGGTCAGGGCGGCCAGTTCGGGCTTGGCCAGGAAACCCACGATCCAGCGCGCGACGTGGTCGGTGCCGTGGAGCGGGCGGCGGGCGGCGGTGACCTTGCCGCCGCCGTCGGACCAAGCGGTGACCTCGGGGGCGAGCAGCTCCATGACGGCGTTCAGGTCGCCCCCCGCGCAGGCCTCCATGAACCGGGCGGTGACCTGCCGGCGCTGGGTCTGGTCGGCGTCGAAGCGGGGGCGGCGCGCCTGGACGTGCTCGCGAGCGCGGTGGGCGATCTGGCGGACTGTCGGCTCGGGACGTTCGAGGGTCTCGGCGATGTCGGCGTGCGAGTAGCCGAAGACCTCGCGGAGCAGGAAGACGGCGCGTTCGACGGGGCTGAGGGTTTCCAGGACGACCATCATCGCGGTGGAGACGCTGTCGGCCAATTCGGTCTCCGCGGCGATGTCGGGGGAGGTCAGCAGGGGCTCGGGGAGCCACGGACCGACGTAGGTTTCGCGGGTTGCCCGTGCGGAGGTGAGGCGGTTCAACGAGAGGTTGGTGACCGTGCGCACCAGGTAGGCCTTGGGGTGACGGATCGCGCCGTGGTCTGCGGTGCTCCAGCTCAGCCAGGTGTCCTGGAGGACGTCCTCGGCGTCGGTGACGCTGCCCAGCATGCGGTAGGCGGTGGCGAACAGTAGCCTGCGGTGTTCGATGTACGGGTCCTGTTCGTCCCTCGCGTCGACCATCGGCTCATGCTGCCAGCGCCGTACCCAGGGCGGCAAGGCCCGAGAGCACGGTGCTGCCGGTGCGCCCGTCATGCCGCGGGCTTGCGGGTGGCGCGGCCGCCCTTGGTGATGATGGTGGTGACGTTCATGCGCTTGCTGAATCGGTAGGTTTTGAGCGGGCTGGCGCTGACCATCTCCTTGTACGCGACGGCGCTCCGGCCGGTGAGGTGGATGCGGCGGGGGGTGTTGTCGGCCTTGGTGAACTGGATGACGGCATCACGGCGGCCGAGGCTGACCGGCTGGTGGAAGTAGCCGAAGCGGAACGGCTTGACCGCCTTGCCGCACACGAGCCGCGCGATGGTGTCGGCGGTGTACTGGGCCGTGGGTAGGCCGCTCTGGCAGGTGCCGTGTATCTGTCCCCAGGCCAAACGGATGGCGGCGGCGTCGCCGATGGCGTGGATCTGCGGGTGGGAAACCGAACGCAGGGTGGCGTCGACCAGGATGAGGCCGTGGTCGTCGGTGGTGATCCCGGCGGCAGCGGCGAGCGGCGACACCTTGACGCCGGTGGTCCACAGGCAGGCGTCGGAGCGGACGATCCGGCCGTCGGCCAGCTCGACGGCCTCGGGCAGCACCTTCGTGACGCGGGCACCGGTCTCCAGGGTGATGCCTAGGCGCTCCAGCGCGCGGTGGAGATGGGCGCGGGCCTTGGCACCCATCATGCCGCCGGGCTCGTCCGGGCTGATCAGCGTGACGTGCAGGCCGGGGTGGGCCTCCGCGATCTCGGTGGCCGCCTCGATGCCGGTCAGGCCGCCGCCGCAGACGGTGACCGTGCCGCCGGACGCGGCGATCTCGGTGAGCCGCGCGGCGAACCGACCGGCGATCTCCGGGTTGTTGAGGGTGAACGCGTGGGTGTCGGCGCCGGGGACCTTGCCGGTGTCGGTCGAGCTGCCCAGCGCGTAGACGAGCGTGTCGTAGCCGAGGGTCCTGGCACCGTCGACGGTGATCTGCCGGGCCTCGGGGTCGATGGCGGTGGCGGTGCCCTGGACGAACGTGATGCCGGTCCCGGCGAGCAGGTCGGGGATCTGGTGGTCGGCCAGCTCCTGCCCGGCGGCGATCTGGTGCATCCGCAGCCGCTCGACGAACCGGCTGGTTGGGTTGACCAGGGTGATCTTCACGCTGGTCCGTCGAGTGCGGTGGGCCAGCCGGATGGCGCTGAACATGCCCGTGTAGCCAGCGCCAAGGACGACGATGTGGCGGCCGTTGTTCATTGGATCTCCCAAGGTCGGGCACCGGCTTCGGTGTCGGTGGCGCCTATGGGACAAGCAGCCCGCACCGGGCGTGACAGGCCGCCGATGTGAACCACGTCACACCAGGTGCGCCGTTGGTGTGCTGGCAAAAACCCGTCGGTTGCCTCGCTGTACCGGGCCCGGCCGAGGCAGAGCAGGACGCCGAAGTGGACGGTCTCCGACTGCCGCCCAAGCCGGCGCGCATGTGATGCCCCGACGTACCTCTCACCCCCGAGGAAGCGGGACTCGGCGAGCGACCCAGCGCCAAGTCCTCGACGGCGCAGACTGATAGTCGCCCAGATTCAGCTCAACGCATGACCCCCGCTTGGCGTTCAGCTGGACGCCGGTGGGGGATTTCGGAGAGCGGGTCTGTCCCACCGGCTGTGACCAGCGGAAACCACACTGCGACGGGTCTGCTCGGCTCCCCTCCCGCCCGGCCTCGGTGGTCAGCCGGTCCAGTGGCCGCCCAGTCGGGGCGCCAGCCAGCCCGGCGCGTCGTTCCGGAACGCGGGTGGCGGGAGCGCGCCCGCGCCGGACGGGATCGAGCCGAGGAGCGGCGCGTCCGCGACGCGCGGCAGGTCGTCGACGTTGCAGCGGGCCGCCAGGTCGGGCCGGTCGGGCCAGCTGCCGATGACCACCCCCGGGCAGGCGAGTCGCCTGGCGCGCAGCGCCTCGACGGTCAGGGCCGTGGTGTTGAGCGTGCCGAGCCCGGCCGTCGTCACCACCAGGACCGGCGCGTCGAGGCGGCGGGCCGCGTCCGCGAGCGTGCTGCCTGACTCGTCGAACCAGACGAGCAGCCCGCCGGCGCCCTCCACCAGCACCAGGTCGTGGTCCTCGGCCAGGGCCTCGGCCGTCTTGGCGATCTCCGCCGGGCCGACCGGCGGCAGCCCGGCCCGCCTGGCGGCCGTGGCCGGCGCCAACGGATCGGGAAAGCGGACGAGTTCGCGGCCGGTGACCGGTCCGGCGAGCCGGATCACCTCGGCCACGTCGCCGGGTTGACCGGCCGCCAGGCCGGTCTGGGCCGGCTTCAGCACCGCCACCGAGCGGCCACCGGCCCGTGCCGTGACCGCGACCGCCGCCGTGACCACCGTCTTGCCGATCTCCGTGCCGGTGCCGCTGACGAAGAGGAAGGGACCGTCCATCTCAGCCGGCCTCGGCCGCCGCGCACGCGGCCCCGCAGATCAGCGCGAGGTCCGCGTCGTCCGTCACGTACGGCGGCATGGTGTAGACGAGGTCGCCGAACGGCCGCAGCCACACGCCCCGCGAGACCGCGGCCGCCGTCGCCGCAGCCATCTCCACCCGGTGGTCGAGCTGGATCACGCCGATGGCGCCGAGCACCCGGACGTCCCGTACCCCGGGGAGTTCGGCGGCCGGCGCGAGCCCGTCCCGCAGCCCGGTCTCGATCCGCTTCACCTCGGCCGCCCAGTCGCCCGCCAGCAGCAGGTCGACCGAGGCGCCCGCGACCGCCGCGGCCAGGGGGTTGGCCATGAACGTCGGCCCGTGTGCCAGCACCGGCACCTCGCCGCGTGAGATGCCCTCGGCCACCCGGGGCGTGCAGAGCGTGGCGGCCATCGACAGGTAGCCGCCGGTCAACGCCTTGCCCACGCACATCACATCGGGGGCCACGCCCGCGTGGTCGGCGGCGAACAGCACCCCGCCGGTGCGGCCGAAGCCGGTCGCGATCTCGTCGAACACCAGCAGCACGTCGTGCTCGTCGCACGCCTCGCGCAGCACCCGCAGATAGTCGGGGGAGTGGAACCGCATGCCGCCGGCGTTCTGCACCACGGGCTCCACGATCACCGCCGCCAACTCCCCGGCGTGGGTGGCGACCAGCTCGCGGAGCGACGCCGCGTAGCCGGGTTCCGGCGGCGCGTCGAAGCCGGCCGGTGGGGCGCCCGCGAAGATCTGCCGGGGCAGCGCGCCCGACCACAGCCGGTGCATGCCGCCGTCCGGGTCGCACACCGACATGGGGTGCCAGGTGTCGCCGTGGTAGCCGCCGCGCCAGGTCAGCAGCCGCCGCTTCGCGGGGCGGCCGAGGGAGCGCCAGTACTGGAGGCACATCTTGATGGCCACCTCGACCGAGACGGAGCCCGAGTCGGCGAGGAAGACGTGCCGCAGCGGCTCGGGGGTGATCCCGACCAGACGGGTGGCGAGCCGCACCGCGGGCTCGTGGGTGAGGCCGCCGAACATGACGTGACTCATCCGGTCCAACTGGTCCCGCGCGGCCGCGTTGAGCACCGGGTGGTTGTAGCCGTGCAGCGCCGACCACCAGGACGCCATGCCGTCGACCAACTCGCGCTGCCCGAACGCCGGTTCCGCCAGCCGCAGCCGGACCCCGGCGGCCGACTCGACCACCAGCGGCTCGGCCGTGCCCGGCATCGGGCCGTACGGGTGCCAGACGTGCCGGCGGTCGAGGTCCAGCAACTCCCCAGGTGACAGCGGCCCTTCGTCAGGCATTCGGCGCCACCTCGGTGCCGGCCCCGCGACGGCGCACCGCGACGAGGTCGGCCCGGTGCGGCGGCAGCGTCCGGTCGTCGGCGCCCTCCACCTCGAAGCCGGCGTCCGCGATCATCTCCAGGTCGGCCCTGCCCGCCTGGCCCTCGCTGGTCAGATAGTCGCCCAGGAAGACGGAGTTGGCCAGGTGCAGGGCGAGCGGCTGCATCGACCGCAGGTGGACCTCCCGGCCGCCGGCGATCCGCACCTCCACGTCCGGGCAGACGAAGCGCACCATCGCGAGGATCCGCAGGCAGCGCTGCGGGGTGAGGTCCCACCGCTTCGCGAGCGGCGTACCCTCGAACGGGATCAGGAAGTTGACCGGCACCGAGTCGGCGTCGAGCTCGCGGAGCCTGAAGACCACGTCGACCAGGTCCTCGTCGCGCTCGCCCATGCCGGCGATCAGCCCCGAACAGGAGGAGAGGCCGGCGGACCTGGCCCGCCGGACGGTGTCCACCCGGTCGTCGAAGCCGTGCGTGGTGCAGATGTCGCCGTAGGTCGCCTCGGCGGTGTTCAGGTTGTGGTTGTAGGCGTCGACCCCGGCCTCCCGCAGCCGCTCGGCCTGGCCGTCCGAGAGCAGCCCGAGGCAGGCGCACACCTCGACGTCGGCGTGCCGCTCGCGGATGGCGGCGACCGTCTCCGAGACCCGCCGCACGTCGCCGTCCGTCGGCCCGCGCCCGCTGGCCACCAGGCAGACCCGCTTGGCGCCGCCGGCCACCCCGGCGCTGGCCGCGTCGGCCGCCTGGTCCGGCTTCAACCAGCTGTACCTGAGGATCCCGGTGGTCGAGCCGAGCCGCTGCGAGCAGTACGAGCAGTCCTCCGGGCAGAGGCCGGACTTGAGGTTCACCAGGTAGTTGAGCTTGACGCGCCGCCCGAACCACCGGCGGCGCACCCTGCCGGCGGCCGCCACGACGTCGAGCAGCTCGTCGTCGGAGGTGGCGAGCACCGCCAACGCCTCTTCGCGGGTGGGCAGTTCACGGCTGAGCCCCTTGGCCACCAGGGTGTTGAGCAGCTCCATGAGGTCGATCCTGGCGCAGCCGGCACCCCCACGGCAAAGGAGGAAGCCCATAAAGCGACAGGGGCGATAGTGTCCACTGCCGCCTGTTTCCCCAGGACGGCGCGGGCTAGGTTTTATGAGCATCCAACAATCTCCGGAGGGGCTGCCGCATGCGTGACGACGCGTCAGGACGGGTCTTCGACTGGCTCGACGCCGTCGCCGAGCAGCGCAGGTGCGCCGGGCTGACGCGCCGACTGCGGCCGCGCTCCGCCCACTCCACCGTCCTGGACCTGGCCGGGAACGACTACCTCGGGCTCGCCCGCCACCCCGAGGTGGTCGAGGCCGCCGCCGCGGCCGCGCGGCGCTGGGGTGCCGGCGCCACCGGCTCACGACTCGTCACCGGGACCACCGAGCTGCACGCCCGACTCGAGGCCGAACTCGCGGAGTTCTGCGGCTTCGAGGCCGCGCTGGTGTTCTCCTCCGGCTACGCCGCCAACCTCGCCGCGCTCGCCGCGCTCGCCGGCCGGGACACGCTGGTCGTCTCCGACGCCGGCAACCACGCCTCGTTGATCGACGGCTGCCGGCTCTCCCGCGCCGAGGTCGCGGTGGTGCCGCACGCCGACCCGGCGGCGTTCCGCAAGGCACTCGACGAGCGGGGCCCACGGCGCGCGGTGGCCGTCTCCGACGCCGTGTTCTCGGTCGACGGCGACCTCGCCCCGCTCGGCGGGCTGGCCGAGGCGTGTCGCGCGGCCGGCGCCGCGCTCGTGGTGGACGACGCGCACGGGCTCGGCGTGCTGGGGGACGGCGGCCGGGGCGCGGTGGCGGCCGCCGGCCTGGCCGGCGCGCCCGACGTGGTGGCCACCGTGACGCTCTCCAAGGCGCTCGGCAGCCAGGGCGGCGCCGTCCTCGGCCCCGAACGGGTGATCGCGCACCTCGTCAACGCCGCCCGCACCTTCGTCTTCGACACCGGGCTCGCCCCGGCCGCCGCCGGCGCCGCGCTGGCCGCGCTGCGGCTGCTGCGCCGCGAGCCGGTCCTCGCGACCCAGGCCCGGGCGGCCGCCAGGCGCCTCTACCAGGGCCTGGCGGCCGCAGGGCTCCCGGTCTCGCCACCCGACGCGGCCGTGGTCGCGGTCCGCGCCGCCTCGCCGCAGGCCGCGGTGCGGTGGGCCGCCGAGTGCCGCACCGCCGGACTCGCCGTCGGCTGCTTCCGCCCCCCTTCGGTGCCGGACGGCGTCTCCCGGCTGCGCCTCACCGCCCGCGCCGACCTCACCGACACCGACCTGGCCCGGGCGCTCTCCGTGGTCACCGGCACGGCCCCCACCTGCGCCTCCGGCGACGGTTGAGCGGCGGTGCGGCCCTGCCGCCGGCAGCGGTTGACGAGCGGTGCGGCCACTGCCGCTGGCGGCGGTTGACGGGCGGGCGGTGGGCGATGGCTGACGGGCGGTCACGGCGTGGCCCGGCTGCGCCAGCGACAGCTGACCAACGTGCCCGGCATGGACGCCGCCGGTGGCTGACTCCCGAGCGTTGACGGATGACGCCCGGGCCAGCGGAGGCGGCCGCCGGGCCGCTCGGCCGGCGGGCTCCCGTCACCCCGCCAACCCGGCCGCCAACCGGCTGACCGGCCCGGTCAAGCCCGGCCGGCCAGGCCGCCGTCACCTGGTCAGCAGTTCCCGCAGTGCCGCGACCACCTCGGCCGGTGCCTCCTCGGCCATGAAGTGCCCGCAGTCCACGGTGGTGTGCCGGAGCCCCGGCGCCCACGCCGCCCACAGCGCGGTCGCGTCGTAGCCGAGCGCCGCGCCCCAGTCCTGTTGCAGCACGGTGACCGGCATCCGCAGCCGGTTGCCGGCCGCGCGGTCGGCCCGGTCGTGTGTCACGTCCACGCCGGCCGAGGCGCGGTAGTCCGCGACGATCGAGCCCACCGCTCCACGGCAGGCCGCCAGGTAGGCGTCCCTGACGTCCGCCGGGATCGCCGCCGGGTCCCTGCCCCACAGGTCGAGGAAGTGCCCGAAGAACGCGTCCGCGCTGGCGGAGATCATCCGCTCGGGCAAGCCCGGCGGCTGGGCCATCAGATACAGGTGGAAGCCCACGGCGGCCGCGGCGCCGCTCATCACCTCCCACATGTCCAGGGTGGGCAGCACGTCGAGGCAGGCCAGGTGGGTGACCGCGTCCGGGTGGTCGAGGCCGGCGCGGAACGCCACCAGCGCGCCCCGGTCGTGCCCGGCGAGCGCGAAGCGCTCGTGGCCGAGCGCCCTGGCCAGCGCGACGACGTCGGCCGCCATGGTCCGCTTGGCGTAGCCGCCGGCGGCCGACTCGGCCGGCTTGTCGCTGGCGCCGTAGCCGCGCAGGTCGGGACAGATCACCGTGTGGTCCGCCGCCAGGTCGGCGGCCACGTGCCGCCACATCAGGTGCGTCTGCGGAAAGCCGTGCAGCAGCACGACCGGCGTGCCGGAGCCGCCGACGGCGACGTTGAGCGACACCCCTTCGGCGACGGCGACCCGCCGGTACGCGAAGCCGGGGATGACAGGCGACATGGTGCGTTCCTTCCTTCGTGCGGTACCTCGCTGCCACCACACTCCGGGACGCGGATGAGCAACCGATGAGCACGCCGCACTGCCGCAGTACCGTGACCGGGTACGAACGCCGGAGAGGAAGGCCGAGGGTGCGGGTCGACTTCGGGGTGCTGGGGCCGGTCACCGCCTGGGACGCCGCCGGCCGCCCGCTCGCCCTGCGCGGGCCGCGGCACCGCGCCGTGCTGGCCAGGCTGCTCGTCGCGCGCCGCCGCGTCGTCCCCGTCGACCGCCTCGTCGACGACCTGTGGACCGCGCCGCCCGCCGACCCGGTCGGCGCCCTGCGCACCTTCGTCGCGGCGCTGCGCCGCGAACTCGAACCCGACCGCAGGCCCCGTACCCCCGCCGTGCTGCTGGTCACCGAGGGGCCCGGGTACGCGCTGCGCGCCGAACCCGACGCGGTCGACGCCTGGCGGTTCGAGGCGGAGCTCGGCGCCGCCGGGGAGCTGCCACCGGACCGCGCGGCGCCCCGGCTGGCCGACGCCCTCGGCCGCTGGCGCGGCCCGGCCTACGTCGAGTTCCCCGACGCGCACTGGGCGCGGGCCGAGCGGGCCCGGCTCACCGAGCTTCGGCTGCGCGCCGTCGAGCGCCTCGCCGAGGCCCGGCTCGCCCTCGGCCGGGCCGCGGACGCCGTGCCCGACCTGGACGCGCACGTCACCGAGCACCCCTGGCGCGAGGAGGGGTGGCGGCTGCTGGCCCTCGCCCTCTACCGGGCCGGCCGGCAGGGCGACGCGCTCACGGTGCTGCGCCGCGCCCGCGCCCTGCTCGCCGACCGGCTCGGCATCGACCCGGGGCCACGACTGCGCCGCCTGGAGACCGACATCCTCCGCCACGCCCCCCACCTCGCCCCGGACCCCGGCGGCGCGGAGCGGGTCTGGGCCGAGGCGGCCGCCGCCTACGACCGGGCGGTGCCCACCGGCGCCAGGGCCCGCCTGGCGTCCACCGTCGGCCTGCTGCGCGACCTCGCCGTCACCGGTGGCGGTGGCCTCACGGCCGCCCGCCGGCACCGGGTGGCCGCGGTCGCGGCGGCCGAGGAGCTCGGCGATCCCGAACTGACCGCCCGCGTGGTCGGCGCCTACGACGTGCCGGCCGTCTGGACCCGCGTCGACGACCCGGAGCAGACCGCCCGCGTGGTGGCCGCCGCCCGACGCACCCTGGCCGCGCTCCCCGCCGAGGGACACGAGGCCGCCAGGGCCCGGCTGCTCGCCACCATCGCCGTCGAGTCACGCGGCAGCCGCGACCCCGGCGGACCCGAGGCCGCCCGGCGGGCCGAGGAGCTCGCGCGCCGCCTCGACGACCCGGCGCTGCTCGCCTTCGCCCTCAACGGCGTCTTCATGCAGAGCTGCGGAAGGACCGGGCTCGCGCCGCGCCGCGACGCCATCGGCGCCGAACTCGTCACCCTCGCCGACCGACACGGCCTCACCACCTACCAGGTGCTCGGCCACCTCGTCCGCCTCCAGGCCCACTGCGCGGCCGCCGACCTCACCGGCGCCGACCGGCACGCGGCCGCCGCCGACCGCCTCGCCGAGCGGCACGAGCTGCCGCTGGTCGGCGTGTTCACCCGCTGGTACGCGGCGCTGCGCCGCGCCGCGACCGGCGCCCCGCTCGCCGAAGCCGAGGCGGCCTACCGGGACGCGGCCGCGGCACTCGAAGGCGCCGGCATGCCCGGGCTCGAACACGGGCTGCTGCCGCTCGCCCTGCTCTGCCTGCGGATCGGCCGCGGGCTCCCACCGGACGGCGACGAGCACGCCGACTTCGGCCCCTACGCGCCGTGGACCCGCCCCCTCGTGCTGCTGGCCGCCGACCGCCGCACCGCCGCCGCCGACGCGCTGCGCCGCGCCCCGGAACCGCCGCCCGACCTGCTGGCCGAGGCCCTGTGGTGCCTGCTCGGCCGCGCCGCCATCGCCCTCGACGACCGCCCGCTCATGCGCCGCGCCCACCACCACCTGCTCCCCGCCAGCGCCGAGCTCGCCGGCGCCGCCAGCGGCCTCCTCACCCTCGGCCCGGTCGCCACCCACCTGACCGCCCTGGAGGCCGCCCTGAACGGCCCGACCTGACCCGAGCCCCGCCGGATCTCCTCGCCGGGCCGGCAGAAAGTAACCGGTATCTGTCCCGGGCATTGACGTCCGCCGATCCGGCGCCTAACGTGCCGGTGCATCAAGGTGCGGGCTTGAATCGATCGTTCGGCGGGCCGCCTCTCAGCCGGGTTGGGCGGGGTGGCCGCGTGGGGAAGCAGCAGAAACCGTTTTCGAGAGGTGGCGGAACAGTCAGTGAGTAGAAAACGATTTCTGGTAACCGGTTACTCGACGAGGACCGGCCCCGCGCAGCACCAGGGAAGACTCGAAGGAGAGCGGTACATGAGCAGCGCGAAGAGGCGTTGGGTGCTCGGCGGCGCGGCGTTCGGCCTGGTGGCCACGCTCGCCGCCTGCGGTGGCGGGGAGGGGGACGGCGGCTCCGGCGCCGGGGCCGGCGGGCCCGTCACGTTGCGGTTGTGGAGCGACAAGGCCGGGGCCGACGTCGCGGTCCGGGCGTTCAACGAGGCGCACGAGGACGTCCAGATCGAGCTGGTCAACGTGCCGGCCGCCGAGATGTCGAACTCGCTCAACAACGCGCACGCCGCCGGCGACCCGGCCGGCGCCCCCTGTCTGGCGCAGAGCGACAACCGCCAGGGCGGCATGCTGCTGGCCCAGGGCGTGATCGCCGACATCGGCGAGTACCTGGAGCCGAGCGCCGGCGAGTTCGCCGACGGCGCGATCGAGGCGCTGTCCATCGCCGACGTGGTCTACGGCGTGCCCAACCAACGGCAGCCGGTCTTCACCATGTTCCACGCGCCGACCTTCGAGGAGCGCGGCCTCGACTACCCGACCTCCTGGGAGGAGGCCATCGAGGTCGGCGAGGTGCTGCGCGAGGACGGCGTCCACATCTTCAACCTGGCCGGCGAGGACCCGTCGACCTGGATGAACATGGCCTGGCAGGCCGGCGCCCGCTGGTACTCGATCGAGGGCGACGCCTGGCGGATCGACTTCACCGACGAGGCGTCCCGCACCGCCTCGGAGATCATGCAGCAACTGCTCGACGAGGACCTGGTGGAGCGGATCTCGTACGCCGAGTACCCGGCCATGATGCAGGAGTACGACGCCGGCCGGATCGCCATGCGGCAGCTGTCCACCTGGCAGCTCAGCGGCCACCAGAACAACGCGGACGAGACCCTCGGCGAGTGGGAGCCCGCGCCCAACCTGACCCTGGGCGGCCAGGAGGCGCCGCTCTCGGCCGCCGACACCTCGGGCCTGATGGTGCCCGCCCTGTGCGAGGAGAAGGAGGCCGCGGTCGAGGCCGCCGTCTGGCTGGCCACCCAGGCCGAGCCGGTCACGGCCATGGCCGACCCGGCCGAGGGCGCCGGCTGGTACCCGGCCGTGGCCGACCCCGAGCCGTACCTCGACGCGCTGGTGCCGCGGGAGCTGTTCGGCGAGTACGCGGACGAGACGGTGCCCGTCATCCAGGAGTCCTCCGAGTACGCCGACGGCTGGATCTACGGCCCCAACTCCCGGGCGATGTACGAGGAGCTGGCCGACCAGTGGGGCAAGGCGATGAACGGCGAGATCACCGTCGAGTCGATCCTCACCCACATGCAGGAGTGGACCGTGAACGACCTCAGGCAGCAGGGCGTGAACGTCGTCGAGTGAGTCGCAGAGCCGAAACCCGTCACCCGTAACGTTAGGCACATCCCAGATGTCGATCACCGCCACCACGGCGGAGCCGGAAGGGGCCGCGGACGCGCGTCGCGGCCCCCGCCGGACGTCCCGCTGGCACACGCTCCGCGCGGTCAAGGGCGCGGCGTTCGCCGCCCCCTTCTTCGTCGGATTCCTCTTCGTCTTCGTGATCCCGGTCGGCTACGCGGTCTACGAGAGCCTGTTCAGCGAGCGCAGCTCGGGCCTCGGGATCGGTGGCCAGGAGCGGGTCTTCGTCGGCCTCGACAACTTCTCGCGGGCGATCGAGGACGGCGCCTTCTGGGCCTCGGTCGGCCGGGTGCTGGTCTTCGCCTGCGTCCAGATCCCGCTGATGCTGGCGCTGGCCCTCGCCATGGCGCTGCTGCTCGACCAGATCGCCACCAGGACGGCGCACCGCTTCCGGCTCGCCTTCCTCGTGCCGTACATGATCCCGGGCGTGGTGGCCGCGCTGATGTGGATGTACCTGTACAGCCCCCGGCTCGGCCCGCTCACCGACGCCCTCGGCCTGCTGGGCGTCGACGCCGACTTCTACGCCTCCGAGATGCTCTGGGTCTCCATGGGCAATCTGCTGACCTGGCACGGCGTCGGCTACAACATGCTGATCATCTACGGCGCGCTGCGCGCCGTGCCGCGCGAGGTGTTCGACGCCGCGCGCGTCGACGGGGCGGGCGAGCTGCGGATCGCCTGGTCGATCAAGGTCCCGTTCGTGCGCGGCGCCCTGGTGCTCACCGGCATGCTCGCCATCATCGGGATGCTGCAGATCTTCAACGAGCCGCTGCTCTTCCGGCAGGTGGCGCCCGAGACCGTCACCAAGAGCTACACGCCGATCATGCTCATCTACTACCAGGCGTTCGACAGCAACGACTACGGCTACGCGGCCGCGCTCTCGGTGATCCTGGCGCTCGTCGTCGGCGCGATCTCCTTCCTCTTCTACAAGTTCACGAACAGGCCCTCGTCATGACCGCGACCGGACAGACCCAGCTGACCGCGCCCGCCCCCACGCCGCCGGCCGACTCCCGCCGGACACCCCCCGCCAGGACCCGCCGCGGGAGGAGGACCGATCCCGGCGACGAACTCCCCGTGGGCACCCGGCAGTCCAGGCTCTCCCGACTCCTGGTGCTGGTCGGCCTCGGCGCCCTCGTGCTCTACTCCGTCGCCCCGGTCTGGTGGCTGGTGGTCTCCGCCACCAAGGACCAGCGCGACCTGCTCTACACCAACGGCCTGTGGTTCGGCGACTTCAACCTCTTCCGGAACATCGAGCAGGTCTTCACCTACAACGACGGGATCTACCTGCGCTGGCTGCTCAACTCGCTGATGTACGCGAGCGTCGGCGGCCTGGTGAGCACCCTGGTCGCGCTGGCCGCGGGCTACTCGCTCTCCCGCTTCCAGTTCCCCGGGCGCGGCCTGCTGCTCGGCGCGGTGATCGGCTCCTTCCTGATCCCGTACGCCATGCTGACCATGCCGCTCTACCTGCTGTTCTCCCGGATCGGCCTGGTCGACACCGTGTGGGCGGTGCTGATCCCGTCCTTCATCAGTCCGTTCGCCGTCTACCTGGCCAAGGTCTACACCGACGGCGCGGTGCCCGAGGAGATCATCGAGGCGGCCCGTATCGACGGCGCCGGGGAGCTGCGGATCTTCTTCCAGATCGTGGTCCGGCTGATGTCGACCGGCGGGGCGACCGTCTTCCTGCTCTCCTTCGTGCAGGTCTGGAACCAGTTCTTCCTGCCCCTCACCATGCTGCGCGGCGAGGAGAAGTGGAGCCTCAACCTCGGCCTGTACTTCTGGAACAGCAAGCGCGACGAGGCCGGCGTCGACCTCACCGCGCTGGTGCTGACCGGGGCCCTGCTCTCCGTGATCCCGCTGGTGGTCTTCATGGTCTCGATGCAGCGCTACTGGCGCACCGGCGTCACCCTCGGCGCCCTCAAGTGACCGCCGGCTCAGGCCGGGACCGGCGCCGGCGGGGGAGCGGTGGAGCCGCGGACCACCACGTGGGTGCTCAGCCGCACCCGGTCCTCGGCCCCGCCGATCCCCTCCCGGCGGTCGAGCACCAGGCGGGCCGCGGTGCGCCCGAGCTCCTGGTACGGCACGTGCACGGTGGTCAGCCGCGGGGTCAGCTCGCTGACCATCGGGATGTCGTCGTAGCCGACCAGGGACACGTCCTCGGGAACGCGGCGGCCCGCCTCGCGCAGCGCCTCGAGGGCGCCGAGGGCCACCATGTCGGTGGCCGCGAACACGGCCGTGAACGCGACCCGTTCGCGCAGCGCCTCGCGCACCGCGCGCAGCCCGGCGTCCCGTTGGAAGACGGCCTCGCGCTCCAGCGCGGGGACGGCCGGTACCTGGTAGTCGGCCAGCGCCCTGCGGTAGCCGACGAGCCGGCCGTCTGCCGTCGACTGGCCCTCCTGCACCCCGACGAAGAGGATCCCGCGGTGCCCGAGCGACAGCAGGTGCGCGGTGGCGCCGTACGCGCCGCCCTCGTTGTCGTACTCGACGACGGTGGCCGGCAGGTCCTCGCCGAGCGGCGGCCGGCCGCAGAGCACGAGACGCGACCCGACGCTGTCCAGCGAGCGCGCGAACTGGCTCATGCGTTCCCGGTACTCGGCCGTGTACTGGATGCCGCCGACCAGGATGACCGCGGCCGCGTGCTGCTCCCGCATCAGGTTGACGACCGCCAACTCCCGCTGCCGGTCGCCCTGCGTGGTGCACACCAGGCACAACCGCCCGCGCCTCGCGGCCTCCTGCTCCACGCCGGCGCCGATCTGCGCGAAGGCGCTCCAGGTGATGTCGTCGAGCACCAGGGCGAGCGTCTCGACCCCGGTGCCCGCCAGGGCCTTGGCGTGCGCGTTGGCGACGTAGTCGAGCTGCCGCACGGCGCGCAGCACCTTGGCCCGCGTCGCGTGCGTCACCGGGTAGTTGTCGGCGAGCACCCGGGAGACGGTCGCCACCGAGACGCCGGCCTGCCGCGCCACGTCCCGGATGGTGCTGCGCCGCCCCTGAGTGCCGGAAACCGGCTTCTGCGGTCCAGTCGTTGCCACGGGCCAACGTTACCTTGATTCGCCTTCTCTCAGCCGCTTACGATCCACACAGAGTTAGAAAACGGTTTCTTTTGCTCAGCCCAATCAACGGAGGATTCGTGGAGCACCCACAGCCCAGGGCCGCCCTCGCCATGGCCGCCGACCTGCCGGGGCGCCTGTTCAGCCCCACGCAGTGGGACCGGCTGCGGAAGCTGGCCGAGCTGCGGGAGTCCACGGTGCTCACCGAGTTCCACTCGCCGGCGGCCCGCGAGGTGCTGGCCGAGACCGAGGTGCTCATCACCGGCTGGGGCAGCCCGGTGCTCGACGAGGCGGCGCTGGACGCCGCGCCCCGGCTGCGCGCCGTGCTGCACGCGGCCGGCTCGGTGAAGAGCCATGTGTCGCCGGGGTGTTGGCGGCGCGGCATCCCGGTCACCACGGCCGCGGGCGCCAACGCGGAGCCGGTGGCCGAGTACACCCTGGCCATGATCCTGCTGGCGCTCAAGCGGGTGCGGGCGGCCACCGCCCGCTACCGGGAGCGGCGCGCCTACGTCGACGTGCTGCGCGAGTTCCCGGGGGTCGGCAACCACGGCCGGCGGGTCGGCCTGGTCGGGGCGTCGCGGATCGGCCGCCGGGTGGTGGAGCTGCTGCGGCCGTTCTCGTTCGACGTGGCGCTCGCCGACCCCTACCTGACCGAGGCGGAGGGCCGCGAGCTCGGGGTCCGGCTGCTGCCGCTCGACGAACTGCTGGCCCGGTGCGAGCTGGTCAGCCTGCACGCCCCGGCGATCCCCGAGACCCGCGAGATGATCGACCGGCGCCGGTTGGCGCTGCTGCCCGACGGCGCGGTGCTGGTCAACACCGCCCGCGGCTCGCTGGTCGAACAGGACGCGCTGGTCGCCGAGTTGGTCTCCGGTCGGATCGAGGCCGTGCTCGACGTCACCGAGCCGGAGGTGCTGCCGCCCGACTCGCCGCTCTACACGCTGGAGAACGTCTGGCTCACCCCGCACCTCGCGGGCGCCCAGGGCGGTGAGCTGTACCGGCTCGCCGACGTGGTGCTGGACGAACTGGCCCGGCTCAACTCCGGGTTGCCGCTGGTCAACGTGGTGCGGGAGACCGATCTGGCCCGGATGGCGTGAGCGTGTCGCCCGCACGTCCACCGTGCGGCGGGGCGGGCGTCCGGCCCTGTTCGGTGAGGAAGTCGTGCAGTTCGGCGGCCGCCGCCAGCATGGCGAGGCCGCGTCGGGCGAGCCGGGCGCGCCAGTCGTCGAGCGCGCCGCGCAGCGGCGCCACGCCGCCGGCGGTCCGCACCTGGTCGAGCAGCGGCGCGATCTGGCTGAACACATAGCCGCCGAGGCGGAGTTGGCGCACCAGCTGGGCGTCCCTGACGTCCGTGGGGCCATAGACCCGGTAGCCGGTGCCCGGCTCGCGGCGCGGGCGCACCAGGCCGGCCCGCTCCCACTTGCGCAGGGTCGCGGGCCGGATCCCCAGCCGCCGGGCGAGCTCGCCGACGAACATCGACCGTGACTCGTCGGGATCCGGCTCCGGCGGCGCCAGGTCGCGGAGCGCCCGCTCGACGGCGGCCAGCGTCCGCCGGTCGTCGAGGAGCCCCGCGTGGCCGGCGTCGATCAGCTCCAGCGCGTCCTCGGTGGCGCCCTCGTTGACGGCCCGCATGATGGCCGTCGCCTGGTGGTAGCCGTGCGCCGGCACCAGGGCGGTGAACACCCGCAGGGCCGCGGCGTGCAGCGGGGTGAAGACCCGGTAGCCGTGCGGCGTGCGCTCGGCCGGCGGAAGGATGCCCGCCTCCTCGTAGTTCCGCACCGCCTGGGTCGAGATCCCGTGCTCGCGTGCCAGGTCGACAGGGCGCAGTCGCGTTCGACTCATACCGTCCCCCGTGTTGAGGCTTTTCGGCCTTCCCCACAGTGGAAGGCGAACAAACCTTACAACGGGAGTTCAACGATAGGGTTGAGACCACCGGGGCCCCGCGGTACGTGGAGGACAAGCCGAAGGGAACACCGAACCGCCATGAACACCCATCCCACGCCGACCGACGCCGGTTGGGCCTTCGCCGAGGAGGACGAGGTGGGGAGCGCCGTCTCCCGCTTCCTCGCCGACCGCCCGACCACCCCCCGCGTGCTGGCGCTCGGGGAGCCCATCCACGGGGAGGAGATCTTCCCCAGGCTGCGGAACCACGTGCTCCGCCAGCTCGTCGCGCACCACGGCTACCGCTCGATCGCCATCGAGAGCGACGCGGCGACCGGCCCGCTGGTGGACGCCTTCGTCACCGAGGGCGCCGGCACGCTCGACGAGGCGCTGGAGCACGGCATCAGCCACGGCTGGGGTGCGTCCCCCGCCAACCGTGAACTGCTCGCCTGGCTTCGGGAGTTCAACCGGGATCGACCGGCGGGGGACCGGGTGCGGTGCTACGGCTTCGACGGCTCGGTGGAGATATCGGAGGCCGCCAGCCCGCGCCCCGCGCTCACCGCGCTGCACCGGTTCCTCGCGGCGCGCCTCGACGCCGCGACGCTGCCGCACGACCTGGAGACCATCGACCGGCTGCTCGGTCCGGACGAGCGCTGGTCCGACCCCCGGGCCGCACTCGACCCCGCCCGCTCGGTCGGCTCCGCGCCGGAGGTGGCCCGACTGCGGCTGATCGCCGACGACCTGACCACCCTGCTGGCCGCCCAGGCCCCACGCCTGGCCGCCGCCGGCTCTCCCGACGAGTGGTGGCGGGCCCGGCTGCACGGCCGCACCGCCACCTGGCTGCTTCGCTACCACACGGCGATGGCCGATCCGTCCCTGGACCGGATGGAGCGGCTGGTGCGCCTGCGCGACGCCTGGATGGCCGAGAATCTCGTCGCCGTCCGGGAGCGGGAGGACCGGCGCGGCCCCACCCTCGTGTTCGCCAACAACGTCCACCTCCAGCGCGCCGAGAGCAGCATGACCCTGCACTGGCCGGGGCCGCTCGACGGCCGTGTGCTGCGGTGGTGGAGCGCGGGCGCGCTCCTCGCCGGCCGGCTCGGCGCCGAGTACGCCTTCCTGGCCTCGGCGTTCGGCGCGGCCCTGCACCTCGGTCTCGACGTGCCGCCGCCCGACACCGTCGAGGGCGTCCTGGCCGCCCACCCGGATCCCGGCCTGGTGATCGACGCCGCGCATCTCGCCGACCTGGTCGCCGGACTGCGGCCGCGCGAGGCGGGGAACCCGCGCCACGGCTACTTCCCCCTCGATCCCGCCACCCTGGCCGGCACCGACGGCATCCTCTTCGTCGACGGGCTGCCGCGGCGCTCCTGACGAACCCCACCGGCACGGCCTCGGATGACATTTGTCAACCGAGGCCGTGACGGTTCGCACTGGTCCCCGTGCCGGGCGGCCACCAGGCTTGGGGCCATGAACGACATCGTGATCGAGGTCCGGGGGCTGCGCCGTCGCTACGGCGACTTCGAGGCGGTCCGGGGGTTGGACTTCACCGTCCGGCGCGGCGAGGTGTTCGCCCTGCTGGGCACGAACGGGGCCGGCAAGACGTCCACCGTTGAGGTGCTCGAAGGGCTCGCGGCGCCCCACGAAGGACAGGTCAGGGTGCTGGGGTTCGACCCCTTCACCGAGCGTGGCCGGGTGCGCCCCAGGACCGGCGTGATGCTCCAGGACGGCGGCTTCCCCTCCGAGTTGACCGTGGCCGAGACCGCCCGCATGTGGGCCGGCTGCAGCACCGCGCCGCGGCCGGTCCCTGAGGCCCTCGACCTCGTGGGCCTTGCGGCCCGGGCGGACGTGCGCGTCAAGCAGCTCTCCGGAGGCGAACGGCGCCGGCTCGACCTGGCGCTGGCCCTGATGGCGCGCCCCGAGGTGCTCTTCCTCGACGAGCCGACCACCGGGCTCGACCCGCAGGCCAGGCGGCGGAGTTGGGAGCTGGTCCGGCGGTTGCGCGCGGAGGGCGTCACAGTGCTGCTGACCACGCACTACCTGGAGGAGGCCGAGACGCTGGCCGACCGGCTGGCGATCATGAGCCGTGGCCGGATCGTGGTGTCCGGCACCCTGGCCGAGGTGATGGAGCGGCACCCGGCGCGGATCCGCTTCACCCTGCCGGCCGGCGTCCCGGCCGAGCGGCTGCCGCTCGCCGGGTGGGGCACCGCCGCGACGGCGGCCGGGCAGCGCGTCGAGGTGCGGACGCCGGACCTCCAGGCCACGCTCACCGACCTGCTGCTGTGGGCCCGGGAGGCGGGCCTGCGGCTGTCCGACCTCGACGCCAGGTCCGCCACGCTGGAGGAGGTCTTCCTCGGCGTCGCCCAGGAGAACCTGAAGGGCGACGACGGCGGCGGCGGTGGCGCGAACGGCGCGCTCGCCTTCGAGGGGACGGCGGGCCGATGAGCGGGATCACGTTCGACGCCGGCACCCGGCGGCGGCTGCGGGCCGTGGCACGCGCCGAGCTGACCCTGCTGCTGCGCAGCCGGTCCGCGGTCTTCGTCGCGCTGCTGATGCCGGTCGGCATGGTGGCCATGTCCTACTCCGCCACCCGCGAGATGGACCTGGCCGACACCGGGCTGACGAGGATGGAGGCGGTGCTGACCGGCGGCATCGGCATGGTGCTGATGCTGGTCGTCTACCTCGGGTTCCTGCCGGTGCTGGTGGCGCGGCGCGAGGAGCGCGTCCTCAAGCGGCTGCGCACCGGCGAGCTGTCCGACCTGGAGATCCTGGCCGGCGCCGCGCTGCCCTCGGTCGTGCTGGCGCTGGCCCAGTGCGTGGTGCTGGTCGGCACCGGAGCCCTGCTGCTGGAGGTGTCGGCGCCACGGCAGCCCGTGGTGCTGGTGCTCGGGGTGCTGCTCGGGGTCGTGCTGCTGACCGCGCTGGCCGCGGCGACCGCGGGCGTGACACGGACGGTGGACAGCGCGCAGCTCACCGGGATGCCGCTGTTCATGGTGTCGGTGGTCTGCTCGGGGCTCCTGGTGCCGCTCGAGGTGCTGCCCGACCGGCTGGCGGACGCCTTCCTGCTGCTGCCGATGACGGGCGTGGTCGAGCTCGTCTCCGGCGGCTGGCTCGGCGGCCGCACGGCGGCCGAGCTGGGCCGGGCCGTGGCGATGGCGCTGGTGTGGACGGCGCTCGCGGGGAGCGCCGTACGCCGCTGGTTCCGCTGGGAGCCCCGACAGTGAGCGCCGGGCCACGGCACCGGCCCGGCCGCCGCGTCACTGGATGCCGAGCAGCTCCACCTCGAACCGGAGGGTCGCGTTGGGCGGGATGACGGGCGGGAAGCCCCGGGGGCCGTACGCGTAGTCGGGGGTGCAGACCAGGACGGCCTTCTCCCCGACGGACAGCTGGGGCACGCCCTCGTCCCAGCCCTTGATCACTTTGCCGACGCCGATCTGCGTCACGAAGGGCTCGCCGCGATCGCGGGAGGAGTCGAACTTCGTGCCGTTCTCGAGCGTCCCGACGTAGTGGATCCGCACGGTGTCCCCCGGCTTGGGGAAGTGCTCGCCGTCTCCGGGAGACAGGCGTTCGAACGTGACACCCATACGTGCCGCCTTCCGCTAGATGATCGGCGTTCAGCGTACGTGTCGCCCGCCGCCCTCCCCGCCCGGGGGCGGCCTCCCGCCGCCGGCGGCGGGGGTGGGCACGGCGGTCACTCCCCGGCCGGCGGCTGGTCGGTGAGCGCCGCCTCGGCGGCGGCGAACGCGGCGTTGGCCGCCGGCACCCCCAGGTAGACCGCCGACTGGAGCAGCACCTCGCGGATCTCCTCGGGTGTGAGGCCGTTGCGCAGCGCGGCGCGCACGTGCAGGGCGAGCTCCCGGTGGTGGCCGCCGGCCACCAGCGCGGTCAGCGTGACGCAGCTGCGGATGTGGCGGCTGAGCCCGGGCCTGGTCCAGATCTCGCCCCAGGCGTAGCGGGTGATCAGGTCCTGGAACGGGGCGGTGAAGTCGGTGGTGTCGGCCAGCGCCCGGTCCACGTGGGCGTCGCCGAGCACCGCGCGGCGCACGGCCAGGCCGGCGGCGTACCGGTCGGTCGGGTCGCCCGGCGACAGGTGGGCGAGCAGCGCGGCCGAGACGGCGGCCGGCCGCTCGACGTTGGCCAGATGGGCGGCGCCGGCGAGCTCGGTCAGGCTGGCGCCGGGTATGGCGTCGGCGAGCTCCCTGGCGTGCGCGGTGGTGGTGGCCGGGTCGGCGCGGCCGGCGAGCACCAGCGTGGGCGCGGTGACCTCCGGGAGCCGGTGCCGCAGGTCGTAGTCGGCGAGGGCGGCGCAGCAGGCGGCGTGGCGGTCCGGGTCGACCGCGGCCAGGTCGGCGAGGAGCGCGGCGGCGCGGGCCTCGTCGGTGAACCCGGCGGTGAACCAGGCCTCCCGCCGGCCCGGCACCAGCGCGCCCGAGCCCTCGGCGCGCACCGTGGCGGCCCTGGCGTGCCAGGGCTCGGGCGGGCCGAAGTGGGCGGAGCTGCAGAGCAGGGCGAGCGAGGCGACGCGCTCGGGGTGGTCGAGGGCGAGCTGGAGGCCGATCGCGCCGCCGATCGAGATGCCGGCGTAGCGGAAGGCGTCCCAGCCCTGGGCGTCGGCCAGCGCGAGCACCAGTTCGGCGAGGCCGGCGACGCTGTCCGGCGCGGGCCCCTGGTCCCGCTGCCCGCCGTGGCCCGGCAGGTCGAAGCGGAGCACCCGGTGGCGGCGGGTGAGCGCCGGGAGCTGGGGCTCCCAGACGGCGAGCGAGGTGCCGAGTGCCGGGCCGAGGATCAGCGGGTGGCCGTCGGGCGGGCCGTCAAGTCGGTGGTGCAGCACGGGGGTCCTCCTCGTGGCGGCGCGGGTGGTCGCGAAGCGCCCGGTCGGTGAGCGGGCCGGCCGCGCCGGTGTAGTGGGTGGGCTCTGTCAGTTCCCGCAGCCGCTCGACGGAGAGCGACGGCGGCAGCGGGGCGGTGGCACGCACCGCGTCGGCCAGCGGGACGCCGTCCCGGGTGGCGAGTGCGGCGGCGTCGCGCAGCAGCGCCCGGGCGGCGTCCCGGCCGAGCTCCGGGGTGAGCGCGCCGGCCAGGCGTTCGCTGACCAGCAGGCCGCCGGTGCGGTGCAGGTTCTCCCGCATCCGGTCGGGGCGGACGGTCAGCTGTGCGACGAGTTCGGCGGTGTCCCTGGCGGCGCCGCCGGTCAGCCGCAGCAACTCGCGCAGCGGCTGCCACTCGGCGTGCCAGGCGCCGGCGGGCCGCTCGTCCTCGGCGGCCAGCGCGCCCAGCAGCACGGCGGCGAGCGCGGGCGCCTGCCGGGCGGCGGCCGCCACCAGGGTGGCGCGGACCGGGTTGCTCTTGTGCGGCATGGCCGACGAGGGGCCGCCGCCGCCCTCGGCCAGCTCGCCGATCTCGGTGCGGCACAGCACCAGCACGTCGACCGCGATCCTGCCGAGGGCACCGGTCACCAGGGCCAGCGCGGAGCCCAGCTCGGCGACCGGGGCCCGCGACGCGTGCCAGGGCAGGACGGGTTCGGCGAGGCCGAGCTCGCGGGCGTAGCCGGCGAGCAGCGCGAGACCGGCGCCGGCCTGCGGCGACAGCTCCTCGAAGGCAGCCAACGTGCCGCCGGCGCCGCCCAGTTGGGCGGGCAACCGGAGCGCGGCCAGCCGGTCCCCGGCGGCGGTCAGCTGTGCGCGCCAGCCGGCCGCCTTGAGCCCGAAGGTGGTGGGGACCGCGTGTTGGGTGAGGGTGCGGGCGGCCATCGGGGTGTCCCGGTGGGCGGTGGCCAGCGCGCGCAGCGCGGCGGCCGCCCGGTCCACGTCGGCCAGGATCAGCCGCCGGGCGCGGGCCGCGACCAGCATGGCGGCGGTGTCCAGGATGTCCTGGCTGGTCGCCCCCCGGTGCACCGCGTCGGTGCCGGCCCGTTCGGTGAGCGCGGCGACCAGCGGGATCACCGGGTTGCCGCCCGCGCGCGCGGCACGGGCCAGGGCGCGCACGTCGAACAGGTCGGCGCGGGCGGCCGCGCCGATCGCGTCGGCCGCCTCGGCCGGCACCAGGCCGAGCGCGGCCTGGGCGCGGGCCAGCGCCGCCTCCGCGTCCAGCATGGCCGTCAGGAACGCGCGGTCCCCGGTGGCCGCCTCGACGGCCGAGCCGGCGCGGCCGGGCGACAGGAGGCCGAACTCGCCCGCCGCCGCGGCCTCCTCCCGGCCCCCGGGCGGCGGATCAGCGGAACTCAAGGAAGACCGTCTCCTCCCCGCCCTGCAACCGGATGTCGAAGCGGTAGGCGCCGTGCGGCCCGGCCGTGGCCACCAGGGTGCGGCGCCGCTCCGGGGGCAGCGCGGCCAGCAGCGGGTCGGCGGCGTGCGCGACGGTGTCCTCGGGGAAGTAGAGGCGGGTGAACAGGTGGTGCAGCAGGCCCCGGGCGAAGAGGCACACGGCGAGGTACGGCGCGTGCCCGGCACGCGCGCCGGGCCGCAGGGTGCGGGCCGACCAGCGTCCCTCCGCGTCGGTCGGCACCCGGCCCCAACCGGTGAAGTCCGCCGCGTGCCGGCCGAGGAAGCCACCGGTGACCGCGTCCCTGCGCAACGACCCGGGCGTGCGCGGCAGCCGACCGCGTTCGTCGGGGCCCCACAGCTCGACCAGCGCGTCGGGCACGGGCGCGCCGGCGCCGTCGACGACCCGGCCGTGCACGGTGACGGCCGCCGGATGCCCGGGCGGGGCGAGTTCGCCGCCGCCGGGGAAGGGCAGCGCGTGACCGAAGAACGGGCCCACGGTGTGCGAAGGCGTCGGGTGGGTGGGCGTGCCCGGCATCAGCGGCCCTCCTCGGTCCAGGTGGCGGACGGGCCGTCGAGCACGATGTCCCAGCGGTAGCCGAGGGACCACTCGGGGCGGGAGAGCCCGTGGTCGTAGGTGGCCACCAGGCGCTGTCTGGCCGCCTCGTCGGCGACGGAGCGCAGCACCGGGTCGTGGGGGAGCAGCGGGTCGCCGGGGAAGTACATCTGGGTGACCAGGCGTTGGGTGAAGGCCGTGCCGAAGACCGAGAAGTGCAGGTGGGCGGGGCGCCAGGCGTTGACGTGGTTGCGCCACGGGTAGGCGCCCGGCCTGATGGTGGTGAAGCGGTACCCGCCCGCGTCGTCGGTGAGGGTGCGTCCGACGCCGGTGAAGTTGGGGTCGAGCGGCGCCGGGTGCTGGTCGCGCTGGTGGGCGTAGCGCCCCGAGGCGTTGGCCTGCCACAGCTCGATCAGCTGGCCGCGCACCGGGCGGCCGGCGCCGTCGAGCAGCCGCCCGGACACGGTGATCCGCTCGCCGAGCGGTTCGCCCGGGTGCTGCCGGGTGAGGTCGCTGTCGAGCTCCGTGACGTCGCTGGGGCCGAAGACCGGGCCCGCCAGCTCGACGAGCTCCGGGTCGCCGCCGTCGACGGTGACCAGTGGCCGGGTGGGGTGGCGCGCCGCGCTGCTGCGGTAGGGGCGGTAGTCGCGGGGCGGGTGGACGGCCGGCGGGGCGCCGGCCGCGCGGGCGCGCAGGTAGGCCGCCTCGTGCTCGGCCATCTCGCGGTCGACGTCCCGCTGGGTGAGTCGCCGCTGGGTGAGCTCCTGCCGGGTGAGGTCCATCAGCGCTCCAGTACGAGGGCGAGGCCCTGGCCGACGCCGACGCAGAGGGTGGCGGCGCCGGTGCCCGAGCCACGGGCGGCGAGCTGGTGGGCGACGGCGCCGGCGATCCGGGCGCCGGAGGCGCCGAGCGGGTGCCCGATGGCGATGGCGCCGCCCCGCGGGTTGACGATGTCCGGGTCGAGGTCGGGGAGTTCGGCCAGGCAGCCGAGCACCTGGGCGGCGAACGCCTCGTTGAGTTCGACGACGTCCAGGTCGGCGAGGCGTCGGCCGGCCCGCGCCAGGGCCCGGGGGAGCGCGGTGACCGGTCCGAGCCCGTAGTACGGCGGGTCGATCCCGGTGACCGCCGAGGCGGCGATCCTGGCCAGCGGCTCCCGGCCGGTGGCCGCCAGGCCGGCCGCGTCGGTGATCAGCAGCGCGGCGGCGCCGTCGTTGAGCGGCGAGGAGTTGGCCGCGGTCACGGTGCCGTCGGCCCGGAAGACCGGCTTCAGCCGGGCCAGCGCATCCGGGGTCGAGCCCTCCCTGATCGACTCGTCGCGGGGCAGCTCGGCGCCCGGGTACGGCACGACCTCGGCCGCGTGGTCGCCGGCCACCCACGCCGCGGCCGCCTTGGCGTGGCTGGCCAGCGCGAACGCGTCCTGCCGCGCCCGGTCGATGCCGTGCTTGTCGGCGATCAGCTCGGCGCCCTCGCCGAGCGGCACCGTCCACTCGGGCCGCATCCGGCTGTTGACCAGCCGCCAGCCGAGCGTGGTCGAGTACAGCTCCTGGTGCCCGGTGGGGAAGGCGCGGTCCGGCTTGGGCAGCACCCAGGGCGCGCGGCTCATCGACTCCACGCCGCCGGCGACCACCACCGACGCCTCGCCCACGGCGACGGCCCTGGCCGCCTGGATCACCGCCTCGAGACCGGAGCCGCACAGCCGGTTGACGGTCGCGCCGGGCACGGAGGTGGGCAGCCCCGCCAGCAGCACGGCCATCCGGGCCACGTCGCGGTTCTCCTCGCCCGCGCCGTTGGCGTTGCCCAGGATCACGTCGTCAACGGACGCCGGATCCAGCTCCGGGCTGCGGTCGAGCAGCGCCCGGAGCACGTGTGCGGCCAGGTCGTCGGGCCGCACGGCCGCGTAGCCGCCGCCGTACCGGCCGACCGGGGTGCGCACGGCGTCCACCACGTACACCTCGCGGATGCTCAACGCTCCTCCTGGGCTGTGGACTTCAGCTCGCGCAGCACGGCCAGCTCGACCGGCGTGGGCGGCGGCGTGGTGGCCACGGTGGCGGCGGTGCGCAGCGGCCAGCCGGTGGCCGCGCGCGCCCGCTCGACGGTGACGCCCGGATGCAGCTCGGTCAGCACCAGTTCGGCCGTGGCCGGGTCGGGGCGCAGCACGCCCAGGTCGGTGATGACGGCCACCGGTCCGCGCCCCGGCAGGCCGAGCGCCGCCCGGTCGCCGGGTCCTGAGCCGTGCCCGATGGTGGTGACGAAGTCGAGGCGCGGCACCAGGTTGCGGGGCGTGTGCCGGACCACGAGCAGCACCCGGCCGCAGCTGGCGGCGATCTCGGGGGCGCCGCCGGCGCCGGGCAGCCGGCCCGGCGAACGCCCGGGACCCCGGTCGACCAGCGTCGTGTTGACGTTGGCGTGGCGGTCCAGTTGGGCCGCGCCGAGGAAGCCGACGTCGATCCGGCCGCCCTGCAGCCAGTAGTTGAACATCTCGGGCACCGACACCACCGCGTCGGCGGTGTCGGCGAGCTCGCCGTCCCCGATGGACAGCGGCAGCCGGCTCGGCTTGGCGCCGATGGCGCCGGACTCGTAGATCAGCACCAGGTCCGGTTCCGTGGTGCGGCGGGCCAGGTTGGCGGCGGTGCTCGGCAGGCCGATGCCGACGAAGCAGGTGCGGGCCCCGGCCAGCGCGCGGGCGGCGTTGACCTCCATCAGCTCGTCCGGGCCGGCCTCGGTGGCCGTCGCCCCGCTCGCGGCGGTCACCGGCGCACCGCCGGCGCGCCGCCCAGGACCTCGGACTCCAGCCAGGCGGTGAAGGCGGCCCGGTCCCGCGACACGGCGTCCCAGGCCCGGTAGAAGGCGTTGTCCCGCGTCGAGTACCCGGCGGCGTACGAGGGGTGGGCGCCCCCCGGCACCTCGGCGACCGCGTCGACCACCCAGCCCGGCAGGGTCAACCCGCCGGGGTGCGGCGTGAGTTCGTCCACGAGCTCCTCGACGGTGACCAGCACCCGGCGGGCCGCGAGCACCGCCTCCTTCTGCACCCCGGTCAGGCCCCACAGCCGCACGTTCCCCGCGCGGTCCGCCTGCTGGGCGTGGATGACGGTGACGTCCGGGGTGAGCGCGGCCACCGCGGCCAGCTCCTCACCGGTGAACGGACAGGTGACGGTGGAGATGGTGGCGCTGTGCTCCGGCAGGTCGCCGCCCCGGTAGCCGCGCAGCACCGCGAACGGCAACCCGGAGGCCCCGGCGACATAGCGGTTGGCCATGCCGGCGTGGCTGTGCTCGTCCAGCTCGAGCGGCCGTGGCCAGCCGTTCTCCACCGCGTCCCGGAAGCGGTGCAGCGAGCCGACGCCCGGGTTGCCGCCCCAGGAGAAGACCAGCCTGGCGACGAGACCGGCCCCGATCAGCTGGTCGTAGATCACGTCGGGGGTCATCCGGGCCAGCGTGAGGTCGGTGATGCCCTGGCGGATCACCTCGTGCGCGGCGGCGAAGGGGATCAGATGGGTGAAGCCCTCCATCGCCACGGTGTCGCCGTCGTGGATCAGCTCCCCGACGGCCTCCCTGAGGTCACGGATCTCAGCCATGTCGTTGACGGCCTCCCGGCGCCGTTCGTACAGTGAACTAAAGTTCGCCAAGCCTCGTTCCGAGTCTGGATCCGGCCTCACCACGCTGTCAATGGCCGGGACGAGTACGGTTCCGCCCGAACGTCGGAGCGCACCACCCGGGACGCGGAGAGGCGTTGGAGAGCACGATGACCCGACCGGCCGCCGAGACCGTCCCCGCCGCCGCCGGCGCCCCGCCGCCGGAGTCGGTGACACCCCTGGTCCGGGGGCTCGCCGTGCTGCGCCGGCTCGCCGTGGCCGACGGGCGGCTGAGCGTGGGCGACCTGGTGCGCGCCACCGGCCTCGCCCGCTCCACCGTCGACCGCACGCTGAGCACCCTCGCGCGGCTCGGCCACGTCCGGCTGGAGGACCGGTACGCGGTGCTCGCGCCGCCGCTGATGGAGCTCGGCAACGTCTACCTCGCGGCGATCCGGCTGCCCGGCGAACTCGGGCCGCTCGTGGACCGGTTGGCCGACGAGCTCGACGAGTCGGTCTCGCTCGCCGTGCCCGACCGGGACGGGGTCCGCTTCGTCTACCAGGCCACCAGGCGCCGCACCATGTCGCTCGCCTTCCGCATCGGCGACCTGCTGCCGGCCGAGAGCGGCGCGCCGGGCGCCCTGTTCGCCGCCGACTGGGGCCCGGACGACTGGGCACGCTGGCGCGACCGCCGGGAGCGCGATCCGCTGGGCGCCGGCTTCCCGGCCGTGCCGCCCGAGGCGGCGCGCGCCGCCGGCTCCTTCGAGCGACGGATCGCGGCGGCCGGGCGGCGCGGCTGGTCCGAGGACGACCAGCTGATCGAGCCGGGTCTGGTCGCCGTCGCCCTCCCGGTGCGGGACGGCACGGGGCGCGCGGTGGGCGCGGCCAGCGTCGTCAGCCACACCAGCAGACACGACGTGCGCTCGCTCACCGGGCAACTGCTGCCGAGGCTGCGCGAGTCGGTGGCCGCCATGGAGGCGGTGCTGGCCGGCCCGCCACCGCCCCGCCGGGACGGCGGGTCGACCGACCGGAGGCACGGCGAGCTCACCAGGGCCGCCAAGCGCGAACTCGGCCCGGGGTTCGTGGAGTCGCTGGCCCGCGGCCTCGGCGTGCTCGCCGCCTTCGACCGCGTGCCGGGCGGCCCCCCGGCCGGCGCCACGCTCGCCGCGCTCGCCGAGGCCACCGGGCTCGCCAGGGCCACCGTGCGGCGCGCGCTCATCACCCTCGAACACCTGGGCTACGTCCGCTGCGAAGGACGCCGCTTCCACCCCGAGCCGCGGGTGCTCGAACTCGGCTACGCCCACCTCGCCGGGCTGCCGCTCTCCCGCCTCGCGCAGCCGCACCTGGTCGGCCTGGTGGCCAGGGCGCACGACTCGGCGTCCATGTCCGTGCTGGTCGGCGACGAGATCCAGTACGTGGCCCGGGTGCCGACCGTCCGCATCATGAGCGTGGACATCACCGTCGGCACCCGCTTCCCGGCCCACGCCACCTCCATGGGCCGGGTGCTGCTCGCCGGGCTGCCGCCCGCGGAGCGCGCCGCCCGCCTCGACCGGCTCGACCTGCGGCCGCTCACCCGCCGCACCATCACCTCCCGGGACCGGCTGAGTGCCGAGCTCGACCGGGTGGCCGAGGCCGGATACGCCCTGGTGGACGAGGAGTTGGAGGAGGGCCTGCGGTCGCTGGCCGTCCCGGTGCGGGACCGCGCGGGACGCGTGGTCGCGGCGGTCAACGTCTCCATGCACGCCAGCCGCCGCACCGCCGAGCAGGCCGTGGTCGAACTGCTGCCCGCGCTGCGCGACGCGGCGGCCGGCATCGAACACGACCTGCGGGTCGCCGGCCGCTTCACCCGCGTCCGGATCCCGTGACCGCGCGGCCGGCGGGAAGTCGGGCAGGCGGGGTCAGAACGGGTAGTGCGCGTGCCGGTCGGCGAGGGTGATCCAGCGCGTGGTGCTGAACGCCTCCACACCCCACCGGCCGCCGAACCGGCCGTAGCCGCTGGCACCCACGCCGCCGAACGGCGCCTGCGGCTCGTCGGCCACCGTCTGGTCGTTGACGTGCGCGATGCCGGTGCGGATCCGGCGGGCCACGGCCAGCCCGTGGCCCGCGTCCTCGGTGAGGATGCCGCAGGTCAGGCCGTGCTCCGTGTCGTTGGCCAGGGCCACGGCCGCGTCGTCGTCCGGGAAGGTGGCGAGCGCGCAGACCGGGCCGAACGCCTCGCCGCGGTGCAGCCGCATCGCGGGTGTCACCCCGGTCAGCACCGTCGCCGGGTGCAGCGCGCCGTCCGGCTCGCCGCCGCCGGTCAGGACCTCGGCCCCGCCGGCCACCGCGTCCCGGACCAGCGCCGCGACCCGGCGCGCCGAGTCCGCGCTGACCAGCGGGCCGATCACGGTCTCCGGTTCGGCCGGCGAGCCGTGCGGCAGGGCCGCCACCCGGGCCACGAAACGCTCGGTGAACGCGTCGGCCAGCGACTCGTGGACCAGCACCCGGTCGCCCGACATGCAGATCTGACCGGCGTTCAGGAAGACCCCGAAGACCGCCGCGTCCACGGCGTGGTCGACGTCCGCGTCGGCCAGCACCAAAATCGCGTTCTTGCCGCCCAGTTCGAGGACCGCCGGCTTGAGGTGGCGGGCGGCGTGGACGCCGATCAGCCGGCCCACCTCGGTCGATCCGGTGAAGTTGACCGCACGCACCGCCGGCTGCGCGATCAGCGCCTCGGCCACCTCGGCGGCGTCCTCCGGCGCGTTGCTGACCACGTTGAGCGCCCCGGCCGGCAGGCCGGCCTCGCGCAGCACGTCGGCGATCAGGTAGCCACAGGCCAGCGGCGCCTGCTCGCTCGGCTTCAGCACCACCGTGTTCCCGGCCGCCAGGGGCGCGGCCACGGCCCGCACGCCCAGGATCACGGGGGCGTTCCAGGGCACGAACCCGGCCACCACGCCCACCGGTTCGCGCACCGCGAGGCCCAGCGCGCCGGGCTCCTGCGCGGCCAGCACCGCGCCGCGCGGCGCCGTCACGGCGGCGGCCGCCTCGCGCAGCGTCTCGGCGCCCAGCCACACGTTGAACGCGGCCCAGCCCGCCGTGCCGCCCGCCTCGCCGGCCATCAGCGCCACCACCTCGGCCTCCCGCGCCCGCAACAGGTCGGCGGCGCGCAGCAGCACCTCCCGGCGCTCGGCGGGCGAGGTGGCGGCCCAGTCGGGGAAGGCGGCGTCCGCCGCCGCGACGGCCCGGGCCACGTCCGCGGGTCCGGCGGCCGCGACGGTGGCGAAGAGCCCGCCGGAGTACGGGTCGACGTCCGGTGTGGTGCGGCCGTCGGCGGCCGGCACGTCCTTGCCGCCGATGAACAGCTCGCGGTGCCTGGTCATGAGAGCTCCTTTGCTCCGTGCGTCCGCTCCGTACGCCGCCCGTTCGCCAGGTGAACTTTTCTTCGTGGCTTTCGGCGGGGGGAGTCTGCGAGCGGGCCGGGCGGCTGTCAAGGTGTCGCGCGGCCTCTGCCGCCGGGCGCCCTTACCGGACGCACGACGGCCGGTGTACCCTCGGTGGTGGCATGTGAGCGCGCCCCGTTCCGGCGCCCGTGCCCCTCTGTGAACGGCCATCCGGCGCCCGTCCTGCCACGACCGGCGTACCGCGAGGCCGGTTTTCCCCCCGACGCGATCGCGCCCCCGGCGCCCCGCGTCGTCGATCAGCCGTGCTCACGGCGCCCTCCCACGAACGACCCCGTTCTTCTCCGACTTCGAAGGACCACGCATGACGTCCACCCTCTCCCCGACGCAGGGACCCCCCGCCGAGCAGACGGCCACGACCGTCAGCGGCGTCGTCGACACCACCGGCGGCGGCCACCGGCTGCGCCTCGCCGGCTACCTGCCGGGTCCCGACGACCCCACGATCCCCACCGACCTGGCCCGCCGGCACGGGCTGCGACCGGGCGACGCCGTCACCGGCACCGTCGGCGACGGCCGGCGACCCCGGCTCACCCGGCTGGCCACCGTCAACGGCCTGCCGCCCGAACTCCTCGCCGCCCGGCCCACGTTCGCCGACCTGCTGCCGGTCCACCCGCACCGGCGGCTGCGCCTGGAGACCACCAGGGGGCAGCTCGTCACCCGCGTCATCGACCTGCTCGCCCCGATCGGCAGGGGCCAGCGCGGGCTGATCGTCGCCCCGCCCAAGGCCGGCAAGACCCTCGTGCTCAAGGCCATCGCGGACGGCATCGCCCGCAACCACCCCGAGTGCCGGCTGATGCTGCTGCTGCTCGACGAACGCCCCGAGGAGGTCACGGAGCTGAGCAGGTCCGTGGCCGCCGAGGTGATCTCCTCGCCCTTCGACCGGCCGGCCGCCGACCACATCGCCGTGGCCGCGCTCGCCGTCGAGCGCGCCAAGCGCCTGGTGGAGCTCGGCCAGGACGTCGTCATCCTCCTCGACTCGCTCACCCGGCTCTGCCGCGCCCACAACACCGCGGGCCGGGCCAGCGGCCGGATCCTCAGCGGCGGCGTCGACGCGGCCGCCCTCCACCAGCCGAAGCGGCTCTTCGGCGCGGCCCGGGCCACCGAGGGCGGCGGCTCGCTGACCATCCTGGCCACCGCCCTGACGGACACCGGGTCCCGCGCCGACGACTTCTACTTCGAGGAGCTCAAGGGCACCGGCAACATGGAGCTCCGCCTCGACCGCGTCCTCGCCGAACGCCGCGTCTACCCGGCCGTCGACCTCGACCCCTCGGGCACCCGCCGCGAGGAGCTGCTGCTGCCCCCCGCCGAGCTCGACGCCGTCCGCCGGCTGCGGCGGGCGCTGGCCGACCGGGAGTCGCGACAGGCGGCGGAGCAGTTCCTCGAACGGCTGCGTGACACCGCGAGCAACGCCGAGTTCCTGACCCGGGTCAGTCGGACGACTCCGGCCTAGCGTCCCGCCCGGACTCCCGCCGCCGGTCGCGGTCGCGGCTCGGCTGGACGCGCTTGGGCTCGCCGGCGACCTTGGGATGGTCCGGCGGGTAGGGCAGGTCACCGAGGCCGTGCTCCCGCTCGTCCCGCTCGGCGAGTTCGAGCACCGCGTCGAGCCGGAACGCGTGGTCGACCATGTCCGCGTGCACATCACCCAGCTCGCCGTAGCGCCCCGGCATGGTCTTCAGGTCGAAGTCCTCGGGCCGCGCGTCCTGGACCTCGTCCCAGCGCAGCGGCGCCGAGACCGTGGCGCGTGCCGTCGGCCGCACCGAGTAGGCGCTGGCGATCGTGCGGTCCCTGGCCGTCTGGTTGTAGTCGACGAAGATCTTCCGCCCCCGCTCCTCCTTCCACCACGCCGTGGTGACCCGCTCCGGCGCCCGCCGCTCCAGCTCCCGGCCGATCGCGATCGCCGCGCGCCGCACCTGCGGGAACGTCCACTCCGGCGCGATCGGGACGAACACGTGCAGCCCGCGCCCGCCGGAGGTCTTGGGCCAGCCGCGCAGCCCGAGCTCGTCGAGCAGCTCCCGCAGCGCGCCGGCGGCCCGGACCGCGTCCGGGTAGGAGGTGCCGGGCTGCGGGTCGAGGTCGATCCGCAGCTCGTCGGGGTGGTCCGTGTCGTCGCGGCGCACCGGCCACGGGTGGAAGGTGAGCGAGCCCAGGTTCGCCGCCCAGACCACGGCCGCCGGCTCGGTGGGGCAGATCTCGTCCGCGTGACGCCCACTGGGAAAGGAGATCCGGCCCGTCGGGATCCACTCCGGGAGGTTCTTCGGCGCCCGCTTCTGGAAGAACGACTCGCCCGTCACGCCGTCCGGATAGCGCTCCAGGGTGGTCGGCCGGTCCCGCAGGGCACGCAGCGCGCCCTCGGCCACCGTGACGTAGTAGCGGACCACGTCCAGCTTGGTGTACCCGGGCTCGGGGAAGTACACCTTCCCCGGATTGGACACCCGAACGGTCCGCCCACCCACCGTGAGTTCCATCGCCTCGGCCATGACCCTCACGTTAGGTGGCGGCACTCGGATGCGCCTGTCGGCGGGCACCCGCCAGGGACCGCCCGCAGAATCCGATCATGGACCTTCCGGTGATGCCTCCCGTCAAGCCCATGCTGGCCAGGAGCGTGGCGCGGATCCCGCCCGGCATGCACTACGAGGCCAAGTGGGACGGCTTCCGGGCCATCGTCTTCCGGGACGGCGACGAGGTGGAGATCGGCAGCCGCACCACCAAGCCGCTCACCCGCTACTTCCCGGAACTGGTCGAGGGGCTGCGGGCCACGCTGCCCGGGCGCTGCGTCGTCGACGGCGAGATCGTCATCGTGCGCGGGCCCCGGCTGGACTTCGACGCGCTGCTCGAACGGATCCACCCGGCCGACTCGCGGGTCCGGATGCTCGCCGAGCGCACCCCCGCCAGCTTCGTCGCCTTCGACCTGCTGGCCCACGGCGACGACTCGCTGCTCGACACCCCGCTCACCGAGCGGCGCGCCGCCCTGCTCGACGCCCTGCGCGACACCCACCAGCCGGTCTTCGTCACCCCGGCGACGCGGGACCTCGCCACCGCCGAGCGGTGGTACGAGGAGTACGAGGGCGCGGGCCTGGACGGCATCGTCGCCAAACCGCTCGACCTGCCGTACCGCCCCGACGAGCGGGCCATGGTCAAGGTCAAGCACGAGCGGACCGCGGACTGCGTGGTGGCCGGGCTGCGCTACCACAAGAGCGGCCCCGTGGTCGGCTCGCTGCTGCTCGGCCTGCACGACGCGGGCGGCCGGCTCCAGCACGTCGGGGTCAGCGCCTCCTTCCCCATGAAGCGCCGCCAGGAGCTGATGGACGAGCTCGCGCCGCTGGTCCTGGAGTCGGCCGAGGGCCACCCGTGGGCCGAGTGGGCGCGCGCCGAGGCGCACGCCGGCCGCCGGATGCCGGGCGCGCCGAGCCGGTGGTCGGGCGGCAAGGACCTGTCCTGGGTGCCGCTGCGCCCCGAGCGGGTGTGCGAGGTGGCCTACGACCACATGCAGGGGAACCGCTTCCGCCACACTGCGCGGTTCCGCCGCTGGCGGCCCGACCGCGACCCGGCCACCTGCGGCTACGACCAGCTGGTCGAGCCCGTCACCTACGACCTGGGCCAGGTCCTGACCCCTCACAGGCCCGGCTGAGCCGGCCCCTCATCCGCTGAGCTCGGCCCTGACCAGGTCGGCGACGCGGTCGGCCTCCGCGGGGTCCGCGTACCGGTGGCGGGGCCAGAAGAAGCCGCGGAGGCCGTCCCGGCGGCGGCGCGGCACCACGTGGACGTGGAAGTGCGGCACCGACTGGCTGACCCGGTTGTTCGCCGCGACGAAGGAGCCCTCGGCCGCCATGGCCCGCTCCACCGCGGCCGAGACCCGCCGCACCCGGGCGAAGAAGGGGCCGAGCTCGGCCTCGGAGAGGTCGGTGAGGGTGGCCGCGTGCCGGCGCGGCACCACCAGGGTGTGACCGGGGAAGAGCGGCCTGGCGTCGAGGAAGGCGACCACCGTGTCGTCGTCGAGCACCACCTGGGCGGCCGTCTCACCGGCCACGATCGAGCAGAAGACGCAGTCCACGCCCCCAGTCAACCCGCTGGGAAGCCTCCGCGCCCGCCGACGGTTGAAGGAGGCATGAACTCCGTGGACGTCGTGGTCGTCGGGGCCGGTCAGGCCGGCCTCTCCACCGCCTATCACCTGCGCCGCCTCGGCTTCGAGCCGGGCAGCGGCTTCGTCGTCCTGGACCGGGCGCCGCGTCCCGGGGGCGCCTGGCAGTTCCGCTGGCCGACGCTGACCTACGGCCGGGTGCACGGCATGCACGCGCTGCCCGGGATGGAGCTGACCGACGCCGACCCGGACCGCCCGTCGGCGGAGGTGATCGGCGACTACTTCGCGGAGTACGAGCGAGCCTTCGACCTGCCGGTGCTGCGCCCGGTGCACGTCCGCGCGGTGCGGGACGCCGGCGACGGGGACGGCGGACTGCTGGTCGACACCTCGGCGGGGGAGTGGCGGGCCCGGGCCCTGGTGAACGCCACCGGCACCTGGGACCGGCCGTTCTGGCCCCGGGTGCGGGGACAGGAGCTCTTCCGGGGGCGGCAGCTGCACACCGTCCAGTACCAGGGACCCGCCGCGTTCGCCGGTGAGCGGGTGATCGTGGTGGGCGGCGGCACGTCGGCGGTGCAGCACCTGCTGGAGATCGCCGAGGTGGCGGCCGCCACGACCTGGGTGACCAGGCGCCCACCGGTCTTCCGCACCGACGGCTTCGGCGAGGTGGAGGGCCGGGCGGCGGTGGCCATGGTCGAGGAGCGGGTGCGGCGCGGCCTGCCGCCGCGGAGCGTGGTCTCCGTCACCGGGCTGCCGATGACCGAGGCGATGCGGCGCGCCAGGGAGGACGGCGTGCTGGTGCGGCACCCCATGTTCGCGGCGCTGACCCCCGACGGCGCGGTCTGGCCGGACGGCCACACGGTGCCGGCCGACACCGTGCTGTGGGCCACCGGGTTCCGCGCCGCCATCGACCACCTGGCCCCGCTGCGGCTGCGCGAGCCCGGCGGCGGGATCCGGGTGCACGGCACCCGGGTGGACCGCGATCCCCGCGTCCACCTCGTCGGCTACGGTCCCTCGGCCAGCACCATCGGCGCCAACCGGGCGGGCCGGGCGGCCGCCCACGACCTCCGGATCCTGCTGACCGCGCCGCGTCCCGCGGCGGCCGAAGCGGCGGTCATTTCATCGACGTGGCGATAGCGGAGGACCTAAGATCCACCGCAGGCACGAGAAAGGCGGGTCGACCGTGGCCTACACCTACGGCCGAAGCATCACCCACTGCCCCTACTGCGGCGGCCCCTACCTGGCCGACGCCGGGTGGCCGCGGGACTGTCCCGGCTGTGGGGAGACCAGCTGGGCCAACCCGGTGCCGGTGGCCGTGACGCTGCTGCCGGTGCGGGACGCCGAGCGGGTCGGCCTGGTGGTGGTGCGGCGGGACATCGAGCCGTGCCGTGGCGAACTCGCCCTTCCCGGCGGCTACATGGAGATCGGCGAGAGCTGGCAGCAGGCCGCCGTCCGCGAGTTGCGGGAGGAGACCGGGCTGGTCGCGGCCGCCGAGGACGTCAGCCTGTTCGGCGTGCGCGGCGGCGAGCGCACGCTCAACCTCTTCGCGCTGCTGCCGCCCCGGGAGTCGGGCACGCTGCCCGCCCCGGTCGCCACCCCGGAGGCCACCGAGTGGCTGGTGATCCACGAGCCGACGCCGCTCGCCTTCCCCACCCACACCGAGGTGGTCGAGGAGTTCTTCGCCCGCGCACCGGCCGGCCGCTGAGCGCCGCGGGGTGCCGCCCGGTGGCCCGGACGGCACCCCGCTCACCCGGCGGGCGTCGTCAGGCGACGCCCGCCTCGGCCCGACGGCCCTGGCCGCCGACGGTCCGCCGGGCCGTGGTCCACCTCCCCAGCGCGATCTCGGCCGTGATGCCGGGCCCGAAGCCGGCGATCACGCCACGGGCCGACTCGGTCGCGCCGCCGTCCGCGAACAGCCGCTCCAGCGCGTCGAAGACCACGCAGCTCGCGATGTTGCCGCGCTCGGTGAGCGTGGCCCGGCTGTAGCGGTACATCTCCCGGTCGACGCCCAGGTAGTGGCAGAGGTCGTCCAGGATCCGCGGCCCGCCGGCGTGCACGATGTGGAAGTCGAAGCCGGAGACCTCCCCCCAGTTGTGCTGCGTGGCCAGGTCGCGCAGCGCCGGCGCCAGCATCTGCATCGTCTTGGGCACCCGCTTGTCGAGCAGGAAGTGGAACCCGGTGGCCCGGACCGCGTAGCTGATCCAGTCCTCGGTGTCCGGGACCAGGTGCGAGCCGTTGCGTTCCAGGCGCACCCCGGTGCCGCCGCGGCCGCGCACCACGGCCGCCGCCACCGCGTCCCCGAACAGGCCGTTGGAGAGCAGGGAACCGACGCCCACGTCCACGGGCTGGTAGCAGAGCGAGCAGAACTCGCAGGCCACGATGAGGACGTTGGCGTTCGGGTAGGCCAGGCAGAAGTCGTGCGCCCGGTTGATCGCGGCGCCGCCGGCGGCGCAGCCGAGCTGGGCGATGGGCAGCTGCCTGGTGTCGGACCTGAAGTCCAGCGCGTTGATCAGCCAGGCCGTCAACGAGGGCATCATGAATCCGGTGCAGGAGACGTAGACGATCAGGTCGATGTCCCGGACGCCGACGCCGGCGTTGTCCAGCGCCTGGTAGACCACCTGCGGCACGCGCCGCTTGGCCTCCGCCTCGTAGACCTTGTTGCGGTGCTCGAAGCCGGGATGGTGGAGCGTCTCCTCGATCGGCTGCACGATGTGCCGCTTGCGCACCCCGGTATTCTCGATGAGCCGCAACACCAGGGGCAGCTGTGGATGGTCGGGATGCAGGGTGCGCGCGAGGTCGAGTGTCTGCTCCTGGGTGAGCACGTGTTCAGGAACTGCGATGGACGGTCTGCACAGAGTGGCCATGATCCCCTCCCCGAGCCGCGGCCGCGCCGGAGGCGCGGGCCGCGGGGTCGCTTGGTTGGTGCGGTGTCGGTCCGGTCACCAAGTGACCGGAAGTTCGTACGGGTAGCGCCAGATGGACTCGTTGTTCCAGCGCACCTCCTCGGCCGGGACAGCGAGCGCCAGCCGCGGGTAGCGGCGCAGCATCGTGCCGATGGCGAGCTCGAGCTCCATCAGCGCCAGCGGGGCGCCGATGCAGTGGTGGGCTCCCCAGCCGAAGGTCATGTGCGGCGCCGGCGAGCGGTCGAGGTCCAGCTCGTCCGGGCACTCGAAGCGGGCCGGGTCGCGGTTGGCGGCCAGGTACGACACGTGCACCGTGTCGTTGGCCTTGATCAGCACGCCGCCGATCTCCACGTCCTCGGTGGCGATGCGCGGGATGCCGACTCCCTTGCGGAACGGGATGAAGCGCAGCAGCTCCTCGAGCGCCTGCGGCAGCTTCTCCGGCCGGGCCCGCAGCTTGGCCAGCTGGTCCGGGTGTCGCAGCAGGGTGTAGGTGATGTTGCTGAGCTGGTAGGTGCTGGTGTCGTGGCCGGTCATCAGCAGGACCATGGCCATGACCTTCAGCTCGTCGGGGCCGAGGATGTCGTCGCCGTCCCGCGCCATGGCCAGCGAGCTGATCAGGTCGTCGCCCGGCTCCGCTCGCCTGGCCTGGGTCAACTCGGCGAAGTAGGCCCGCAGTTCGGCCTTGGACTGGATGGCGTTCTGCTTGTTGGCCTCCGTGACGTTCATCATGGCCACGGCCCGCCGGCGCAGTTCCGGGCGGTCGGCCTCCGGGATGTCGAGGACCTCGCAGATCGTGGTCAGCGGCAGCTCCATCGACACGTGCTTGACGAGGTCGGCCGGCGGCCCGTGTTCCTCCATGTCGTCGAGCAGCCGGTCGACGATGGCCTGCGTCTTGGGCCGCATCGCGTCGACCTTCGGCGCGGTGAAGGCCTGGGCCACCAGCTTGCGCAGCCGGTTGCTGGCGGGCGGGTCGAGCAGGTTGATCGACTCGGACTGCACGATCGGCTCGGGCGTCATCCGCGGGAAGTCCCGGCCGGCGACGGCGGCCCGGCTGAACCTGCGGTCGGTGGTGACGGTACGCACATCCTCATAGCGCGTTACCAGCCACGCCTCGCCCTCGCCGTAGGACATCTTGATCCGGGCGATGGGCGCCTCGGTCATCAGTTGCCTCAGCAACGGATCGAACTCGAGCCCGTCGGCGAAGTCGAACGGACAAGACCATACGGTGTCGGAGGTATCCACTCCGGGGCTCCCATCGTGTGCGCGCTTTCATTCGCGGCAGTCATCGGGCTGGACGACCGAGGGTGTCCCCCCGAGGCGGCGGGGTCATGTGCCGAGTGGGGGAAATTAACCCTTGCGTGGGACGAATCCGGAGCAGTTCCTTACAGTATTCCTACGCTGCGTAGTGTGCTCACCGGGACTTGGCGGGCCGGGGAACCCGGGAGGGCGCCGGGTGCGTCACCGGGGTCAGGGGCCCGTGACGGGGCACGGGTTGTAGGGAGCGCACAGTGCGAGGGATGGGAAGGGCCGCCGTCGCATCGCTTGCCGCGGCGGCCGGGGCGGCGCTGTTGCTGTCGTGCGGCGGCGCGGACGCCGGCGAGCACCCGGGGGACGACGGCTGGCTGGTCACGGTGTACTACACGGCCGTCGAGTCGTACCACGACGGGGAGTCGACGCCGGTGACCGGTTGCCCGCGTCTCGACTGCGAACGGGGCGACGAGCCGCTCGGCAGCTATCCGGCGGACTTCGTGGCGGCGGTGCGGGACGAGGGCACGGGCCGGATCACCAGCGGTCCGCACGCCGGCCGCTACCTCAACTGGTCGCACGGCACCGGCTACTGGCTGGACGAGGCGCCGCGGGACAGCCACGGCGAGCCCCTGCTGCCGTTCGTCTCCGCGGCGGCCGACGCCGAGGTGCTGCCGCGCGGGCGGGAGGTGCGCGTCGTGGACTGCGGCACCGCGGAGGACGGTTCGCCGATCGAGCCCGAGGTCTGCGCCCGGCTGACGGCCCCGACCTGGGAGATCCGCGACGAGTTCACGCCCGGGCTCGGCGGCGAGCGCCACCTGGATCTCTACCTGGGGGAGGAGACGGGTCCCGACTTCACCGAGGACCCGCTCTACACGACGCTGGCGGGCGCCACCGTCGAACGGCTGCCCTGACAGCGGTCAGCGCACGGCCCGCAGACCGCCCGGCTCGGCGTCGGCCAGGTTGTCCGGCAGCCGGAGCCCCTCGCGCAGCGGCACCAGCTCGGCCTGGAGTACCAGCGCGGCCGCGCCGATCGCCGGCGCGGTGGCGGCCGAGCGCGACAGCCTGACCGTCACCGGGTGGGTGGCCCTGGAGAAGAACGCCCGGTCCAACTCGCGCTGCACCACCGGCAGGTAGATCGAGCCGGCGATGGCCAGGCTCGGGCCGGTGAGCACCATCTGCTCCAGGTCCATGATGTTGGCCAGGGTGCGGGCGGCGATGGCCAGGTGGCCCGCCGAGCGCTCCAGCAGCTCCCTGGCCGTGGCGTTGCCGCGCAGCGCCGCGCGGGTGATGGCCGCGAAGTCGGCGAGCCGGCGCGGGCGCTCCTCCTCGGCGTCGGCGGCGAGCCCGGCCTCGGCGGCCAGCTCCGCGTCGGCGCGCGCCGCGGCGACCACGGCGCCCGGGCCGGCCAGCGCCTCGGTACACCCGCGGGCGCCGCACCAGCACTCCGGGCCGTTCGCGTCGACGCAGATGTGCCCGATCTCGCCCGCGTTCCCCGAGGCGCCGCGGAAGGTGATGCCGTTGACCATCAGGCCGGCGCCGATGCCGGTGCCCATGTAGATCGCGGCGAACGTGGCGGTGCCGCCCACATCCCCCGACCAGTGTTCGCCGAGCGCGGCGGCCGTGGCGTCGTTGTCCAGCACGACGGGCAGCCGGGTGGCCGCCAACAGCTCGCGGTCGAGCCGAAAATGCTCCCAGTGTCGCATCGCGGGGGGCACGAGGCGCATGCTACTTGTCTGATTCATGGGGCCGGGTGCGACGAGACCGAGGCCAAGTATCCTGCTGCGGTCGATGCCGGCTCCCTCGATCAGGGCGTCGACCTCCGTCGCCATCCGGGCCACCACGGCCGGTGGATCGTCGGTGCCGACGCCGGCGCGGGACATCCGGGCGACCACGGAGCCACCGAGGTTGGTGAGCACGTAGGTGATCCCCGCGTGGTCCAGGTGCACCCCGACGGCGAACCGGGAGGACTGGTTGAGCTGCAACAGCACCCGACGCTTGCCGCCGGTCGACTCGGCGCGGCCGGTCTCCAGGACGAGGCCGTCGTCGATCAGGCGTCTGACCACGGTGGAGATCGTCGCGCCGGTGAAGCCGGTGGCCTTGACGAGACCGACTCTGCTGATGGTGCCGGCCGCGCGGATAACGTCGAGGACGGCCGCTCGGCTGCTGGCGTGGGGAGTGGCTCCCGCCGGTCCGCTCACTGGATCCTCCGCATCGTTCACGGGAGTTCGCGACTTCACTATGCGTTGTGGGGGTAACGCTGCGCGTTGCTTAGTTTATTTGCTTGACGAAGCGCTGCGCCAGGGGCTTCGCACGAAAAGCTGGCGTGATGTCCAGAGTGGCGGTAAGTGCTTCTTTGGTGACGGATTGCGACCGCACTTGTGCGCGGGTCGTTGTCTGTTCGTGTCTTTGGAGGGTTGACTTTGTTAATTCGGCGGCTTAACAATCACATACCCCCGGGTGACCCCGCCCATGCCCCAACGATGGGGCAGGCCATGAGAGGAACAAGAATGTCCCTGCACGTGAGATGGCGGCGCGCGCGTACCGCGGTCATCGGTGCCGTTTCGGTCGGGTTGCTGGCCGCCGGTTGCGGTGGCTCGAGCGACAACGGCGGCGGGTCAGGCCCCGCCGACACCCTGGTCGTCTACAACGGTCAGTCCGGCGACTACGTGGCGAACTTCAACCCCTACGCCGCGTCCGGCATGATTGAGGGCCCGGGGACGATCTTCGAGCCGCTCTTCTTCTTCAACATCGCCCGCGCGGACGACCCGGCCCCCCGCCTCGGCACCGAGTTCCAGTGGAACGAGGACGGCACCGAGCTGACCATCAACCTCCGCGAGGGGGTCCAGTGGTCGGACGGCGAGGACTTCACGGCCGACGACGTCAAGTTCACGTTCGACATGGTCGCCGGCAACGAGGCGATCAACACCATCGGCTTCGCCGGCGAGACCGAGGTGGTCTCCCCGACCCAGGTGCGGGTCACCTTCGAGGAGCCGTCCTTCATGGACGCCACGCAGCTCCTCGGCAAGGTCTGGATCGTCCCCGAGCACATATGGAGCTCGGTGTCCGACCCGGCCACCGAGGCGATGACGGAGCCCGTCGGCACCGGCCCCTACACCCTCGGCGAGTTCCGGCCGCAGGCGTTCACCCTGACCGCCAACGCGAACTACTGGGACGGCGAGCCGGCCGTGCAGAACGTCCAGTACCGCTCGCTCTCCGGCAACCAGGCCGCCGCGGACTCGCTCAACGCGGGTGAGATCGACTTCAACACCGGCCCGGTGCCCGACATCGCCAACATCGAGGCGAACTACGAGGGCTACAAGGCGCTCACGGTCAACACCCACCAGATCGTGCTCAACACCTGCTCGAACGCCGACCTCGGCTGCGAGGGCCCGCAGACCGACCCGGCCGTGCGGCACGCGATCTACTACGCCATGGACCGGGCCCAGATCAACGCCCTGGCCTTCCAGGACCTGGCCGGCGAGATCTCCCCCGGCTTCGCCCTCCCCGACCGTGACGCCGGCTACGTCTCCGCCGAGCTGACCGACCGCACCGCCCCCGCGAACGCGGACCTGGCCCAGGTCGAGCAGATCCTCGAGGGCGCCGGCTGGACCCGTGGTGGCGACGGCATCTACGAGAAGGACGGCCAGCCGCTCGAGCTGTCCGCCACCGTGGTCACCGGCTGGAACGACTACGTCACCACGCTGAACACCATGGCCGAGCAGCTGCTCGCCGCCGGCATCAGGCTGAACGTGAACGAGGTCGCCTTCCAGGAGATGAGCGACTCGCGCGTCAACGGCAACTACCAGCTGATGATCGACTCGCTCTACCCCGGCCCGACGGCCGACCCCTACTGGGTCTACAACTACTTCTTCAGCAGCGGGAACACCGCGCCGGTGGGCGAGGCGGCCAACCCGAACTTCGCCCGCTACTCGAACGAGGACGTCGACGCCGCGATCGACGCGCTGCGCCAGACCGACTCCACCGACGTGGAGGCCCGGCAGCCGTACTACGACCAGATCCAGGCCCAGATCGAGGAGGACATGCCGTACATCCCCGTCCTCGTCAACGCCACCGTCAGCGAGTACAACTCCGACAAGTTCAGCGGCTGGCCCACCGAGGTCGACCTGTACGCGTTCCCGGCCATCTGGCAGCGCCCCGACCAGGCCGAGATCTTCCGGAACCTCGAGCCCAACGGTGAGTGACGAGTAATTCCATGAGGTACTACGCCCGGAAGCTGGGGTTCTACGTGGCCGCCCTGTGGGCGGCGCTGACCCTCAACTTCTTCATTCCACGAATGATGCCGGGCAACCCGGTCGACACGCTGCTGGCCAAGTTCCAGCAGCGTGGCGGCTCGGTTAGCCCCGAAACCCGTCGGGCCTACGAGCTGATGCTCGGCACCAACTCAGGTGAGCCCCTGTGGGACCAGTACTTCTCCTACCTGGGCAACCTCGTCCGCGGTGATCTCGGGGTCTCCGTAAGCGTGTACCCGGCCTCCGTCTCCCAGGTCCTCTCGCAGTCGATGACGTGGACGATCCTGCTGGTGGGCATCGCCACCGTGCTGTCGTTCGTCATCGGAGTGGGCCTGGGGGCGTTGGTCGGCTGGCGGCGCGGCTCCTGGTTGGACAGCCTGATCCCGGCGACCACCGTGCTGGCGGCCGTGCCCTACTTCTGGCTGGCGCTGATCTTCGTCCTGGTCTTCTCCACCTCGCTCGGCTGGTTCCCGCTCAACGGCGGCTACGACGTCTCGCTCTCCACGGGCTGGAACCTGGAGTTCATCGGCTCCGCCATCGAGCACGGCTTCCTGCCGGCCCTGACCATCGTGGTCTCCTCGGTCGGCGGCTGGCTGCTCGGCATGCGCAACATGATGGTCTCGACGGGATCCGAGGACTACATCCTCACCGCACAGGCCAAGGGCCTGCGCGACCGCCGCATCATGACCCGCTACGCCGCCAGGAACGCCGTGCTGCCCTCGCTCGCCGGCTTCGCGATCTCGCTGGGCTTCGTCGTCTCCGGCTCCATCATCACGGAACAGGTCTTCTCCTACCCCGGCATCGGCATGAAGCTGATGCAGGCGGTCGAGAACAGCGACTACGCCCTGATGCAGGGCATCTTCCTGGTCATCACGATCGCGGTGCTCGGCGCCAACCTGATCGTGGACCTGCTCTACGGCTTCATCGACCCCCGTACCCGGGTCAGGAACTGAGCGGAAGGAGCAGGCACCAATGACCCAACCCACTCCGCTCCCCGGGACCACCCCGGACGCGGCCACCGCCAAGCCCGTCAGGCGCCGCGGCGGCCTGCGCGCCATGCTGCCGACCTGGTCCGCGCGGCTCGGCGTCGGGCTCTTCCTCGTGCTCGGCATCGCGCTGTTCGGCATCTTCGGGCCCATGTTCGTGGGCAGCCCGACCGCCATCAGCAGCATCGGCATGACCGAGCCGAGCGGCGAGTACTGGCTCGGCACCACCCAGACCGGCCAGGACGTCTTCGCCCAACTGGCGCACTCCACCCGGGGATCGCTCCAGATCGGCCTGCTGGTCGGCGTGCTCGCCACGCTGCTCTCGGCCGTCTTCGGCATCATCGGCGCCTACGCCGGTGGCTTCCTCGACGAGGCGTTCTCGCTCTTCTCCAACGTCATGCTGGTGATCCCGGGCCTGCCGCTGGTGATCGTCATCGCCGGCTTCGTGCCCCCGGAGGACCGCGGCCTCTCGACCGTGATCCTGGTGCTCGCCATCACCGGCTGGGCGGCCGCGGCCCGCGTGCTGCACGCCCAGACCCTCTCGCTGCGCAACCGCGACTACGTGGCCGCGGCCCGGGTCGCCGGCGAGAAGCGCTGGCGCATCGTCACGGTGGAGATCCTGCCGAACCTGCTGCCGCTGCTCGCCTCGCAGTTCGTCTTCGCCGTCATCGCGGCGATCCTCTCCGAGGCCAGCCTCTCCTTCCTGGGCCTGGGCGCCAACGGCACCCACACCCTGGGCACCATGCTCTACTACGCGCAGAACGGCTGGGCGCTCCAGCTGGAGGCGTGGTGGTGGTTCGGCCCGCCGGGACTGATGATCGCGCTCTTCGGCTGCGGCCTCTCGCTGATCAACTTCAGCATCGACGAGATCATCAACCCCAAGCTGCGCACCGACGCCAAGACCGCCAAGGCCAAGACCGGTGGCGTCGCCGCCGAGGCGAAGGCCGCGGCCACCGCCGTGGCGCCGGAGCCGGCCGAGGCCGGCCGGGAGCTGGTGCTCACCGTCGAGGGGCTCAACGTCGTCTACCGCACCGAGAAGCCCGTGCACGCCGTCAAGGACGTGTCCATCACCCTGGCCCGCGGCGAGATCCTGGGCCTGGCCGGCGAGTCGGGCTGCGGCAAGACGACCCTGGCCTACGCCATCAACCGGCTGCACCGCCCGCCGGCCGAGGTCTCCTCCGGCACGGTCACCTTCCACGACCGCGGCGGCGCGGACATCGACCTGCTCAACCTCGGCGACGAGGAACTGCGCGCCTTCCGCTGGTCCAAGCTCTCGATGGTCTTCCAGGGCGCGATGAACTCGCTCAACCCGGTGATCTCCATCCGGGAGCAGCTGGAGGACGTGCTCACCACCCACAAGCCGGAGATGGGCCGGGCCGAACGGCGGGCCCGCTGCGAGGAGGTGCTGCGCCTGGTCGGGGTCGACCCGCGCCGGCTCGACTCCTTCCCGCACGAGCTCTCCGGCGGCATGCGGCAGCGCGTGATGATCGCGATGGCCATGCTGCTCGACCCGCAGGTCATGATCATGGACGAGCCCACCACGGCGCTCGACGTGGTCGTCCAGCGCGGCATCCTGCGCGAGATCATCAGGCTCCGCGACGAGCTGGGCTTCGCCGTCGTCTTCATCACCCACGACCTGCCGCTGCTGCTCGAACTCAGCGACCGGATCGCCGTGATGAAGGCCGGCGAGATCGTCGAGTACGCGCCGGCCACCGAGATCTACGAGCGGCCGAGCCACCCGTACACCCGGCAGCTGCTCGGCTCCTTCCCGAGCCTGACCGGGGAGCGCGGCGCCTTCGTGCGCACCGGCCCTGAAGCAACCAACGTGAACGAGGGGGCCGCGCGATGACCACGCTCGAGGTCCGCGACCTGGTGAAGGACTTCCGGATCCGCTCGGGGCTGCGCAGCGCCCGGCTGCGCGCCGTCGACCACGTCTCGTTCACCCTCACCCCGGGCCGCACCGTGGCCCTGGTGGGGGAGTCGGGCTCCGGCAAGTCCACCATCGCGCGGATGATCTCCCGCCTTGAGCGTCCGACGGGCGGCCAGATCCTCGCCACCAAGGAGGACGGCCGCCGGGTGAGCGACCGGGAGTACCGGGACCACGTCCAGATGGTGTTCCAGGACCCGTTCGCCTCGCTCAACCCGTTCCACAGCATCGAGCACCACATCGCCCGGCCGCTGCGGCTGCACGGCAAGGCGAGGGGCGGGCAGGACACCCGGCGCAAGGTCGAGCAGCTGCTCGAGCGCGTCAACCTCAAGCCGGCCGGCGACTTCGCGCCGCGCAGGCCGCACGAGCTCTCCGGCGGTCAGCGGCAGCGGGTGGCGATCGCCCGCGCGCTGGCGCCCGGTGCCCAGGTGGTGATCGCCGACGAGCCGGTGTCGATGCTGGACGTCTCCATCCGGCTCGGCGTCCTCAACCTGCTGGCCAGGCTCCAGCGCGAGGACCAGCTCGCGGTGCTGTACATCACCCACGACCTCGCCACCGCGCGGCACTTCTCGGACGACATCCTGGTGCTGTACCGGGGGCGCGTGGTCGAGCGTGGCCCGGCGGACGACGTGATCCTCAACCCGCAGCACTCGTACACCAAGCTGCTGGCCTCGGCGGCGCCCAACCCGGAGGTACGCGGGCGCTCGCTCGCCGAACTGCCGGGCGCGATCGAGGAGAAGGACCTGGCCAGGTCGTACGACCACACGACCGGCTCCTGGCAGTCCTTCGAGAACGCCCGGCCCATCGCCGTGGCCGCCGCCGACCCGGCGGGCGGGGACCAGGCGTGAGGGTGGGCCCGGCCCGGCCACGCGGCCGGGCCGGGCCCGGCTCAGGCCGCCGTCGCGCGCAGCAGGACCAGCCGTTCCGGGAACAGGACGGGGGCCTGCAGGCCGGCGGCGGCCAGCGCGCGTCCGGGGAGCCGGACGCCCTCCGGCGTCCACCAGGGCAGGGGGACGCCCCAGCGGCTCGCGTTGCCGTCCGGCACGTCGCCGGGCGGCAACGGCCGCACGTGATAGACCGCGTCGGGCAGCAGGCCCGGCAACCGCACGGGGCCCGGCGGATAGAGCTCGGAGGTGGCCATGGCCACGATCGCGAACACCGCGTCCGAGCCGTCCTCGGCGACCACGCCGTGCACCTGATAGGCCGGGTCCGGGTGGTCGGCGTGCACGGCGGTCCCGGTGTGCAGCAGGCCGCGCAGCTCCTTGTACAGCGCCACCCACGCGGCGAGCCGGTCGAGTTCCGCCGGCTCGACGCGGCTGAGGTCCCACTCCACGCCGAAGTGCCCGAACAGCGCCGTGCCGGCCCGGAAGTCGATCGGGTGCCTGCGGTCCGTGGTGTGCGCGAGCCCCGAGCCCACGTGGGTGCCCATCAGTTCGAGCGGCACCAGGGCGTTGGTCCAGCGCTGGATGCGCTGCCGCTCCAGCGCGTCGATGCAGTCCGACACCCAGACCCGGTCGGTGCGCTGAAGGATCTCCAGGTCCACGCGGCCGCCGCCGGAGGAGCAGGACTCGATCTCCACGCCCGGGTGGCGTCGCCGCAGCTCGTCCAGCAGCCGGTAGACGGCGAGCGTCTGGTCGTGCACCCCGGCCCGGCCGCCCGGCTGGTGGCCGGCCTCGACCAGGTCGCGGTTGTGGTCCCACTTGAGGTAGCCGATCCGGTGCCGGCCGAGCAGGTCGTCGAGCCGCTCCAGGATGTACGCGTACGCCTCCGGCCTCGCCAGGTCGAGGACCTGCTGGTTGCGGGCGAGGCCCGGCAGCCGGTCGCCGGTGGCCATGATCCAGTCCGGGTGGGCGCGGGCCAGGTCGGAGTCCTCGTTGACCATCTCGGGCTCCACCCAGATGCCGAACTCCATGCCGAGCCCGGTCACATGGTCGATCAGCGGGCCGAGCCCGTCCGGCCACACCTCGTCCGAGACATACCAGTCGCCGAGGCCACGCCGGTCGTCGCGCCGGGAGCCGAACCAGCCGTCGTCGAGCACGAAGCGCTCGGCGCCGATCCCGGCGGCCGCGTCGGCGAGCCGGCGCAGCCGGTCCAGGTCGTGGTCGAAGTAGACGGCCTCCCAGGTGTTCACCACCACGGGGCGGGGCGTGGCCGGGTGCCCGGGGCGCGCCCGCAGGTGGCGGTGGAAGCGGTCGGAGAGGCCGTCGAGCCCGGTGCCGTACGCGCCGTACTGCCAGGGGGTGGCGTACGAGGCGCCGGGGTCGAGCGTCACCTCGCCGGAGAGCAGCAGTTCGCCGGAGCCGAGCAACGAGACCGAGTGGAAGGTGCGTTCGGCGAAGGTGCGGTGGTTGCCGGACCAGGCGGTGTGCACGGCCCACACCTCGCCGACGCGGTTGCCGAAGCCCGCGGTGCCGGCCGCCAGCAGGAAGGCCGCGTCGTAGCCGGTGCGCCCGGTGCGGTTCTCCCGGGTCCGCAGGCCCTGGGTGAACGGGGTGCGCACCGGGGAGCGTTCCCGCAGGTGGTGGCCCGTGAAGTCGAGCAGTTCGACCGCGTGCGGCGGCACCGGCAGGGTGAGGTGCACGGCGTCGACGGCGAACGGGGTGGCGCCCAGGTTGGTCACGGTGGCGCGCTGCCTGACCAGGCCCTCGGGGGTCAGTTCGACGGTGAGGTCGAGCGCCAGCTCGGCCACCCGGTCCTCGGCGTGCGCGGTGAACCGGCCGGCGGCCTCGTCGAGTTCGCTCGCCCGCACCCGGAACGCGGTGGAGAAGTGCCCGCCGCCGCGGTTGCCCACCAGCCCAGGGGTGCCGAGCCAGCCGGCCGACTGCTCGGGCAGCACGGCCACCGGGACCGGGCCGTCCACCGAGAAGCCGATGGGCTGCGGACGGCTGGCGAGCAGCAGGTCGGCGAGGTCGGCCGGGGCGAGGGGGCCGAGGTCGGCGCCCCAGTGCACGACCCGGGGGAGGGTGTCGTCGGAGAGGTCGAGCACCAGGCTGACCCCGTCCGCACGCAGGTGGCGGAGGGCGTCACCGGCCGGGCCGGAGGGTACGGAGGGAGGTGCCACGGGGGTAGATGTCCTTAGCTGTTCGAAGGTGCCCATATCTGTTGACTTACTTTATTCGGTTGCATAAGAATCTCTACCCGGTCTGAGGCAGAGATGAGTTTTGGGAGTTTTCAACGATGATCCGCCAAGCCCTGCACGACGGTTGGCACCTCACGGCGGCTGCCGGGCCGGTCCCCGCCGACATCGCGGGCCGCACCGTACCGGCCCAGGTGCCGGGCAGCGCCCACCTCGACCTGCTCGCCGCGGGCCTGATCCCCGAGCCCTACCTCGACCGCAACGAGGCCGAGCTGGTCTGGGCGCACCGCACCGACTGGCGCTACGCCACCACCGTTTCGGCCGCCCCCGCCGCCGAGGACGAGCGCGTCGACCTGGTCTTCGAGGGCCTCGACACCGTCGCCACCGTGGAGTTGGCCGGCCGGACGCTCGGCACCACCCGCAACATGCACCGCGCCCACCGCTTCGACGTGCGCGAGATCGTCGACGGCTCGCCCGCCGACCTGGTGGTCACCTTCCGCTCGGCCCTGGAGTACGCCGAGGAGGTCGAGCGCGAGCTCGGCGCCCGCCCGCACGCCTACGACCACCCCTTCAACATGGTTCGCAAGATGGCCTGCAGCTTCGGCTGGGACTGGGGCCCCGACCTGCAGACCGCCGGCATCTGGAAGCCCGTCCACCTGGAGCGCTGGCGCGTCGCCCGACTCGCCGAGGTCCGCCCGCTCGTCACCGTCGGGGAGGACAGCACGGGCCGCGCCGAGGTGCACGTGACCGTGGAGCGCGCCGGACTGGGCGCGGACCCCGAGCTCACCCTCACCGCCACCGTCGGCGAGCACACCGCGACCGTCACCGTCCCGGCCGGCGCCACCACCGGCGTCGCCGTGGTCGAGGTGCCGGACGCCCGCCTCTGGTGGCCCGTCGGCTACGGCGAGCAGCCGCTGTACGACCTGCGGGTGGTGCTCGCCGCCGGCGACAGCGAACCCGACGCGGTGCTGGACACGGCGGACCGGCGGATCGGCTTCCGCACCGTCACCGTCGACACCACCCCGGACGAGATCGGCACCCCCTTCACCTTCGTCGTCAACGGCGAGCGGATCTTCGCCAAGGGCGCCAACTGGATCCCGGACGACCACTTCCTCACCCGGATCACCCGCGAGCGCCTGGAACGCCGCGTCGACCAGGCCGTGGCCGCCCACATGAACATGCTCCGCGTCTGGGGCGGCGGCATCTACGAGTCCGAGGACTTCTACGACGTCTGCGACGAGCGCGGCATCCTGGTCTGGCAGGACTTCCTGCTCGCCTGCTCCTCCTACCCCGAGGAGGCGCCGCTGTGGGACGAGTTCGAGGCCGAGGCCAGGGAGAACGTGGCCCGCCTCACCAGCCACCCCTCCCTCGCGCTGTGGAACGGCGGCAACGAGAACCTCTGGGGCTACATGGACTGGGGCTGGCAGGAGCGACTCGAGGGCCGCACCTGGGGCCTGCGCTACTACACCGAGCTCTTCCCCCGGATCGTCGCCGAACTCGACCCCACCCGCGCCTACTCGGACGGCAGCCCCTACAGCCCCCGCTTCGCGCCCGAGGAGAAGCACCCCAACGACCAGGACCACGGCACCCGCCACGAGTGGGAGGTGTGGAACCGGATCGACTACACCAACTACCGCAACCACGTGCCGCGCTTCTGCTCCGAGTTCGGCTTCCAGGGCCCGCCCACCTGGGCCACCCTCAGCGACTGGATCCACGACGAGGAACTGAGCCCGACCTCGCCCGCGTTCCTGCTGCACCAGAAGGCCGAGGACGGCAACGGCAAGCTGGAGCGCGGCATGGCCCCGCACCTGCCGGAGCCCGCCGACTTCACCGACTGGCACTGGGCCACCCAGCTCAACCAGGCCCGGGCCGTCGCCTTCGGCATCGAGCACTTCCGCTCCTGGTGGCCGCGGACCGCCGGGGCCCTGGTGTGGCAGATCAACGACTGCTGGCCGGTCACCTCCTGGGCCGCCGTCGACGGCGAGGAGCGCAGGAAGCCCCTCTGGTACGGCCTGCGGCACGCCTTCGCGCCCCGGCTGCTCACCGTCCAGCCGCGCGAGGGACGCCCCACCCTGGTGGCCGTCAACGACACCGCCACCGCCTGGTCGGGCGACGTCACCGTCCGCCGGCTCAGCTTCGGCGGCGAGGTGCTGGACAGCGCTACCATCTCCCTTGTCGTGGCGGCGCGTTCGGCCGCCGAGCTGGAGATCGCCGATTCGCTGGTCAAGCCGGCCGACCCGGCGCGGGAGGTGCTGGTGGCAGCCGTCGACGAGGCGCGGTCCTTCCATCTGTTCGGCGAGGACCGTGAACTCGCCTACGACCCGGCCGCGTTGACCGCCGAGGCCACCGCGGTGGACGGCGGCTACCGGGTCGAGGTGCGGGCCGCGTCCTTCGCCAGGGACGTCGCGCTGCTGGTCGACCGGGTCGCCCCCGACGCCGAGGTCGACGAGATGCTGGTCACCCTGCTGCCCGGCGAGAGCCACACCTTCACGGTGCGCACCGCGGCCACCGTCGACCCCGCGGCGTTCACCGCGGCGCCGGTGCTGCGCAGCGTCAACTCGCTGGCCGTGCCGCCGGTTCGGGCGTGAGGGTGGAGCGGTCGGAAGCGGTGGGCCTGGTCCTCGCCAGGCCCGCCCGGCTGCTCGGCGTCGAGCCCTTCTTCATGGAGTTCATCGCCGGGATAGAGGAGACCCTCGCCGAACGCGGCCTCTCCGTGCTGCTGCACATCGTGCCCACGCACGAGGAGGAGATCGCCACCCACCGGCGCTGGGCCGAGCGCGGCCTGGTCGACGCGGTCGTCCTGGTCAACCTGACCGTGGACGACCGCCGCCCGGCGGTGCTGCGCGAGCTCGGCATGCCGACCGTCGTGGTGGGCAGTTGGGAGCCGGGGCCCGGGATCGCGCCGGTGGCCACCGACGACGTGGAGCCGGTGCGGGAGGCGCTGACCAGCCTCCTCGACCTGGGGCACCGGAGGATCGCCCGCGTCACGGGCCCCGCGCAGCTGCTGCACACCGTGGCCAGGACGAAAGCCCTGCTCGACACCTGCCGGGAGGCCGGGATCGAGCCGGTGATCGTGGAGGGCGACTACTCGGCGGAGAGCGGCGCCGCGCTGACGGCGCGGCTGCTCCGTGGCGAGGAGCGGCCGACGGCCATCCTCTACGACAACGACGTGATGGCGGTGGCCGGGCTCGGCGTGGCCAAGGAGCTCGGCGTCGCGGTCCCCGAGCAGCTGTCGCTCGTCGCCTGGGACGACTCGACGATGTGTCAGCTGGCGAGCCCGGCGCTGTCCACGATGCGCGGTGACGTGCACCAGTTCGGCGTCTCGGTGGGGCTCACCGCCGTCGAGCTGATCGACGGGGTGCCGGTGGTGCGGCGCTGGTCGCCGCCGGTCCGGTTCGTGCCCCGGGGGACGACGGCGCCGCCGCCCCCCGGGTGACGTGGCCACCTGTGGCGGCCCGCCGTCCGGCGGGCCGCTGCGGGGGCGCCGGCCAGACGGGTTTCTAGCTGGCCACGGCCAGCGCGCCGGCCGGGACCTCGGTGGCGATCTCGGTGACCGCGACCCGGCCGCCGAGGCGCGGTTCGGCGAGCGGTCCCGGGTCGCCGCTGAGCAGCAGCCGGACGGCGGCCCAGGGCAGGTTCACCCCGGCGAAGGCCGTCTGGAAGATGCCGGCCGAGGGGCGCGGATTGGCCTCCAGCAGCATGGGCTGCCCGTTCCGGTGGCGCAGTTGCACGTTGGAGAGGTAGGCGAGCTCGAAGTGGCTGACCAGCCGCTCCGCGATCTCCAGGTAGGCGGGGTTGTCCGACAGCAGCCGGTAGCGGCCCTGTTTGGCGCGGGCTATGCCGGCCAGCAGCTTGCCGCCCGGCGCCGAGAGGCAGTCGACGCTGACCTCGGGCCCGTCCAGATAGGGCATGACGATGAACGCGGGGACCTTCTCCCGCTCGTCGGCGGCCCGCCTCAGCGCCTCGGCCACCGCGTGCACGGAGACCAGCGGCCGCGCCGGTTCCAGCAGGTCCCGCATGCTGAGCGGTCGTTCGTCCAGGATCCGGAAGCCGAACGCCGAGTACTCGCCGGCCGGCTTGATGCAGACCGTCTCACCGGCCCCGGTCAAATCCCGTACCGCCGCCCGCAGGCCGTCCGCGTCCCGCACCACCCGCCACTCGGGCACCGGCACGCCGATGGCCCTGGCCGCCTCGTAGGTGCGGCTCTTGCTGGTGAGCACGTCGATCGCGGCCGGCGACGAGGACATCAACCGGGTGCCGGCCGCCGCGAAGTCGTCGGCCCGCCCCGCCAGGGCGTCCAGGCGCCGGGGCGGGATCAGCACGTCGATGCCGTGCCGCCGGCAGAAGTCCAGGGCGAACTCCGCGTAGGTGTGGTTGTCGACGCGATGTGGCTCGACCTCCGCCACATCGCAGGCCGCGAGGGCGGCCGCGCCGCGGTCCACGTTGGTGCCGAGGATCCGGACCGGAGTGGCGTCGGGATTGTCCCGCAACATCCGGATCACCTGAGTCGTGGCCGCTCCCGCGCTGCTGAGCCAAATCCGTAGTGCTATCGCGCACCTTCCCCTCATCACATCGATGTGAAGCGGATCATAGCCCCGCCGCGTGACGTGCGTGTTTCACCGTCGAACGTCCGAACGGCCCTTCTGGCCTGCGACGACGCCTCAGGGGCGGGCGGCTCCAGCGGGCCGCTCGGCGGCGAACGAGGCCATCGCCCGCTCCGCCGTGGCCCGCGCCCTGCGCCCCGTGGTGAGCGCCCCCACGACCAGCACCAGCGCCCCGCAGCCGGCGATCACCCACCAGCCGGCGGTCCGCGAGCCGTTGGCCAGGATGGTGCCCACCACCGCCACGCCGAGCGCGGAACCCACCTGCCGCCCGGTGGAGGCGATCCCGGCCGCCACCCCGGCCTGGGCGCGGGGCATCCCGGTCACCGCCGTGTTGGTGATCGGCGCGTTCACCAGGCCGAAGCCGATCCCGAACAGCGCGTAGGCGGAGAACAACAACCCGAGCGACGAGTCGGGTTCCAGCCGGGTCAGCAGCAGCCCGCTCGCCAGGATCGCGACCCCGGCCGGCAGCAGCGGCACCCGGGCGCCGAAGTGGCCAACCAGATAGCCGGACAACGGCGAGGCGAACAGCGTCACCACCGCCATCGGCAGCAGGTGCGCCCCGGCCTCGAACGGCGACAGGTGCCGCTCGTTCTGCAGGTAGATCGTGTTCAGGAACAGGAAGCCGCCGAGACCGGCGAAGGCCAGCACCGCGATGGCGAAGGCCCCGCTGAACGGCACACTCCGGAAGAACCGCAGCTCCAACAGGGGCTCCGCGCGGCGCGGCTCGTACCACAGCAGCGCGCACACCGCGAGCAGCGCGATCCCGAAGCACACCAGCAGCACGGGGGAGCCCCAGCCCTCCTTGCCGCCCTCGATGATGCCGAAGGTGAGCGAGCCGAGCAGCACGATCACCAGCACCTGCCCCACCGGGTCGAGCCGGCGCGGCCGCGGCGCCCTGGATTCCGGCACGAACCGCGCGGTCAGCACCAGCGCCGCCAGGCCCACCGGCAGGTTCAGCCAGAAGATGGCCCGCCAGCCGAACGAGCTCACCAGCGCGCCGCCCAGGATCGGCCCGACCGCCATCGAGATGCCCACCACGCCGCCCCAGACGCCGATCGCCCTGGCCAGCTCCTTGGGGTCGCGGAACGTGTTGGTGATGATCGACATCGCCACCGGGTTGAGCATCGAGCCGCCGATCGCCTGCGCGGCCCGGAACGCCACCAGCCAGCCCAGGCTCGGGGCCAGCGCGCACAGCAGCGAGCCGGCGGTGAACACCACGAGACCGATCTGGAAGACCCGGCGCCGGCCCACCCGGTCGGCGGTCGAACCGGAGAGCATCAGGAAGGACGCCAGCACGACGGTGTAGATGTCCACCGTCCACTGCAGCCCCGAGACGCTGGCGCCCAGCTCCCGCTCCAGCGACGGCAGGGCGACGTTGAGCGCGGTGATGTCCAGACTGACGATCAGCAGGCTCATGCAGCAGATCGCCAGCACCAGCAGTCGGCGCCCGCGGGAGAGGGTCTCGGTTTCCGGCATGTCGCCCCCAGGCTAGCCCCGGGCCCGGCGGCGCCGCACGGCGGGTGACACCGACGCCCCGGCGGGCATACCAGGGGAATACCGGCCCGCGGTCCGATGTTCTCCCGCGTGCCGCCGCACCGAAGCCCAGCCAACGAGGAGGGCACGTGCCGAACACCTCACCCGAGACCAACGTCATCGCCTACCGGGCCGCCGAGCAGCTGCTCGACGCCCGCGACCCGCGCGGCGCGCTCAAGCTGCTCGACCCCGTGATCACCGCGCACCCGGAGAACACCGCGGCCCGCCTGCTGCGTGCCCGCGCTTTCTTCCTGGCGGCCCAGCTCCGCGCCGCCGAGCAGGAGTTCCAGCTGATCATCGAGCGCGAGCCGGCCAACGCCTTCGCCCACTTCGCCCTCGCCCGCACCCTCCAGCGGGCCAACCGGAACGCGGAGGCCGTGCGCCACTTCCGGCTGGCCGCCGCGCTCGACCCGCGCCCCGACTACCTGGAGGCCGCTCGGTTCGAGCAGACGCCCTGACGTCTGGTAGACCGTCCGCCATGAGGGTGAACGAGGCACGGGCGGCGGCCGCCGACTGGATCAGGGAACACGGCGGCCGCACGCCCGGCTTCCGCGGCGCGTACTTCAGCGGTTCGACCGTCGACCTGCCGGCCGACGCCGAGGTGCCGCCCGGCTCGGACACCGACGTCATGCTCGTCGTCGACGGCCCCGGGCCCGCCGCCAAGCCGGGCAAGTTCCGCCACCGGGGCGCGCTGCTCGAGGTCACCGTGGTGCCCTGGGAGTCACTCGCCTCGCCCGAGCACGTGCTGTCCTCCTACCACCTGGCCACCCCCTTCAGGACCGACACGGTCATCGCCGACCCCACCGGAGACCTCGGCCGGCTCCGCGCCCGGGTCGCCGCCGGCTTCGCCGAGCCGCGCTGGGTGCTGCGCCGCCGCGCCGAGGCGAGGGCGCGCGTCGAGCACGGGCTGCGCGACCTCGCCGACGGCCGCGTGGACCCCGAGCGCTCCTGGCCGGCGCTGGTCCTCGGCTGGCTCTTCCCGACCGGCGTCACCACCCACGTCCTGCTGGTCGCCGGCCTGCGCAACCCCACCGTCCGGCTGCGCTACGTGGCCACGCGCGAGCTCCTCACCACGCACGGCACCCCGGACCGCCACGAGGAACTGCTGCGGCTCCTCGGCAGCCACCGGCTCACCGCGGAGCGCGCCGAACACCACCTGCGGGCCCTCGCCGCCACCTTCGACGCGGCGGCCGAGGTCGCCAGGACCCCGTTCCCGTTCGGCTCCGACCTCACCGCGGCCGCCAGGCCCATCGCCGTCGACGGCAGCCTCGCCCGGATCCGGGCCGGCGACCATCGGGAGATCGCCTTCTGGCTCGCCGCCACCTTCGCCCGCTGCCACCTCGTCCTCGACGCGGACGCGCCGGCCGCGCTCCGGGAGGCGCACCGGCCCGCCTTCGCCGAGCTGCTCGCCGACCTCGGTATCCGCACCGCCGAAGACCTGCGGGCCCGCGCCGAGGCGGTGCTGCGCTTCCTGCCGACGCTCGACGCCTGGGCCGACGAACTGCTGCCGCCAGCGGAGGCCGGGCACGGCGCCCCCGCGTGAGCGCTGTCAGGGAATCCGCGGGCCGTGCGTGGCTGATCGCGCAGTTCCCCGCGCCCCTTCGGGGCGCTACCGCGCCGAGGCGGTGCTGCGCTTCCTGCCGACGCTCGACGCCTGGGCCGACGACCTTTCGCCGGCGGCGCCCCGCTAGACCGCGAGTGCCCGGTGCGCGGCGGTCGTGATGGCCGTGGCGTCGATGCCGGCCTCCTTCAACTGCTGCGCCGCCGTCGCCGAGCCCGGCATGGTCGTCACCGCGAGCCGCACCAGGCGCGGCACCGGACGGCCGTCGGTGAACGCGTCGAGCACCGCGTCGCCGAGCCCGCCCTCCGGATGGTGGTCCTCCACCGTCACCAGGCAGCCCGTCGCCTCGGCCGCCGCCCGCAGCGTCGTCACGTCCACCGGCTTCAGCGAGTACAGGTCGATCACCCGCACCGGGATCCCCTCGGCCGCCAGCTCGTCCGCCGCCGCCAGCGCCTCCGGCACCGTCACCCCGGCCGCCACCAGCGTCAGCCGGTCCTCGTCCGAGGAACGCAGCACCTTGCTGCCGCCGATCGGGAACCGCTCGTCGGGGCCGTAGATCACGGGAGTGCCGCCCCGCGTGGTCCGCAGGTACCTGATCCCGGCCGGCTCGGCCGCCATCTCCGCCACCAGACGCGTCGTCTGGTTGGCGTCGCACGGGTAGAGCACCGTGGACCCGTGCACCGCGCGGAACATCGCGAGGTCCTCCAGGCCCATCTGCGAGGGGCCGTCCTCGCCGATCGACACGCCGGCGTGCGAGCCGGCCACGTTGAGCTGGGCGTGGCTCACCGACGCCATCCGCACGAAGTCGTGCGCCCTGGTCAGGAACGCCGCGAACGTCGAGACGAACGGCAGCCAGCCGCGCACCTGCATGCCCACCGCCGTCGCCAACATCTCCTGCTCGGCGATGTAGCACTCGAAGAACCGGTCCGGGTGCTGCTTCGCGAAGAACTCGGACCGCGTCGAGTCGCCCACCTCGCCGTCCAACGCCACCACGTCGCCGCGGTCGCTCCCCACCGCGGCGAGCGCCCGGCCGTAGGCGTCCCGCGTCGCCACCTTCTCGCCCACCGAGAAGACCGGCAGCTCGGCGTGGACCCCGTGCTGGGACCGCGGCGCCGTCGTGGCCGCCGGCCGCTGGACGTCGACCCGCATCCGCCGCTCGCCGCCCAGCTCCTCGATCGCCTCGTCGACCTCGGGCAGCGGCTTGCCGTGCATGCCCTCGCGGTTCTCCACCGAGGCCACGCCACGCCCCTTCAGCGTCCGCGCCAGCACGACGGAGGGCCGGTCGGAGACGCTCAACGCCTCCGCGTACGCCGCGTCGATCGCCACCGGGTCGTGGCCGTCCACCTCGATGGCGTGCCAGCCGAACGCCTCCGCACGCCGCGCGTAGGCGTCCAGGTCCCACTCGTGCCGGGTCGGCCCGCGCTGGCCGAGCCGGTTGACGTCCACGATCGCCGTCAGATTGCTCAGCCGCTCGTAGCCGGCGTGCTCGAACGCCTCCCAGACCGAGCCCTCCGCCATCTCGCTGTCGCCGAGCAGCACCCACACCCGGTACGGCATCGGCTCCAGACGGCGGCCGGCGAGCGCGATGCCGACCCCCACCGGAAGGCCCTGGCCAAGCGAGCCGGTGGCCACGTCCACCCACGGCAGCCGCGGCGTCGGATGCCCCTCCAGCCGGCTGCCGAGGGTGCGGAACGTCATCAGCTCGTCGTCGCCGATCGCACCCGCCGCCTTGTAGAGCGAGTACAGCAGCGGCGACGCATGCCCCTTGGAGAAGATCAGATGATCGTTGCCCGGGTGGTCCGGCCAGTCGAAGTCGTACCGCAGATAGCGCGCCAGCAGCACCGCCATCAGGTCCGCCGCCGACATCGACGAGGTGGCGTGCCCGGAGCCCGCCGCCCCGGTGGCCCGCACCGAGTCCACCCGAAGCTGCTGGCCGAGCTCCGCCAGATCGATCTCCGCTGTCGTCGTCATGCCTGCCTCCCGCGACGCCCCGCCGCCCCGCCCCGGGCGCGGCCGGCTCGCCGTGTAGTCGCTTTCGTGTCCGTAGCCTCCGGGGCGAGGGCGAGTACCCCCGCCCCGGAGCCCCCTAACGGGGCGGGGTCAGCCGCCGCTGACCGGCCCCGTCCTGCTGCCCCCGCCCGGCACCGGGCCCTCGTAGGGCCAGCGCAGCAGTGCTCCGAGGCCACCCACCGGCAGCCCGGAGCCCGCGCCAGCCCCAGCACCGTCCCCGTCGCCGAGCGCGACCACCTCGGCACCGGTCGCCGCCGCCGAGCGCAACAGCGCGTCGTCGGCCCGCGCCTGGTGCGGGGAGGGGGCACCCAGGTACTGCGAGTCCGTCCTGCGCACCGCCACCTGGTCGGGATCGTCGCCCACCCAGACGTCGCGGCGCAGATCCGGACCACCAGGGCGCACCAACAGCGCCGCGATGCGGTGCTCACGCGCCGCGTCCACCAGCGCCGGCACCCCCTCGGCCGCGTCGATCCGGCCGTGCGTCGGAGTGCGGCGGGCGTGGAACTCGTCCAGCACGCGCTCCGCGTCCTGCCGCGCCCGGTCCGCCCTGGCCTCGGCCACCTCGGCGTCGAGACGCCGGTTGTCCGAGCCCTTGGCCCGGCCGCCGTGCTCGGACTCCACGGTCAGCCCCCGCAGCCACTCGGGCAGCCGGTCCCGCACCGCTCGCCGCTGCCGGGGGTCGCCGGCGAGCACCAGCACCTCGACGCCGGCCCGTTCCGCGTCGCCCGCCACCGTGTCGGCGACCCGCGCGGCGTTCTGCTCCCAGGTGTTCTCGACCGCGAACTGGAAGTGCCGCTCCGACCAGTCGGCCCGCCCGGTCCTGTGCAGCGGCCACTGCTGGCCCCGCACCTCGTCGACGGGGCGCGGCCGCCGGCCGTGGCCGAGCAACTGGAGGTCGGCGCCCTTGCGGTCCACGAAGGCCACCATGCACACCGGGTCGCGCGCCGCGTAGTCGAGCAGCGGCCCGAGCCTGGGCAACGGCGCCCAGTCGGTCAGCGGGGGAGCGGGCGGCGCCGCCGGCAGCGGCGTGTCCAGGGCCACCCGGCCCTCGGTGGCGAACACGGCGTGCCCCGCCGGGTCCGGGTCGAGCCCGCTCAGCGCCTCGAACATGGCCTGGCAGGTCGCCTCGTCCGCGCCCTGCTCGGCCAGCCTCTCGCAGGCGCCGCGCGCCTGGAGCGCGCGCTGCGCCGCCGCGTCCTCCGTGACCGCCGAGGTGTCGAAGTAGACCGAGGCCCACGGCCCCGGGTGGTGCAACAGGGGATCGAGGAAGTCGAGCTTCATGCCGCCACCTTCCCGAACTCGCGGAGCATGGCGTCGTCGAAGGCCGGCAGGTCGGCCGGCTTCCGGCTGGTGATCAGCGTGCCGCGCGCGGAGTCGTCGACATGCACCTCCTCGTCGACCCAGGTGGCACCCGCGTTGCGGATGTCCGTCCGCAGGCTCGGCCAGGACGTCAGGGTCCTGCCCGGCAGCACCCCGGCCTCCACCAGCGTCCACGGCGCGTGGCAGATGGCCGCGACGGGCTTGTCCGCCTCGAAGAAGGAGCGGACGAAGGCCACCGCGTCCGCGTCCATGCGCAGCGCGTCGGGATTGGCCACGCCGCCCGGCAGCACCAGCGCCTGGAAGTCGTCGGCCGAGGCCTCGCGCACCGTCTCGTCGACCGGGAAGGTGTCCGCCTTGTCCAGGTGGTCGAACGCCTGCACGTGGCCCGGCCTGGTCGAGAGCAGGCGCGGAGTGTCGCCGGTCTCGGTCAGGGCCCGCCAGGGCTCCGTCAGCTCCACCTGCTCGACCCCCTCGGGCGCCGTCAGGAAGGCGATCAGCATCGTATTCACCGTCTCTCGTAGCGCGACATCGCGATGGTCGACGACCCGAGTAACCCAAGGAGCGCCCGGAAAACGCCCACGCGCCCCCGCTGATGTCCGAGCGCCCCACGAAAGGGCGGTTTGGCTCCCGCGGGGAGCCCGCCGGCCCCCGGTGATCGTTGGCCCTCTCGTGGCGTCCGTGACCGCGCCGCGCCACCAGGGGACCACTCACCGCACACGGGGGATGCTCATGAACGACTCCACGACCACGCAGGCGCCCGGCACGCCCGCCACCTTCGGCAACGGGGCGTCGCCGGCGACCACGCTGGTGCCCACCCCGCCCGGCGCGCCGGGCGTCATCCCCGCGCAGGCGGCCGATCGCGCGCTGCCCCTGCGCCGCAGCACCGAGATCCAGGGCGACATCCTGGCCGGCTTCCGCAAGGACCACGTCCGGCTCCTCCTGCTCACCTTCGGCAACCAGCGCGGCGCCCGCGGTTGGCTCGACCGGCTCCGCCACCGGATCGCCACCACCCGGGACGTCGCCGCCTTCAACGCCGCCTTCAGCCGCGCCCGGCACAACTCGGCCGGCGACGACCCGAGCGGCCTCCGCTCCGTCTGGCGATCGGTGAGCTTCACCCACGACGGTCTCACGCTGCTCATCGGCGGGGCGCCCTGCGCGGACGTGCCGCGCGGCAGCACCCAGGAGGCCTTCGCCCAGGGCATGGCCAAGCGCGCCGAGCTGCTGGGCGACACCGGGCAGAACGACCCGGCCCACTGGCTCTTCGGCGGCCGGCGGAACGCGCCGGTGCACGCCGTGCTCACCGTCGCCGCCGACCGCTCGGAGGAGCTGAGCGCCGCCCTCGCCCACGAGCGGGAGGAGATCGCCAGGCACGGCCTCGCCGTCGCCTTCGAGCAGAACGGCGCCACGCTCGAAGGAGAGCGCAGGGGCAAGGAGCACTTCGGCTTCAAGGACGGCATCAGCCAGCCGGCCGTGGCCGGCTTCGACGAGCCGGATCCCGAGCACCCCGAGCACCAGCGCGGCAAGCCGGGCACCAGGATCATCGCGGCCGGGGAGTTCGTGGTCGGCCACCCGACCGACCACCGGCTGCCCTCCTGGCTGCCCGAGTGGATGAACGACGGCTCGTTCCACGTGGTCAGGCGGCTCGCGCAGGACGTGCCCGGCTGGTGGGCCCAGGTCGCCGACCAGCTGCGGGCGCTCAAGGAGCGGGGCGCGGTGCCCGAGGAGGCGACCACCGAGTGGTTGGCGGCCCGGCTGGTGGGCCGCTGGCGTTCGGGCGCCCCGGTCGCCAAGTCCCCGGACGCCGACGTCACGGCCGCCCCGGGCGCGGAGCCGGACAACGACATCAGCTTCGACGGCGACTTCGAGGGGCGGGTCACCCCGCTCTGCTCCCACATCCGCAAGGTCAACCCGCGTGACGGGCTCACGGTGGACGCGGAGGCACAGGAGCCGTTGGCGCTCAAGGGCGCCCTCGACGGCCGGCGGATCATGCGCCGCGGCATCCCCTACGGCCTGCCCTTCGACCCGGCCGGCGGCGCGGGCAACGGCCCCGACGCCCCGCGCGGGCTGCTCTTCGTCTCCTACCAGGCGGACCTGATCGCGCAGTTCGAGTTCGTCCAGCGCACCTGGGTGGACAGCGGCGACTTCCCCAGCCGGGAGAAGCCGGTGGGCAGGGACGCGATGATCGGGCGCGAGGGCGTCGTCTCCTTCCCGACCGGCGGGGCCGAGGGCGGCGACCCGGTGGAGCTGAGCCTGCGCCAGTTCGTGCGCACCGAGGGCGCGGTCTACGCGTTCGCGCCCTCGCTCTCGGCCCTGGAGCGGCTGGCCAAGGGCACCGTCCCGGTGGGCGGTGGGCCGGCCGCCGACCGCGTCCTCACCGCCGTCCGCACCCTCCAGCGCGGCGAGGTGGTCAGCACCCGCAAGGCCAGGCTGCGCTTCGAGGCCGACGGCGACCTGGTGGTGCGCGACGAGAACGAGACCGAGCGCTGGCGCGCCGGGGCCGCGGGACTCGGCGCGGTCCGGGCCGAACTCCGCGCGGACGGGCGTCTGATGCTCGCCGACTCCGAGGGCGGTGCGGTCTGGTCGGCGCCCGCCGAGCCGAGCCCCGGATCGACGCTCGAGGTGTTGACCGACGGCGACGTGCTGATCCGGGCGGCGGACGGCACGGTCCTCTGGAGCACGGGCACGGCCCGCTGAGCAGGCGCGGCGCCGCCCGGGCGGCGCCGCTGCCTTCCCGGCTCGGAAGAAATCGTTTACCAACTTTCGGCCGCCGCGCGTCGGTTGGTGCTGTCGCGAGCATTGACGCTCTTGGAACCAGGCGTCTAGCGTGCGCAGCGATCTCGGAGACAAACGGTTTCTATATGAGGCCGCCTCCCGAGAAAACGGTTACTTCCATCGCCAAGGAGGACGATCGGATGACCCCTGAACCGAGCCGTCGCGCCATGCTCCGAGTCGCCGCCGCCGGGACGGCGACCGGCCTGCTCCCGTTGGGCGCCGCCGCGCCCGCCCTGGCCGCGGCACCGGCCTCGTCCGCCGGCGCGCCGGGCGGCAGACCCGGGGCGCTGGACACCGTCCTCTTCGGGGACCCCGACTCCGAGCGGGCGCACGGCCTGGTCGCCGAGGACACCGAGGTCGTGCCGGGCCCGACCGGTGGCCGGGCCCGGGTGGCGCTGCCGCTCGCCACCCCCGCCGAGCGCGGCGGCGACCTGCGGTTCACCGTCGCCGTCGACCCCACCGCGCAGAACCACCTCACGCTCAGATTCTGGGGCGAGGACGACTCGGACCAGAAGACGATCCTGCTGGTCGACGGCGAGCAGGCGAGCTACCGGGGCGCCGCCGACTACGAGCCGATCAACGCGGGCACCAGGGCGGCCGCCCTGACGGGTCGCTACTTCCTCGCCACCGCGCTGCTGCCGCTCGCCGCCACCCTCGGCCGGAGCACCGTCGAGATCACGGTGCGCACCGTGGCCGCCTCGGTCACCGGCCGGGTCACCGCGCGCTCCCGCCGTTACCTGGAGGCGTTCACCCACACCGCGCCCTGGGTGGATCCGCAGGCGGGTGACGTAACCGGTTACCGGAAGTCGACCGACGCCGCCCCGGCGCTGACCCCGGAGGCCGAGCGTGCCCTCGTCGAGCGGTACCGCGCCCGCCAGATCGAGACCTTCGACGCCCTCTCCCGGCGGGTGGACGCCGACCCGGCCGCCACCATGTCGATCGTCCGCTACCAGGACGAACTGCGGTACTACGCCGAGGCCCTGGCGATGGACTGGTGCCCGGCCGCCACCCCCGAGCAGAAGCGGGCGGCGCTGAACCGGATCTTCGCCTCGATCGACACCCACACCCGGCAGTACTACGGGAACGTCAGGAGCCTGGGCAACGGCGGCCACCAGTCCGACTGGGGCGGGTACCACTCGGCGCTCGGCGAGGCGCTGTACATCGTCGAGAACCTGATCGCCGACGAGGAGGTCTACGGCGCCGACCGCTTCGCCGCGCTGCTGGCCGAGCCCTTCGTCACCGGCACCGTGGACGGCGACAACAGCATCGCCGGCGTCGGCTGGGACGGCGGGGAGCTGACCAGGTTCGGCGCCTGGGAGCGGGTGCTCAAGGCGGCCTTCGACTTCGCGCGCTCCCGGCTCTCCTACATCCACAACCAGGTGATGTACACCTACGAGGGCGCCTGGAAGGCCCACGAGGGGCTGCGGGTCATCGGCTCCGAGCACTACGAGGGCCGGGCCAGGAGCCACCGCATCGCGCTGGAGGCGCTCGGCGCCGCGCCGTTCCTCGGCGAGGAGGTGCTCGTCGACCGGGCCGGGCGCGAACTCGACCTCTACCACAGCCTGTTCCAGCACGACCGGAACGCCCACTACACCGAGGACTACCTGCGGGTGGTGATGCGCGGACTGGCCACCAGCAAGCTGGACGAGGCGGGGCAGGTGGTGCGCCGGCTGCCCTACGGCCGCCACCACACCGGGCTCACGGCGGCCGGGCTCACCCGGGAGAACGGCTACGTCGGCAACTACGGGGAGGCCACCAACTACCTGCCGTCCTGGTTCTACCGCACCCTGGGCCACGCGGGCGACGAGGAGCTGAACGACGAGATCCTGCGGCTCGCGCTGCGCAGCGTCCACGCCCGGGGCCAGACCCGCCACCAGTCGGTCGACGCCGCCGGCCGGCGGGTGATGCGGATGCAGCAGGTGGTCGACGACCGCAACTCGGCCTACCCCGGCCGGGTCGCCTACTCGACCGACGAGCAGAGCCCGGCCCAGGCCATGGGCTTCGCCTCCCTCGAACACCACATGGCGCGCCACCCCGAGCGCTACCGGGGAGCGGAGTGGGAGCCCTACTGGGAGTACGCCCGCGAGGCGGTCGGCTTCCTCCAGCAACAGCTGGTGGACAACCAGTACTTCAACCTCTTCGACTCCCGCATCCTGCCCAACCACCGCTACACGCTCCGCTTCGTGGAGACCTGGGAGTACCTCACCGCGGGCCGCGCCGAGTTCCCCCGCTTCGGCCGGGTGGCGGCCGGCGTGGTGCTGCCCCACACCGACCTCGACCGCTACACCGACGCCGAGCTGGCCAGGCTCGGCGTCGGCCGCGACCACCTGCCCGAGCGGTTCGCCTGGGTGGACATCGACAACCTGCTGTTCTGCGTGCGGGACGGCGAGACGCACCTCTTCGCCTCGCTCATCATGCGGAACAAGGGCGGCTTCCAGGCCAACGGCCGGCTGCACGCCCAACACGCGGGGCACGACCACCTGGCGCAGTTCGCCACCGAGGGCGTGCTGCGCCACCGGGAGTACACGCTGCGCGCCCCCTCGGTCGAGGAGGCCATCTTCCACGACCGTTACACCGCGCCGGGCGCCCCGCCGCTGGCCCAGGCCGGCGAGCTGACCCCGGTCGCCTTCCAGCCGGGCGTCGGCCGCACCAACCGCGACAACTTCCGTGAGGACACCCCCTACGCGGGCTACCCGGAGCTGGCCGCCGCCCGGTACGGCCGCTACCTCTTCGCCGCCAACACCACCCGCGCCGCCCACCGCAACGAGCGGGTCCACCAGCTGCCGCTGCCCGCCGGGGTCCGGGTCGACCGGGTGCTCGACCTGGTGTCGGGGCGGCGGCTCCCGGTGCGGGACGGCGCGCTGCCGCTCGACCCCGGCACGGCCGTCGTGCTGCGCCTCGACACCACGGAGACCGAGCCGGGCGCGCCGGGCCCGGTGGACGTCGTGGTCACCACGCCAGGCTCTGGCGCGGTCGGCCTCAGCTGGAAGCCGGCGGCCGGCGCCGACTCGTACACGGTCAGCCGTGCCGAGCGCGCCGGCGGCCGCTACACCGAGGTGGCCCGCGGGCTGCGGGGAACCAGTCACGTCGACCGGGTGCCGGCCCAGGACGCCACCTACCACTACCGGATACAGGCGGTGAACGAGCGGGGCGCCGGTCGCGCCGCCACGCCGGTCGCCGCCGTCCTGACGCCGGCGCACAGCCCGGCGCTGCGCGGCGGCCCCTGGCGCGACGACCCCGTGGGGGAGGGCGCGGCCGGCTCGGCCGTGGTGCGCGGCGGCACCGTCACCGTGACGGGCGTGGCCGGCACCGGCTTCGCCGGCGGCGACGACGACCACATCTACGACCGGGACCACCACGACTCGCTCTACCTGGTGAGCCGGCTGGTCAGCGGCTCGGTCGCGGTCACCGCGCGGCTCACGGGCGCCGCCGGATCGGTCAACGGGGTGATGCTGCGGGACGCCACCGGCGGCTGGGCCCGCTACGTCCACCTGGGGGCGAACGCCGCCGGCCGGCTCGAACTGCGGACGCGCAGCCTGGACTCGCGGGAGGACATCGGCCAGGGCAACGCCGGTCAGAACGCGTCCGGCGGCATCACCCGCAGCCCGATGCTGGTGGACCTCGGCGAGGGCGTCGAACACCGGGTCGCCGGCACGCCGTTCGTCCGGCTGGTCAGGCACGCCGACTCGCACCTGGTGACGGCGCTGGTCTCGGCCGACGGCGAGCGCTGGGAGCGGATCGGCGCCTCGGTCACCCCGATGGTCGGGGTGGTGCACGCGGGCGTCGCCGCCACCGCGGACACCGTGTTCCGGGCGGTCGCCGTCGACCAGGTCGAGGACGGCGTGGCCCGGCCCACGGTGGCCAGGGCGGCGGGTGGCGGCGTCGTCGTCCACTGGAACAAGCCGAAGCACGCGGTCGCGTTCTCGCTGTACCGGGCCGCCGCCGACGGCGACGACTGGACCCGGCTGAGCGACCGCCAGCGCGGCTTCTCACACGCCGACGACGCCCCGTTCGGCACGGCCCGCTACCGCGTCACCAGCCACTTCGCCGACGGCGGAGGCTTGGCAGCCGGCCTTGGCGACTGAAGCGGTGTGGGCTGCTGGCGGCCGGAGCGGGTCTCCGGCGTGAGCCTGGCTCCCCCGGCCGGCGCGCGGCCGGGGCCCGGCCGGGGGAGCAGGGCCGGCGGGACACGCCGGCCCTGCCCGGCCGTTCGGCCGCGTCGCGGCCTGCCGCGCGTGAAGGG